>JALTZZ010000014.1 GCA_027051165.1 archaeon | reverse complement strand
AGAATTGTCCCGATCTCTACGCCGCACTTGCCACCATCTGAACCCACCTATACATTTTAGAGCCTCTAAAGACTCTAAAAAATATTGAATCCTTAATTCTCGGCTACCAACCAAAAAAGTTATAAGAATGTAGTTTAAATATTATGAACGTAGAGATGTTTTTGAACATTTTTATGCTTGCAAAGAGAATTATCCCGTGCTTAGACGTTAAGGATGGAAGGGTAGTTAAAGGTGTTCATTTTAAGAACCTTAGGGATGCCGGTGATCCTGTTGAGCTTGCAAAGCTCTACGACGATCAGGGAGCTGATGAAATCGTTTTCCTTGACATAAGTGCATCTCCAGAGGGTAGAAAAACGATGATAGACGTTGTTGAGAGAACTGCCCAAGAAGTTTTTATTCCCCTAACAGTAGGCGGTGGAATAAGCACGGTGGAAGACATATACAAAGTCCTTAGGGCTGGTGCGGATAAGGTATCAATAAACACTGCAGCTGTAAAAAACCCAGAGATAATAAAGCAAGGGGCAAGGAAATTTGGCTCCCAGTGCATTGTTGTAGCCATAGATGCGAAAAGGAATTATAAAATTAAAGAGGGTGTAAACGTATTCGAAGATCACTGGTTTGAGGTCTATATATACGGCGGAAGAAAAGCTACTGGTATTGATGCCGTAGAATGGGCAAAGAAGTGCGAAGAACTTGGAGCTGGTGAGATACTGCTGACGAGCATAGATGCAGACGGAACAAAAGCCGGTTACGATTTGGAACTTACAAGGATTATAAGCGAAAGCGTAAATATACCGGTTATAGCGAGTGGAGGTGCTGGTAAGCTTGAACACTTCTACGATGTCTTTACAAAGGGTAAGGCGGATGCTGCACTTGCAGCAAGCATATTCCACTATGGAATATACACAGTCAGAGAAATAAAGGAGTTTTTAAAGGAGAGGGGTATTGAAGTTCGAATTTAAGGTCAAAGAAATCTTTGAAATATTTTTTAAATTAATTATTTACAAATAAGTAATCTCTTTATTAAATCTTCCCAACAGTTTTCCATTTCAAATCAATTCCACAAACTTCAGCTGGTGTTTTACCCTTTAAGCTCAAATGAGGTTTTATGAAATTGTAGTAAACAAGCTAATCATCTAACCAAATCTTAGCTGTCTTCTCACTTTTTAAAGTTCCATGCAATCTTTCAACAGTTTTTTGCACTTATCCCTACTCCTCTCACAAATTTAACTCTGTGCTCTAATCAAGTTTTTCATTCGGTATACTTTCATAAAAGAGCTTCAAAGCAAAGTAAACACCTCTCATTGCTGATCTTCTTTTGTTTGAATAATAAAGCAGGAATTGGTGTTTTACCAAATTTCAGGAATCTTTTCACAACAGAAATGTAAGCTTTCCCTGTTTGGTAGGAATGCTTTCAACTTTATCTCTTCGGTGAGCTTGTCTATTATCTTATAACGCTCTTGCGGCGTAAGCTTTTTTAATATCTGTTGAGGTATAATAGTATATGGTATGAAAATCAACTTCATAAAAGTTCACTTTAATTCCGATATGAATGGTTATGTGAATAAAAAATTTTGCAAAATACACGTTATATGAAATAGTCCGCTATAGGTGTTAGAATGAACATTAAGGATGTAATAATTTTGGGTGCAGGAGCTTCAAAAAGTGAAGGCGCACCGTTACAAAATGAATTATTTAAAGAATTCTTTAAATACTACAAACACGTTTTAAAAGGAAAAGTGTGGAGTTTATCAGAAGAACAAGAGAAACTGATAATTGATTATTTCAAGAAATTTTGGGGTATTGACATTGAAAATTACCAAAATCAGAATATAGAATTTCCTACTTTTGAAGAGTGTTTAGGAGTCTTAGATTTAGCCTATTATCGCGGTGAAAGCTTTAAAGGTTATTCCAAGAAAAAAATAGAACAAATCAGAAATGCTTTAATTTTCCTCATAGCAAAGGTATTAGATGAAAAATTGAGAGGAAGAATAATTTATCATAGGAAATTGATTGATAGACTAAAAAACGAAGGTTGTCTTAGACAAACTGCTTTTCTAAGCCTGAATTATGATATTATTATTGATAACGTTCTGGCAGACTTATACGAAGAATATCATCTTGATTATGGAATAGATTTTGTAAATTTTGAAAGAGAAGACGATTGGCAGAGACCAAGTAAAAATAAAGCAGTGTTACTTTTGAAAATACATGGTTCTCTGAATTGGTTGTATTGCCCTACTTGTAATCATCTTGAACTAACACCAAAAGAAAAAGGGGCTATCAAAGCCTTTTATAAGGTAAAGAAGTGTATTGATTGTAAAACTCCAATGGAGCCTGTTATTGTCCCTCCAACATTTTATAAGGAAATGTCAAATCCATTTATTCAATAAGGTGTTTCTAAAAGCAGATAAAGTTCTAAGAAGTGCTGAAAGGATATTCATATGCGGATACTCTTTTCCAGATGCAGATTTACACATAAAATACCTATTAAAAAGGGCTGAACAATTTAGAGAAGAAACCCCACAAATATATGTGATTAACAACCACCCAAATAAACCAAATAAGCAAAAAGATGAAGAAAAGAAGAGAATTACCAGATTTTTCAAAAACAAAGACAAAATTCTATACACAGAGCTATCGTTTGAAGAATTTGCGGAGAGAGGTGTAGAAGATGTATAAACGGGATACTTCATATGACAAGGTGGCATCTGGTTCAGGCTTTAGGTCCTTACTCAAATCCCCTTCGGCAACTTCAGATACTTACAAAACGTTAAATGAAATCGGACTCCGTGGCGGCAAAAATGATGGTAGACTATAGCCATATGGTGGCTTCTATTATTGGAATATTTATCGGCTTGTTTATGAGAGATATTTACAATTTCACTAAAAATAAGTTAATATACCTACGGGATACAACGGAGATACCGATTAAGTTAGAGTTTAAAAACGTGGATGAAAATGAAAAAGAATTTTTAGAATTGGAATATTCCGTTTTACTTGTGAGATTTGGTAAAGATGAAGTTAAAGAATCTGGAAAATTACTAAATAAAATGTTTAAGTTTGAAGGATACAATCCAAAGATAGCAAAATTAAGAGTTCACAAAGTTCTTGGGGCTCAATTCAAGTGTTTTGTTGATTATAAAAGTGAAGATCAGTTTAGTAAAATAAAGAGCTTCTTAGAGAAAAATGGATTTAAAAAAATCTCACATGACGACGATAAGTTTAAGAAAAGAGTATGATTCGTACATCCAGATTACTCTACATGTATAACCATAGATAGATATATCAACAATTTTGTACACCCTCCATCATATGGTAGATAAAGATGGTGAGAAAATAATGCCGTTCCACCCGACTCCTCGCACTTTTGTTGCTCGCCCTTATCGGGGTCGCTTAGCAGGTGAATATGTGGCTCCATCTTCAGTTACACCCAAATTTGCTTGCGCAACAACTTCGTCTATCCGCAATACGTTAGCAGAAATTCCGCCCTTCGCCCGCAAATATAATAAACTAAAAAGGATAAAGAAATTGTTGGAGGTGAAAAATTATGACGACAATAACTATTGATGTAAAAAATAAAACAATCCAAACGCTTATCGAAGAAGTAAAATCAGGCAAATTCGTATTACCTTCATTTCAAAGGCAATATGTATGGGATGAGGATGACATTCGAAACTTAATAGATTCTTTAATCAATCATTATCCAATAGGAACAATAATTCTCTGGAAACCTTCAAATGTTGATATAGATCCATTTTCAAAACCCTTAATTGATGTTAAACAAAAGCCTTGTGAGATTTTTTATGTTATAGACGGTCAACAAAGACTTACCTCTTTATTATTACTATTTCATGGTTGGAAGATTTCAAGAGATGGAGAAGAAATAAAATGTGTTCCGATATCGTATAATCCAACAAATAAAAAATTCTATAAGAGTGCTTCACGTGGTATTGACTTATCTAAACTTGTGAAAGCTTTTTGTTTACAAGATATAAACACACTAACCGAACTGGCACAAAACACACCAAAGGAACAACTTGAAGAAATGAAAGAAATGATACGAAGAATATTAGATTACACTATTCCGATATACATAATGGAAACTTATGATGAAAATGAAGATACTTTCAGAAGTATGGCAGAAGCATTTATAAGAATTAACAAGTATGGTGTTCGTATTGGTAATTTGGAATTAATGTTATCTTTTTTAGCGGGAGCTATAAGTGGAGAACTAAAAAAGAAAATAAGAGATCTTTATGAAGGTCTCTATGATAAATTCGAGATTGACCTTCAACCTGTGATTAGATTTACTTTTTCAAATTTTGGCTTAAAACAAACTCAAATATCTAAAGTTAAACAATTTAGAAGAAACATAAATAAAATTTCTGAGCATGACGAAAAGGAAATGAGAAAAATATTTAATAAATGTGATAAAGTTATGAACCTTACTATAGAATTTCTTGAAAAGGAACTTGGGATAACTAATTCCAGATTATTGCCTTCACAAACACCATTAATCCCAATATCTGCTTATTTCTACTATAAGAATATTAACTCAATAGACGAATTAGACAGTGCAGATATAAAAAATATTGTTAATTGGTTCGTGTTGGTAAGTTTTAATGGATATTATAGTTCTCATACAGATACGAAATTAGATAAAGATTTAGAAGTAATAAGAGAAAGTGCTTACTTCCCATGGGACAAGTTGTTAGAGAATATGCAAAATAGAAAGGCGAAAGTAAAAATTACTCTTAACGATATTAAGAAAGGATTATTCCTTAATGTACTAAGATTGCAAGGACGTTCGCATCTATTTTTACTTTACATTATCCTTGTGAAAAAAGGTGCAGATGACTGGAATGGTGTGTTGTTAAGTAGAAGAAAGTTTGGAGAGTTAGCGAAACATCATATCTTTCCAAAAGAATATTTGGAACAGAACTTAAATCCTGAAGATCAAGATACCAAAGAGATTTTGATAAATAATATTGCAAATATAACATTTATACATAAAGATATAAATTCTGAAATTGAAGATGATCCACCATATGAATATCTAAATGATTATATTGATTCAGCAAAAAACACTTTATACCAACAGATAGCAATCTTTGGAGGATTGAACAATATACTACTTTCCTTGAATATCGTATAAAACAAATCTATTTAGCTGGAAAAGAAATCTTTGAAGATATCTTTGAATGATTTTAGGTATTTATGCGGGCTTCGGGTAGAACTCCTTCACCTGCATTTGCAGGCTTGCCTTTCAGATTTACTAACAAGCAGATAAACGATTCGGTTCAACAAATCCACTTCATGGACTTCGTTTAATGCTATATGTTACATCAACAAATAAGTTAACAGAACCTATTTACAAAAAATTTTTAAAAGAAGGAGAATTAGAAATTAAATATCATGCACATGCATACACACGAAATAGATCACGTTTCAAAGCACACACATGCGGCTGAAAAAAACCTCAGATTTGCGGTAGTATTTACATCTATCATACTTATAGCCGAGGTTGTTGGTGGTATTTTAACAAACAGCTTGGCGTTGCTGAGCGATGCTGCACATGTATTTTCTGATCTATTTGCACTTGCTTTGAGCTATGTTGCAATAAGAATTGCCATGAAGCCGGTAAACCTATCAAAAACGTTTGGTTATCACAGAAGTGAGGTTTTCGCCAGCCTTATAAACGGAGCAACACTTATAATTATAGTTGCTTGGATATTTCATGAAGCATACCGGAGATTCAAAACTCAAGAGGAAGTTTTTGCCGAAGGAATGCTAATAGTAGCTACAGTTGGACTCTTAGCCAATATTTTAGTAGCACTTAGACTTAAAAGATATAGGGATGATATAAATATTAGAGCAGCATTCCTACATGTTGTCGGAGATGCACTCGCAAGCGTTGGAGTAATTCTTGCCGGCTTGCTCATGATTGTAACCGGCAGCTACATATTTGATCCAATAATAAGCGTTCTAATAGGGATCATAATTTTCGCTGGAGCTTTAAGAGTAATGGCTGAAGCTGTTCACATACTTTTCGAATCTGTTCCAAAGCATATAGATATAAAAGCCGTTAAAAAAGAGCTCTCGAACACATCAGGAGTTAAGGATATACACGACCTACACGTATGGAGCATATGCTCCCACATTACGCTTTTAAGTGCGCACGTGGTTGTAGGGGATATAAAAGCAAGCAAAATTGATAAGATTAAAGACGAACTTGAAGAAAAAGCAAAAAAATTTAATATAAACCACACAACGTTTCAGTTCGAGTCAAAAGCATGTGCCAACGCATGCGAAAAGAGGATGAGCGATGAAAATAAAGGCTAAGCCCGAAGACTTTATAGTTAAAGAAATTACGAGGCTTAAATTGAGCAGTAACGGAAAATACTTTTATTTTATATTAAAAAAAAGAAATCTTACTACTCTTGATGCAATAAGCATTTTATGCAGAGAATTTAGAATTAAAAAGAAGAATATTGGTTTTTCTGGGTTGAAAGATAAGAGGGCTGTTACGGAGCAGTATATATCAATTTTTAATATTGATAAAAAGACTTTAAATGCACTGAAAAATTTTAAAACAAAAAATATAGAGCTAAAATACATAGGAAGGGGAAATGCTCCAATTGAGATAGGATCGCATGAGAAAAACTATTTCGAAATAAAAATAAGGAGTTTAAGCAGAAAAGAAATTAGAAAAATAGAGGATGAGAACAATATAAATTTTATAAAAAAATACGGGTTTGCAAACTACTACGGAGAGCAGAGATTCGGATCCGTTAAACATGCAAAAGAATTTATTGCAAAACATCTTTTAAGAGGAGATTTTGAAAGTGCTCTAAAGGAATACATTCTTTCATCAAAAAAAGGAGAATTAAAAAGATTTATTGAAGAAAATTGGGGTGATTGGAAAAAAATATTGCTTAAAATACCTGCAAAAATGGAGCTTGAAAAGAAAATTTTTAAAAAGCTTTACATGGGTGCAAGTTTTTTAGAGGCTTTCAGAACTATTGATAAGGAGATCAGAGCTATTTTTCTGTTCGCATACCAGAGCTATATATGGAACAAGTGCCTCTACTACTATATAACGGAGAACTACGAGTATTGCGAAACGGATCTGCTAAGGTGGAAGATAGCGTTTTATAGGAATATAGATGACAGCGATTTCGAGAAGCTTAGGGAAATTAAGATACCGCTTATAGGAAGAAAAATGGAGCTGGGCAGAGATGAAGTGTCAAATATCGTTAGAAGGGTTCTAAGGGAGGAAGGTTTAGATGGCGTAAAGCTTAGGATAAAAAAGATGACCGAGATATTTTTTAAAAGCGAGCTAAGAGATGCCGTAGCCATTCCTGAAAAGTTAAATGTTAAAATATTTAAAAATAGTGCAAAGGTATCTTTTATAATACCAAGAGGAAGCTATGCTACAATTCTGCTTAAAGCACTTTTCTGCGGAATTTGATAAATTTTCATCTATTTTTTGTAAACTTTTATTCTTCATTATTTTTCATGATTATTTTAACCGAAAGTTATTTATAATCCTACTTATAAACTATAAAATAAAGTTTGTGCTTGAGGAGGTTTTTGTATATGTTCTATAAATTTTGGTCGTGCATGCGGAGGTGAAACCGTGAACAAAATAACAAGAAGAGAGTTTTTAAAGCTTGCAGCTGTTGTTGGAAGCACCGTTGTTTTTTCACAATATAGAGCCGAGATAGTTTCGGCAGTGTCAAAGGCTATTGAGAGGGCACAGGTTATAATTCTCGACGGTCAGGCTTGTGAAGGTTGTGCGATCTCACTTCTTCAGGGAATTCATCCAAGCCTCTACGATGCCGTTGAACTTGCTGTTGATTTGGAATTCTTAATACCAATAACCCCGGAAACTGGTAGAGCTGCTGCTAAGAAGATAGATGAGTTTATAGAAAACGATGAAAGACCAAAAGTTCTGGTTGTAGAGGGATCTGTTCCGATGGCGGATAACGGCATGTATCAGGTATACTGGGACTACAGATATAAAAAGAGAAGACCCTTTAAAGATTTGCTTAAAGAAGCCGCAGAAGCGGCTGATGTTATTATAGCGGCTGGAACTGCAGCTGCTTATGGGGGAATACCGAGGGGTTATACTCCAAAGTATGGAAAGAAAGTTGGCTCACCGAAGTATGGGCTAATGGAGAAGGAGAATCCTACTGGGGCTGTAGGCGTAGGAGATGCCCTTGAAATGCTTGGTGTTGACATGAGAAGGAAGCTCGTAAAAGAGGTCATAAATCTGCCAACTTGTCCCGTTCATCCGGATCACTTCTATTTAACCGTTGTTGACCTTATATTTGGAAATATTCCAGAGCTCGATGAGCTTGGAAGACCAAAAGCGTTTTACGGTAGAATAATTCACGATGAATGTCCATTTAGAGGTTTTTACGATAAAGGTCAGTTTTTAACAAGCTTTGCACAGTATAGCGGAAATCCCGGTGATCCGTTTCCAGAAGGTCCCGAAGACAAAGGTGCGGGATGCTTTCTGCTTTTGGGTTGCAGAGGTCCAGTAACGCATAGCGATTGCCCAGTTAGGAAGTGGAACTGTGCCGCAGAGGGAGTGAGCTTTCCAATACAGAGCGGAGGCTTATGCACAGGCTGTGCGAATCCAGAGTTTCCGGATGGTGAAACGAGAAACTTCTATGTTCCGCTCACGGAAGATGTATCGAAGCTTCCTAAGCCAGTTTTCATAGAACCTCCAAAAGCTCTGAAAGAGAATGCAAAGAAGATTTCTCTCGGAGTTATGGGGGCTTCTTTAGCTTCTGGAATGATATATGCATACAGAGCTAATAAAAAGAAGAAAAGAGAGGAGAGTGATTAAAATGGCGATTATTACAATTGATCCGGTTACAAGAATAGAGGGTGCACTCGCAATAAGCGTTAAGGTTGAAGAGGGTGTTGTAAAGGATGCATGGGCTACGGCTTGCATGTATAGGGGAATAGAGCAGATACTTGTTGGTAGGGATCCGAGGGATGCTCCAGTAATAACATCGCGAGTATGCGGAGTCTGCCATAACGTTCACAGGGCTGCATCAACAAGAGCTATAGAAAGTGCTTACGGTGTTGAAATTCCAGAGGGTGCAAGAAGGCTTAGAAATATTGAAGCGGGAATAGAATATGTATACGATCATGTTCTCCACACGGTAGCTCTTGCTGGTCCTGACTACAGCTTGAAGCTTCTTGAAAAGGAGATAAATGTAAACGATATACCGAGCAAGCTGAGGAAAACGGCTGAGAACTTCAACTATCTAACCGGAAAGATATATAAAGCTGCGGTAAAATATCAGAGGATTCTGCACACATGCTTAGCGATTCTCGGCGGTAGAGGGGTTTTCAACCATCTATGGATTCCCGGCGGTGTTTGTCAGGGGATAACCGAAAAGTTGATAGCGAGCCTCCTGACGAGGATAAAAGAGGTGCAAGCTTGGGTTGACAGCGTTCTCGTAGAGGAGATCGCAAATTTAAAGACACTTATGGAGGACTACCTCCAAGTGCATACCATTGGAAAAGGTCTCGGCAACTTCTTAGCCTATGGCTGGCTTTACGATCCAGAAGATGTCAAGAAAACGATTGTTAAGAGCGGAGTATTTTTTAACGGAAGGGATTACAGCTTTAAGGAGGAAAATATAGGCGAAACAATTGCACACTCTTGGTATAGCCCAGAAATGGGTAACAACGAAGAACCGGTTTATATAGGAAGCGAGCCAACCCCCAAGCCGGCACCTGAGCTAATTGACGAAAACAGCCCGATTCCAACGGAGAAATATCCGAAATATTCTTGGGCAAAATCTCCAAGATATAAACTCAACGGTGATTACGTTCCATTAGAGGTAGGTCCTTTAGCAAGATTTGTCGTAAATAGAAAATTTTACGGAAATCCGCTTGATCTTAGGGTTGACGAAAATTCAAAGCCAAGCTTAACCTCAGCAAACGTTCTCTCAAGAGTAATGGCGAGGGTTCAGGAGACCCTCTGGCTCATAGGTGCACCTTCATATGGAATAGAGGGGGAGCTTATAAACTGGATAATGGAGCTTGAGCCTAATATGGAGACTGCAGTAAAAAATGCACCAAATATATTAAAGGATGGAAGATACAGAGGATACGGGCTTTGGGAAGCTCCGAGAGGAGCTCTTGGACACTGGGTAACGGTTAACAACAGGAAAATAGAGCTATACAACATAATCGCGCCAACAACTTGGAACGTCTCGCCAAGGGATCATAGAGGGAGAAGGGGACCAATAGAGGAGGCTTTAATTGGAACACCGGTTAAAGAGAAGAACGGGGAGCTTATAATAAACAACATAGGAAGGGTTGTAAGGAGCTTTGACCCATGCTTAGCATGCTCCGTTCATGTCTTCGACATGGATAACAGGAGAAAATATGTTATAAGGGTGAGGTAAAGGCACCATGAAGCCTTATGTTATAATAGGGGTTGGAAACCTGCTTTTAAGCGACGAAGGTCTTGGCATTCATGCGGTAAAGGAGCTTGAAAAGCACGAGGACGTAAAGGAAAAAGCCGACATATACGAAGCTGGAACGAGAGCTTTCGAAGTTTTGGAGTATCTTGAAAATAGAAAAAAAGCTATAATTATTGATGCTTTTAAAAAAGGAGAAAAAGCAGGGAAAATACATAAACACGTAATAAAAACTTCAGAGCTCAATGAAGATTTAATAAACTACATAGAAGTGCCAGTAACGATGCACGATATAAATTTCATAGATGCAATAATTTCTGGAAAAGATGTATATAATTTGCCAGAAGAAATAGTAGTATACGGTATTGAGCCAGAAAATATAAGTGTTGGCATGAGCTTATCTGAAAGTGTTAAAAAAAGCTTAAACAATCTTATAAGACTCGTTAAGGAGGAGTTGAAATGAAAATTTCAAGAAGGAATTTCATTAAAGGTGCCTTAGCTACAGCGGTATCTCTCTCATTCTCATCTCAAGCATGGGCTGAAGAATCTGAGAAAAGGTTTGCAATACTCTTCAACGGCTTTAACTGTGTTGGTTGTGAGATATGCCAGCTTGCATGCAAGAAAAGAAATAGACTGCCAGAGAATTTTGAAACTATCCTCTCTCCGAGAACTTATGTATACGTTTCCGCTGGCGTTAGGAAAGGAAAGGAGGTTAGAGTAAGATATTCCTGCATGCACTGCGGAAAGGCTCCATGCTTAGAAGCTTGCCCGGTAAGAGCTATAAGGAGAAGCAAAAGCGGATTTGTTTACATAGATCAGAGGCATTGCATAGGATGCCAATACTGCATAGTTGCTTGCCACTACGGCGTTCCGAAGTTCGATCCAGAAAATAAAGTAAGCAGCAAATGTCACGGATGCTTTGATATCGTTGAAAAGGGAAAAAAGCCAGCATGTGTAGAAGCTTGCCCTTGGAATGCCCTTGATTTTGGAAAAAGGGATGAAATAATTGAAAAAGCAAAAAACATTGCAAAGAAAAAAGATGGATACGTTTACGGGATAAAAGAAGCTGGTGGATTAGGAGTTATATATGTTCTGCCAGTAGATGCAGAAGAACTTGGTATATTTCCAAGAGTTAGGAAAGAAGAAAGCATTTATCCAGCAGATTTCATATACGAAGCAATACTCGTTGTTTTAATGCCCATAGTTGGATACTATGCAGTTAAAGAATATCTCGTTGCCGAAGAGGAGGAATGAAAGAATAAGTAGAGATTAAGGAGGGATAAAATGAGTAAGCTTGGATATGCTTGGATAGGTTTTCTTTTAATCGTAGTTATGCTTGGGATATATGGAATAATCACGATAAAATTTATAGGTGTTGAGGAGAGCCCAATTCCGTGGAACCTACTAATAGTTGCCTACGTCTTCTTAGCAATAGCGAGCACGGGGCTTTGTGTAATTTCTGTAGCAGGCAACGTTTATAGGCTAAGAGGATACAAGGTTGTGGCTGAAAGAGCAGCATTTCTAGCAATAATTACGATGCTATGTGCCTATATACCGCTCCTCGTTCATATAGGGCACGTTGGCAGGATGTATCACTTCGTTACCTCACCGAACTTATATTCTTCGATGTGGTGGATGGGATTCCTATACACCTTGTATCTCCTTTTTGAAGCTGCAGAGTTCTGGTTCCTTATAAGGTTCAACGTTGTCAAGCTTTCCCAAGAGGCTACTGGGATAAAGAGAACCATATATAGAGTTATTTCCTTAGGCAGTAGGGATCTATCGGAAGAATCCCTAAAAAGGGATGCAAAATTTGCAAGATTAATGGGATTCATAGCTCTATTTGCAGCCCTTTCGGCACACTTTACGCTTGGAACAATCTTTGCGAGACTTGAATCGAGAGCACTTTGGTATGGCAGTTTCATGCCCTTCCACTTTATATTATCAGCAATAAGGCTCGGAATAGCAACAATACTTTTAACAACAATAGTATCATATTGGATTACAAAGAAAGAAATGAAAATGGAGATAAAAGAATTCTTTACCGGACATTTAAGAAGACTTTTTGCATTTCTTATAGCCTTTAGCTTAATATATTACGCATGGCTAATATCACAGAGCGTTCTGCATAAGGAGACATATTTCTTCTGGCATTTGCTAATCGCTGGACCTTATGCAAGAGATTTCTGGCTGTTCCAGATAGTTATAGGAAAAATAATACCGCTTGCAATACTTCTGCATCCATCTGCTGGAAGGAGCTTAAGAGGGCTATTTACAGCTTCGCTACTATTTATCGTTGGAAGCTTTGTTCTAAGATATCAGTGGATAGTTGTCGCCCAGACTTTACCGCTAATGGCTTTAAGAGAAGGTCTTATAACCTACACGCCCTCTGTCCCAGAGATTCTTGTTGTTTCGGGAACCTTCGCTCTTCTTGCACTAATATATACAATAGGCATAAGGCTCTTGCCGCTTGAGAAGTGGTATGTCGTTACAAAAGCTGTAAAGTGATAAGAAATGTGCTTAGCAATTCCTGGAAAAGTAGTTGAAATAAGAGGACATATGGCTAAGGTAGATTTTAAGGGTATTCTAAGGCTTGTAGATATAAGCATGCTCGAAGACGTGAGGATCGGAGATTACGTAGTGGTTCATGTAGGTTTTGCAATAAGCAAACTTGATGAGAAGGAAGCCAAAGAAACCCTAAAACTTTGGGATGAAATCCTTAGAGGGATATAAATGCATGAATATAGCTTAGCAGAAAAAATCCTTGATGCAATATTAAAAGAAGCAGAAAAAATAAAGGCTAAGAAAATAAAAAGGATAGAAATATCTGCAAACAAACTAACGCATATAAATGAAGAAGAACTGAAATTTTCTTTTAAAATGGTTTCAAAGAACACGATTGCAGAAGATGCAGAGATAAATATAGAATATAGTCAAGGAAAAATTTTTTGCAAGGAGTGCAAAAAAGAATACATATTAGATGATTTTTTTGGAAGGTGTCCAAAATGCAGCTCCTCGCTTGTTGAGATCGTTGATGAGATTGTAGTATCAAACATGGAAATAGAAAAATAGATTTATTCATTCTTTTTAATTTTTAATGGATTTGGACCAAGTTTTTTTATCCTTTCAACAAATTCCTTAACTGTTTGTGCAAACCTCTCTCCTTCGCTTGCCGATATCCATCTTAGCATGAGCCTCTCTCTTTCAATGCCCAAATCTTCAAGGATCTCCATCATTACCTTCACCCTTCTCTCTGCTTTGTAGTTCCCAGTTACGTAGTGGCAATCCCCGGGGTGGCAGCCGGCTACAAGCACACCATCGGCACCTTCTGCAAACGCCTTAAGTATGTATACGGGATCCATTCTTCCGGTGCACATAATTCTTATAGGTCTTATGTTTGGGGGATACTGTATTCTGCTTACACCAGCGAGATCCGCTCCAGCGTAGCTACACCAGTTGCAAAGAAAAGCCACAATCTTTGGCTCAAATGCCATTTATATCACCTCTTTTCCTCAGCCTTAACATATTCTTCCTTTAACTCCTTCTTTTCATTGAAAAGTGCTTCTATCATGGCAAATATCTGCTCGTCTTTGAAGTGCCTCACCTGCATCGCTCCAGTTGGGCATGCACCGGCACATGCTCCACATCCCTTACAGAGGGCGGGATTTACCTTGGCTTTTCTGTTCTCTATCGTAACTGCTCCGAAGTCGCACGTTCTCTCGCACAACCTACAGCCTATGCACAACTCTTCGTTTACATAGGCTACTATCGGCTCAACCTCTACCTCGCCCTTGCTCATCGGTATTGCAGCCCTTGCAGCTGCCGCACTTCCTTGAGCTACGCTATCTGGTATGTCCTTAGGTCCCTGACAGCAACCAGCTAAGAAAACACCTTCTGTATGGGTATCAACGGGTTTAAGCTTTGGATGAGCTTCTAAGAAGAAACCGTCAGCACTTCTCGAAAGCTTAAATAGCTTAGCAATTTTATCAGAATCTTCACTTGGCTCTAAACCAACGCTTAAAACTACAAGATCAAATTCAAGCTCTATTGTTTTTCCTAAGAAAGTATTTTCAACTCTAACTATGAGATTTTTTGTCTCCGGATCTTCTTTAATTTCTGCTGGTTTCCCTCTTATAAACTTTATTCCATATTCATCTTGTGCTCTTTTGTAGAATTCTTCATAGCCTTTTCCGAAAGCTCTTATATCCATATAGAATATATATACCTCAGCCTCTGGATGCTTCTCTTTATATAGTCTTGCATTTTTTATCGCATACATGCAACAGACCCTTGAGCAGTATTTGTTGAACTTCTCATCCCTTGAGCCTACGCACTGTATAAAAGCTATCCTTTTCGGTTCTCTTCCATCGCTCGGTCTTAAAAGCTTGCCTCCAGTAGGACCGCTTGCATTTATAAGTCTCTCAAATTCAAGTGCATTGATAACGTTTGCATGCCTTCCGTAGCCGTATTCCTCTACCTTTCTTGCATCGAATATCTTAAATCCCGTAGCGACTATTATAGTTCCAACCTCTATCTCTATGATCTCTGGCTCTTGATCGTAGTCTATAGCCTCTGGCCCGCAGACGGCTGCACACATTCCGCAGCCAACGCAGTGATCCCTATCTATCGTATAAACGAGAGGAACAGCCTGTGGAAAAGGAACGTATATTGCTTTTCTAACTCCCAAACCTAAATCAAATTCGTTTGGAACTTCTATGGGGCAAGCTTCAGAGCAGAGCCCACAGCCAGTGCACTTATCCTCTCTGACGTATCTCGGTTTTTTCTCTATTTTTACTCTGAAGTTGCCTATATAGCCATCAACTTCTTTTACTTCAGCATAAGTAATAAGCTCTATGTTTTTATGTCTTGCAACATCAACCATCTTTGGAGTTAATATGCATGCTGCGCAGTCCATTGTTGGGAACGTCTTGTCGAGCCTCGCCATAACTCCGCCAATTGTGGGCTCCTTTTCAACCAAATATACCTTAAATCCCATGTCAGCTAAGTCGAGTGCTGCCTGAATTCCAGCAACTCCTCCACCAACAACGAGTGCACTCTTTTTTACCTTAACCTTTGGCTTTTCCTGCGGTTCAAGAAGCCTCGCCCTTGCTACCGTCATTCTAACGAGCTCTTTAGCTTTTTCTGTTGCCGCCTTTGGATCGCTCATGTGAACCCAAGAATCGTGCTCCCTTATATTTGCCATTTCAACCAAAAAAGGATTTAAACCAGCCTCCTCTGCTGCTGCTCTAAAAGTAGGTTCGTGCATCCTTGGTGAGCATGCAGCCACAACTATTCTGTTGAGATTGTGCTCCTTAATATCCTCCTTAATTAGATTTTGCCCAGGTTCTGAACACATATACTTATAATCCTTTGCGAGAACAACATTCTTCAGCTTTTTAGCATATTCCGCCACTTCTTTTACATCAACAACACCAGCGATGTTGACTCCACAGTGACACACATAAACACCTATTCTTGGCTCCTCCTTGTTGCTCATGCAACCACCTTAAAAGCTCACATTTTTTGTAACAAGCTAAATTTGACTTATAACTTCCTATGAATTTTTTCAAAGAAAATATAAAAATTGTATGCAGAACGTCTTTTATCTTCTCGTTGCTTGCAAGACCCTTCCGTAAGGGAGGGGATACGCAAGGTTAGCTAAGGGGGTGGCTTGGTGGAAATGTTTTAGCATGGCAAAAAGTAAACTAATGCATGTGTTCAGATGCCTAACTATACAACTTAAAGCGATTGTCAGAGGGAGTACAGAACAACCTTAGGCTACATGTGCTACCACAGCGCTAAGCTTTGGAATCAAGCTCTTTTTCTGCTTAACAAAAAAGAAGCCAAGCTAAACTTCTATGACCTATACAACAGGCTTAGGAGCAGTGTTCACCTAAGGGCTCTGCAGTCGAGAGCCTCGCAAATAATCTTAGACGAGCTCGTCAGAGCTTACAAGAATTATTTTAAGGAGCCAGAGAAATTTGCTAAACCAAAGCCAAGGAGATGGCATAGAACGGTAATCTTTGACAAAACAGGATTTAAAGTCTGCGGGAGCAGAATAAGGCTCAGCTTAAGCAGGAGCTTGAGAAAGCATTTAAAAGAGAAGCACAACCTTGATCTAAGGTTTCTGTGGCTCGAAATCGGCTTGCCACTAAACGAGAAAGCTATTAAGAACGTGCAGATTGCTCCAAAGAGAGATGAGTTCGAGCTGCATTTGATCTATGAAGCTGAGATAAATCCTATAAACTTTAACGGAAGTAAAATAATGACCATAGACCCCTGCTCTTCGAACTTCTTTGCTATAGTTGTAGAAGGGGTTGAAACGCCTTATATTATGGACGGCAAGGGATTAAAGAGCCTGCTTAGAAAGTATTTGAAGAAGATTGCGAAGTTTCAGAGCCTAAAAGACAACTTAAAGAACAAGGACTTGGCTTTTCACAATGTTGAGAAGAGGATAAAGAAGCTCTGGGTTAAGGTTCACAGACTGCTTAGAAACTTCGCTCACGCAGTCTCTAACCTTGTTTTAGAGATCGCTTTAAGGCACAACATCAAGGAGATAAGAGTTGGTGATGGCTTTCAGAGCAAAAACAGAGAATCAAAGCTGAACTCAATAGCAGAGCAGATGTGGCACCTATTGCCACATGGCAAGGCTTTCGAGTATCTTAAATACAAGGCGGAAGAGCTTGGCATATTCGTAGACACAATTAGCGAAGATTACAGCTCTGGGGCGGACAGCCTGCTTAATAAGGCTGTTGCTGAAGAAAGCTGCACCCCAGAGCTTAGAGTTAAAAGAGATCTGTTTAAATCCGTCTTGGGTTTTATAAATGTGGATGTCAACGCCTGCAGAAGTTTGTTGAAGAAGCTCGGCATATTCGATAGGATAAGCGGTCTTGCTAAGCCCATAAGGCTTAGGATATTCCACAGGTTTAAAAGTAGCTCCGCCTACGGGATGGGCAGGAGTAGGGGGCGCGTTTTACCAAGCAGTGGGAATAAGGCTCTTGCAAGGGCAAACTCCCCACGAAGCCCTTATAAAAAGGAGTATTTCACGAACGCTGGACAGTTGGATTATAAGCATATTCATATACACGTCTTCCAGCAACATCAATCTCTCTCGCTATTTCCTCTATACCTATTCCTTCTTTTGCAGAGCAAAATATAATTTTATCGCTGAAGAATTCCGTATATTTTAAATCGTTGAGAATATCTATTTTGTTATATGCAACAATAGTGGGTTTTCTGAAGGATCTCTTTATTTCGTTGTATATAGCTATCTGCTCTCCAACACTATAGCCGCATGTTTCACTTGCATCAAAGACGAATATTATCATATCGGCTAAGTGCTTTATTGCAAGTATAGCCTGCTTCTCTATCTCGTTTCTCTTGCTTATAGGTCTATCCAGCAAACCCGGGGTATCTATAATTTGATATTCTCTGTGCTCAACCTTAAGATATCCTATCAGTATTTCCTTTGTTGTAAATGGATAGCTCTCTATTCTCGGCTCTGATTTTGTCAAGGCTCTTAAAAGAGATGACTTGCCGACGTTTGGAGCCCCGGCAATAACTACGGTAAATTCATCTTTAAATTTTGGTAAATCCTCAAGTTTTATCCTTGCATCTTCAAGGAATCTTAAATTTTCATCGAAGTCTCTTATTATTGATGCCGCTCTTCCATAAAATGCCTTCCTATGTCTATATATCTCACTCTTCTTTTCACTGAATTTTATCTTTATCCTGTATTCCTTTTCAAGCTTCCTAATTTTATCCCTAAGCCATTTTAAAGAATTAATATTTTTTTCTATTTTATCAAGTCCTACAAGAACATCAATAAGTTCTTTATAAAAATCTCCTAAGTGAAAATTAAAATTTAATGAAAAGCCTTCTATAACCCTATCAAGGTGAGATACAACAACATTCGAAAAAGTGGATATCCTATTTATGCTCATTTCCTTTATATTCTTAGTCTTGATCTTAGATGCTCTTCTAAAGGCTTTTTCTATGAGTTCCTCTGCACTTAGAACCTTAAAATCTTTAAATTTCATGTATAGGTATGATTTTTTTAACGTGGTGAACTACTTCCTCAGCAGAGATGTCTTCTCCTCTATATATCTTTTTATCATTTCATCCTTCCTCCTAAGCTCTTCTTCCATTTTCTTTAGCATGTCTTCAAGCTTCTTGATCTTTCTCTCCAAGCTCTTCTTTTCATCGAGAAGAGCATTATATTTTGCTTCAAATTCCTTAACGGTCTTGTATTCCCTCGCCTCAACAGAGCTAAATATCTTCTCGGCAATGTTTATAGAGTTCTTTATAAATATTTTTGCTTGATGTAAGAACTCTTCTCTTAACACTCCTTTTTCTTCTATCTGATCTATGCTTATTGCGTTTTCAATATACTCGCCAGCCATTCTAACAAATGTAATGCATCTTTCAACGTCTCTTTCCAGACCATCTACTGCTGCATTGACAACATAAAGACCTTTTATAACTTTTGAAAGATTTTTAACTATATCTTTAGCTTTCTTACTCTCAAACCTCTTCAGCAGTAAATCTATACCACTGTTTGACTTTTTAAGTCTGCTCAGCACATCGCTTGTAAGAGATTTGAGCTCCTTCTCGGCTTCTCTTGCACTTAGCATCTTCTCCCTTAAGTGCGTGTTTTCCCTCTTCAGTCTGTCAACCTCCGACTTCAATTTTGCAACTTCTTTATGCAACCTGTTTATTTCTTTTTCTCTCTCGTTTTTTATCTTAATAAGCCCGTTTATCTCCCCTCTAAGTGATGCATTCTCCTCTTTTAATTTAGCAACCTCTTGTTCGTATTTCGAAAGCTTTTCTATTTTCTTCTTCATAGAATTTACTAAATTAATGCTCTCTGATAGCTCTTTTTTAACTGAACTGTAATCTTTGAGCTTCTCAAGAAGCTCGTTTTTCTCCCTACTTAAGCTTTCCAGCTCACTTTTATACATAGAAATCTCAGAATCCTTTTTCTTTATCTCATTTAAAAGCTCCTCTTTCTCTTTTTCAAGAAGATCAATATCCCTTGCAAGTGATTCGCACTTAGCTGTAGCTTTATTATATTTTTGCATAATTTCCTCCCTCTCAGCATTAAGCTTTCTAATATTTCCTTCTAAGAGCTTAATTCTTTCTTTTAGCTCTATATTCTCCTTTTCAGCATTTTTAAGCTCTTCTATTTTTGCTGAGAGAATGCTTATCTCTTCTTCTAATGATTTCTTCTCATTTTCAAGCTTCATTTTCTCTTCTTTTAACAACTTAATTTCTTCCTCCTTGGAAGAAACAGCTTTCTTAAGATCATCAACCTCTGAGATTAGTTTTTCATTCTCAGCTTTTGCTCTGTTCAGCTCCTTCTGTAGAGATTCGACTTTTGAGTTAAGTTCATCTATCTTTTCTCTGCTCGTGTATAGCTCTGCTTTCAGATTTTTAGCCTCTTCTTCATATATCTTAAGCCTTTCCACTTCTTTTTCAAGCTCATTTTTCTTAGCACTCAAGCTTACAAGCTCTTCTTCAGCCTCTTTTATTTTCTTTTCAAGCTCCTTTAATTTGACCTCAAGCTCCTCCTTTATCTTAGCGTATTCTCTAAGCTTAGCTATTTCGCTGCTTTTTTCTCTAAGCATTTCTTCAAGCTTCATAATCCTATTTAACGAATTTTTGAGCTCTTCCTCTGCTTTGCACTTCTCAGAGGTAAGTGTAGCTATTCTGTTTTCAAGCTCCCTTATTTTCTCCTTAAGCAAGGATATTTCCTCATCTCTCGACAGAACTTCTGCCTTTAAATTTTTATTTTCCTCTTCAAACTTTTCAAGGGTCTTTATTCTGCCTAAATACTCCTCAGCCCTTCTGCTTAGCTCATTTATCCTACTCTCCTGCTCAGCTCTTATCTTTTCAAGTTTAAGCTTTTCCTCCTCAAGCCTCTCCTTCTCCTCTTTAATTTTCATTAGCTCTTCTATTTTATCCTTAGCACTTGAAAGATCAGCTTTTAGTTTAGAATTTTCTGCAGAAAGATCGGCTATTTTATTTTTAAACTCGTTTATTTTGTTTTCCTGCATATCAACAATTTTTTCAAGTTCTTCTTTCCTTCTCTCAAGACTCTCTATCCTTATTCTTGCTTTATTAAGCTCATTTTTTATTTTTTCAAGATCATCTTTAATCTCATAGTTCTCCTTCTCGAGACTTTCCTTTATTTCTTTAATCTTTAATAGCTCTTCAATTTTTTTCTTTGCAATAGAAAGATCTGAAGAAATTTTTCTGTTTTCTGCATTCAAAATGGAGTTCTGCTTTTTAAGCTCATCATTTTCCTTTTCCAAAGCACTTAGTTTGTTTTCAAGCTCCTTTATTGAATAATCCTTTTCTTTTATAGAAAATTCTGCACCTCTTAGTTTTCTTTCAAGATCTTCCGTCTTTTTTCTAAGTTCATCTCTTTCTTTTACAAGCTCTCTGACCCTATTCTTAAGCTCTCTTATGGTTTTTCTCATTTCCTTTTTTTCTAAATCGTCTCCGAGAAATTCAGTTTTTTCCTGCTTTTCTATATAAAAATCAAAAAGTTCTTTAGCATTTGAATGAACATCTTCATATAGATCAATAAGGCGATCCCTGATAATCATAGATCCGCTTTCTCCCAATATTTTCTTGTTTTCAAGCAGAAATTTCTCAATTTCCTCTTTTCTCTTTATTAAAGTTTTAAGTAAGCTTTCAAGTTCTTTTATGTTTTTTCTTAAAATTTCACATTCTTCTTTTAATTTTGGAATGTCAGAATACTTTTCTATAAGTTTCCCTTCATTCTTCCTTTTTCTTTCCTCAGCATTCATGTATATGTTTGTGTATTTTAAGAGCTTGTATTCTATGAGCTCGGCTCTCGCCTTTATCTCTCCAGCACCTATCTTTCCTGTAATCTTTCCAACAAATCCTTTTTTCGGTATTATTTCCAAAGCTCCTCTCGATTTTATGTATTCATCAAAGATATATTCTGGTTTTATTATTTTACCCGATATTTTGATTTCTATATCATCAAGATAAGGTGCAACGTCTCTAATAAAGTTTTGCTTTATCTTTGAATATTCCTCCATAAAAGAACTGTATATCTTTTCTTTTTCTCTTTCATAAATTTTTACTTTTTCATTGTAAATTTTCTCTTTGTTTTCAAGCTCCTTCTTAATTCTGTCTATGTCTTCTTTTAGGCGTGCAATTTTTTCATCTATTTCTTCAATTTCTCTGCTTTCCTTCTTTATTTTTGATATTTTATTAAATGTATCTATAATTTCTTTTTCAAATCTTTCAAAATTGTTAAAGAGCCCGTTCCCCTTTTCTCTTAAAATTTCTCTGCTCTCTGGAAAATTTGCATGAAGACTTCTTATAAAGTCGAACAGAGGTTCTTTTATATCTTCTATATTCTTCTTTATCTCACCAAGCCTCTCTAAGAATTCATTGTCTAAAGTATTTCTAATTTTTGATAGTGATTTTATATCATCGTAAATAGAATACCATGTGCCCTTTATAGTATCAAAGAGAACTTCATTTTTCCCCATTTCTACCACCTCTCATGCTTGGATACTAATATACCAAGATATGCATAAAAATTCTTCGATGATGAATACTGATGCAAACGTCTTTATTTTCATATAAGGCATAATTTATATATAAATGTGCTTCGATGATGAGATAATATTATGAGGGTTGCTGTCATTGGCTCTGGCATTGGCGGCTTGCTTTCAGCATGCCTCCTTGAGGAAAAGGGCTTTTCTGTAGATGTCTATGAGAAGCTACCATATGCTGGGGGTAGATTTACAAACATAAGCTATAGAGGGTTTGAGCTCAGCACGGGAGCTCTTCACATGGTTCCACACGGAAACAAAGGGGCTCTCGCAAAAGCTTTGAAGAAGGTTAACGCAGACGTAGAGATTGTAGAACCAAAACCCGAGGGGATGTTCAGAATAAAAAACAGGAACTATACGGTAAATGAGCTTCCAGAGCTTTTCTCTCTTAGAGACAAGCTATCTTTGCTGAGAATTCTTGCAGAGCTTAAATACGGGAGAGGGGGCGATGAAAGCTTTAAGGAGTGGCTTAGAAAGAGAAGCAAAAATGAGCTGTTCTACAGAATAGCAAATTCTTTCGCTGGATGGAGCTTAAGCATAGGAATTGAGGAGATAAGCTCAAGAGAATATATAAGAATAACAAAGAACGTAAATAAGCTTAGAGGTCCGGGAATTCCAATAGGAGGGTGCAAAGCTATTATAGATTCTCTTTTAGATATTGTTGAAAATGTTTTTTTAAGAAAAAAAGTTGATAGGATAATTGTTGAAAATGGCAAGGCTATCGGTATAGAGGTTAATGGGCAGAGGAAATTCTACGACATTGTTGTAAGCGATGTTGGTCCAAAGGAAACGCTGAAGCTTGCTGGAGAGGAAAACTTTCCGAGAAGCTATGTAAGTTCAATAAGAAATTTAAAGGAGGCTGAAGGAATAAAGGTTCAAATTGCGAGCAAAAAGCCCATTTTAGAATTTGGAGGCGTTCTCTTTACTCCAGAAGCTGAGAGAGTTGCTGGATTGAACGAGGTTACAAGCGTAGATGAAACCATAGCTCCGAAGGGGTATCATCTAATACAGGCTCATGCTCCTCTTAAAAGTTCTGATGTAGAGAGGGAGATCAGCCTTGTTCTTAAAGATTTAAATAATATTATAAAAGACTTTAAAAAGAACTGTGAAATTTTGTTAATTCAGGTTTTTAGAAAAAAATATCCAGTAAATAGAGTAAAGCAGGGGACAAGCTTAAAATTTGAAACTCCAATAAAAAATCTTTATATAGTTGGTGATGGAGTCAAAGCAAGCGGATATATGGAAACCGAAGGTATAGCAAAGAGAGTTCTCGAGCTCGTGGAGGTGATATCTTGAAGCTTAAGGCAAAGATTGATAGAAAATACTTAGAGCTTATTCTTAAGGGAGAAAAGAGGTATGAATATAGACAGCTCGAAAGCATAATACTCGTTGATAAGGAAAGCGGAGATGAATATGAGTTTGAAATTGAAGATATCGAAAAAATAGATGTTGAAGAATTAAAAAAGAAATATCCAGATGTCCCTTGGAAAGATGGTCTTGTAACAGTGGCTATAAAGCTCGGAAAAAGGATTAAGTAGGTTGAAGCTTTCCTTCGAGGAAGTCCATGTATCCTTTGAGGTCAAGTAGTCCATGTCCGCTTAAGTTGAACACTATAACCCTCTCTTCTCCTTTTTTCTTGGCTTCAAGAGCCTCATCTATAGCGGCTTTTATCGCATGATTGCTCTCCGGTGCTGGAACTATGCCCTCTGTCTTTGCAAACAGTGCTCCAGCTTCGAAAGTTGCCACTTGATCGTATGCTCTTGCCTCTATATAACCCTTATCGTATAGAAGGCATAAGCTTGGAGCATCTCCATGATACCTTAATCCACCAGCATGTATTGGACTCGGAACGAAGTCGTGTCCAAGCGTATACATCTTTATTAGCGGCGTGAGTCCAGCGGTGTCGCCGAAGTCGTATCTGTATTCACCTTTTGTAAGTGTTGGACAAGCCTTTGGCTCAACTGCAACAAATCTGATGTTTTCTTCTTCTTTTCTCAAAACTTTACCAAGCAATGGATAGCTGAAGCCAGCGAAGTTGCTTCCTCCACCAACGCATCCTATCATGACATCTGGCTTAACATCTGCTTTCTCAAGCTGAAGGAGAAGCTCCTGTCCTATGATTGTCTGGTGCAAAAGAACGTGGTTTAAAACGGAACCTAAGCTATACTTTGCCTTCTCATCCTTAACTACGGTCTCTATAGCTTCGCTTATTGCTATTCCCAAGCTTCCCGGATGCTCGGGATTTTCTTCCAGAAGCTTTTTTCCAAACTCCGTTTTATCACTTGGCGATGGATATACCTCCGCTCCATAAAGCTGCATTATAATCCTTCTGTATGGCTTCTGATTGTAGCTTACCCTAACCATGAAAACCTTGCACTTAAGGTCGAACATTGCACAAGCTAAGCTTAAAGCCGTTCCCCACTGTCCAGCTCCAGTCTCGGTAACCAGAGTTTCAACGCCTTCCCTCTTATTGTAGTATGCCTGTGCTACCGCAGTATTTGGCTTGTGGCTACCGCTAAAGCTCACATCTTCTCTTTTGTAGAAAATTTTTGCTGGCGTGTTGAGGTATTCTTCAAGTCTCCTTGCCCTGTAAAGCGGAGTAGGTCTTCCAAGCCTTAAATACGCTTCTATAACATCATCTGGAATATCTATGTATCTTTTATCGCTTACTTCCTGCTTTATAAGTTCTTTTGGAAATATAGGCTCAAGATCGCTCGGCTTTATAGGCTCCTTTGTTGCAGGATTTAAGGGTGGTGGTAAAGGTTCTGGAAGATCGGGCAGTATGTTATACCACTTCTTTGGCATTTCATCCACACTTAAAAGGTATTTGACGTCCATATTTATTCACCGAGGAATTCTTGTATGCACTATTTATTTAAATCTTTTGCACAGATATAGGTTTCATGAGAATTGCGGTAGGTTCAACAAACCCCGTAAAAATAAAGGCTACAGAGAATGTATTTAAAAAATTTTTTAGTGATGTAGAAGTTTTTGGTGTCGGTGTTAGATCAAAGAAGCAGCCTATAGGGATGAAAGAAACCATAGAAGGAGCAATAAGCAGAGCAGAGCAAGCTTTAACTCATGGAGATTTGGGAGTAGGCATAGAAGCTGGCTTAGTAGAGATACCATACTCAGCCACGGGATACTTCGACATTCAGTTCTGTGCTATAAAAGATAAGAGTGGGCTAACAACGCTTGGCTGCGGAATGGGATTTGAATATCCAAAAGCTGTAATAGAGGAGGTATTTAAAGGAAAGGAGGTAGGAGAGGTAATGGAAAAAATATCAGGAATAAAGGAGATAGGAAGGAAGATCGGAGCAATAGGATTCCTCAGTAAAGGAGTTATAGACAGGGTTTCATTAACGGAGCAGGCAGTAATTTCCGCACTTATACCAAGGATAAACAAAGAGCTCTACATGTTATAGGAACAGGCTAGCACTCAATAAAGTTGTTTGGAGTAATATTTAGAGAAGAAATCTGAACGTTAGGAAGGTATGTTATCGCACCTTTTGAAGCTCAAAAGATCGGCTTTTTTCAGCTTTTAAGAGATTTTTGTGCTCTCGGAAGGAATTTAAAGCTGTTAGAAGCGTTGTCGAAGATTTATTCAAGGTTCTCAAACTCCTTAAAAAATCTGCACAGATATTCTAATCGCTCTGTTGCAAAGTTCATAGCTTTATGCGTCCTTTTAT
>JALTZZ010000013.1 GCA_027051165.1 archaeon | reverse complement strand
TGTTAAGCTGAAGAAAGCCGCTCGCACCCGAGAACATCTCCTCTCCAAGCTTTACCAGCCGCTCGTCATACTCGCGCCAGTGACGAGCCATAAAGGTATGTTAAAAATGGTGCAGATATATAGGTTTGGGATACAAAACCGTATTATATCAAAAAGTTTTTTAAAATCTATTTTTCTATCTCTAACTATTGCAATGAAGCTGGATGTTGACGTGGGTTTTTTTATTTTAATTATTTCTATTCGATCTTTATATTTTTCCTTTATAATATTTTCCATACAAACTCTAAAAATTGTGCTACCATCTTTATAACCTAACATCCTTAAAGCTTTTTTCATATTATCAGTTGGATTTTCAGATGTTCCAATTATAAAAAATATCTTTTCCTCAACTTCGCTTAGTCTTTTTTCCAAATTTTCTAATTTTAATTTCCCTTTATTTATGATATGTTCGAGGAATCTTGATAAATTCTTGTCATATTTCTCTAAGACGTTCTTAAAAGCTTCCATGGTAATTTCATCTTTTTTTATTTTTTCTATTTCTTTTCTTCTTTCTAATTCTTCGATATTCAATTCTTTTCCCCTTAGAGATATTATATGTTCTATTCGTTTTTCTTTCAATAATTTTATTGTTACATAAGAAACCATTAAAAATCCTATAATAAAATACTCAAAAGGCAATTTTTTAGAAGTAGCATATATAATATACAGTGCTAAAAGCACAAATATTCTATAATTTTTTAATACTTCTTTAATTTTTGATTTTTGATCATTCACAACTTAACCCTCCTCCTTCCAGTCAGCAAATCGTTCATCAATCCTTTTTTGATTCTTTCAAGCTTTTCTTTACGTTTTCTTAGAAGTTCAAGCTTTTTATCAACTGTTGAAAGAATTTCGGCTATTTTTTGCTGTTCTGGGAGTGGGGGGAGTGGGATTTTCAAGTTTTTAACGATCTCCGTGTTTAAACCCTTTCTGGTTGCTCCATGAGCATTCTGTGCAATTCTATGTTGTATAAGTGAACTCATTAAAACAATTTCTAAATAGTAAGCGTTCACTAAACTTTTACTCAGCCTTATCCGTAACAGTCGAGAGCCTATTATTCCAGGAATAATATTATTGGGAACTACAGCAGCATATCCAATTGAACCAACCCTTGTAATAAGTATATCACCTGGTAGTACTTCAAAGCTTTTAAGGGATTCAAATTTTTTCGAATCTATAAAGTCATTCCCACGATTAAAGTCTTTGTAAATGACGTTTTCCTGTTCATATATTTTAAATCCCTTAGTTGTTAAGTCCTTTTTCTTAAGTTGACTACCAAATGGACCTGTTTTTACGAAACCGATCTCTCCAAGCTTTACAACCTTCCACTCCTTCGGAATCCTACCAATCTCAGTATCCTTAAGCTCTCTTTCCCTTGCCTTAACCTTAATCTCTCCTTCAGGAGTTACTAAAACGAAATTAACTCTATTTGAAAGATTTAACACTCTTTCAGGGTTCCTAATATTAAATCCTATAAAGATTGCTTCACAATATTTGTATTCATCAAGCATAAGATTTTCAAGTTTACCAATATCTTTCTTTATCTGTTCGAAATTTTCTCTCTTCTTAACCTCGATAGCAAAAAGATTGATATCTGTATTTCGTTTATGAATTATTATATCAGGTCTATGTCCTTTCGCATCCTTTTCAACTTCAACATCTATATCATAACTACCGAATTCTTCTCTCAAATAATCCACCAAGTGGTTTACTAAATTCTCTTCTCTGCCAAATTCATGATCTCTATTTTCATAAGCTTTTCTAACAGCGTTAATTATCTTTTCTCGCTCTACAACAAATAAATTAATACCCTTAGTCAAAAGCTCCTGCATTAATCCCTTCTTCAGCCTCTGGGTTTTTTCTATCTCTTCGTCAACTTTTTCGATGGCTTTATCAACTGTGCTTAGAATTTCAGCTATTTTGCGTTGTTCTTCGAGTGGAGGGAGAGGAACAAATAGCCTTTCCAATGTAGATTTCTTAATAGAGGGTGTGGTAGTAATATTTGATAATTGCTTAAGATCAACTTTACCAAGAAAATAGTAATATAAAAACTCTGGGTCATGTTCTTTTGGAATTACGCCAGCAATATTATTATCAAATGTGCCCCAAGTTTTTAGAATTCTAAATTTATTAAGATATAGTGCCATGCCAATTTTTGGGAAGATTATAGTGTTGGGTGGAAACACTTTAGCTCCTAAAGCTTTTAAATCACGGTCATCCACAAAATTTTCTGCTTTTGTTACATATTTTTTGGTAATATTTAAATCATTAACTTTGATAAAAGGATATTTTCCCGAAATTTTTCCTTGATATTTTAAAGGAAAGGCATAACCACTAACTACCTCAGCAATTTCTCCAAGCCTTACAACCTCCCAATCCTCTGGGATTTTTCCTATTGGTGTTTGTTTATAATCAGCCATTTTTATCTCCCGCTATAAGGAGTATAATAGCATCAATTTCAGAAACTATAGGTATTATACAAATATTTTTGTTTAATCTCTTTTCAAGCTCATTTTTTATTTTTTCTATTCTATCATTTGTTATTCTATTTTTAGGAAGCGGATTTAAAGTGCCATAATCTTCCACTCCTATAAGATATATTTTAATAGGAAATCTTTTTAATTTTTTAGATAAATCATTAGATAATTTTTCAATAATTTCGTTGTCCCTACCAAGGAAATATTCTTGTGATTTAAATTCCAATATCTCACTTTCATGTGTAGTTAAGATACCAGATAATCTTATTTCTCTTAAGAATCTCCTGGAAAATGATTTAAAGAAATAATAAATATGTTTACCTTTATTATCCATTGATAATAACTCGAAAATTAGAAATTCTATAATAACACGAAGACTATAATCCTGAAGATTTGTTTTTTTATAAAAATCTATTATTTTCTCTGTTAATGAAGTTTTCTCTATATGGTTAAAAATATTCATTGATCCTATTTCTAAAGGTTTTAGAGAAAATTTCTGTCCTGCATGATATATATTTATTTTTTCACCGTTAATAAATCTTTTAAAAAGGTCTTCAAGATAACTATTTCTTAATTCAATATCTTTAGAAACGAACAATATATCGAGATTTTGATTTCTCTTTTGAGCAAGAACTCTCTTAGAATCTCCCTTTATTAAAGTAACCTTATCTTTTTCATCAAATACTCTACCGATATAGGGATCCATTGATCCTACAATCTTTTCAAAATGTTTTTTGTAGATATCTATACCATACATTTCAGCATGAAAATCTTGTAGAAAATCTCCAACATCGCTATATTTTCTTTTACCGACCATAACATGTTTTATATTTAGAAATTTTATAGGTTGTGGAAACTCTATTCTACCATTTATAATCTCTGGATGTTCTTCTAACCATTCTTCTAATTCTTCATCATTTAACTCAAAAACTATAATTTTATTATCTATCTCTGAATATATCCTATATTTTCCTCCAAGATAATAAAAAGATTCTCTTTCTGATAATCCAAGCCAATCTACAAAAGATACTGTTTTATATCTTTCAAAAAATCTGACTTCAATAGAACGATCTTTCTTTACAATAAATTGAACATATCTAAGGATATTATCAGAGTCCAGCATTCGTGGTATGGCTTTCCATTCTGGGGTTATAGTCTCTTCACCAGATGTGCTATGGCATAGTAATAACTGATTTTTTGAAAGAAGCCCTATTACATATTTTCTCTCTTCTCTCATTCTTGTTTTCATGGCATCAGTAAAATCATTCATTAATGATATCATGTCTCTTTTTTCAATATTATTTGGATATCCTTCTAAAAGTGAACGTATCCACATTTTTGGATTTGTGTCGAGGTCAAGTTCTTCTAATCTTTTTACATCACCCTTAGGTAAATTTTCGATAACTTTCTCAATTTTTCTTATTTCACTTAAATTTTCTATAATTGTGCTGTTTATATTTTCATCAACTACTTTCTTTGAGAAGGCAAAAATTTTGTTAGGATTATGAAAATACTTTTTCATTGTAACACCTCCATTAAATTATCTATTACGTAATTTTTAAAATTTTTTCTGTGAGATTCTTTTCTTAAATTAAAAGCGTCAATAAGTCCATTATTATTTAACATATTGACAAGATCATCGTCATTAGATAGAAAATATTTAATATTATTTCTAAGTGCTGTAGCAACAATAAACGCATCTTGTGAGGAAAGTTGATACTTATATATAAGCTCGTAAATTTCCTTATAGCTCATAAATTCTTCTTCGTCTAAATTAAGTGATAGTATATTTATGTTATTTTCAAATATAAATCTATCAATTCTTTTTTTGATAATATCCTTGTTTCTTTCGATAAATTCTCTATACGATCTAATATCTCGATATTTTTTTCTATATATTTCATCGTAAGATAATTTTTGCGAAAGAAGGCTTCCTATAAAATGTATTTCAAATTCTTTGTCTATTAATTCAGCTAAGTTAAAAATAGATGTAGATAGTATTATTATATTTTTTCTATGGAAAAGAAGTAGTTGTGCTATTATGTCTCTCACTTCTTGGTGTCTATTTTCTATATAATCCAACATTATGTTGGTATCTAAGAAAATAGTTTCTGCCATTTAAAATCACCATGTAATTTTTTAAGTTTTCATTGCTGTTATCAACCTCCTATTTGTTTCTTGTTGATAAATACCTCAACTCCTCCAAATATCCCTCAATCTTTTTCTCAACCTCCTTAAGTTCTTCTTCGATTTTTTTAAGCTCGTTCCATTCTTTTGCAACGTCAATTTCTTCAACTTCTTCTATTGGGAAAACGTAAAGAGTTACGTTCAGGTTGTAGTCGTTTTCCTTTATCTCATCTAAGCTTACAACCCTCGAAAAGCCTTCTATATTTTTAAACTCCTTGTAAGCGTTTACTATTTTTTCAATGTGCTTTTCTCCTAAGCGATTTAGCTTTCTTACCTCTGGATGTTGCTCATACTTTTTGCTCGCATTTATAAAGAGAACTTTGCCCTTTCTCTCCTCTGGCTTTTTCTTGTTAAAGATTATTATAGCTCCGGGGGCACCAGTATTGTAGAAAAGCTTTTCTGGTAGCAGAATAACGCACTCAACAAGGTCATCTTTTAAAATCCTCTGCCTTATCCTCTTCTCCCTTCCACCTCTAAATAGACAGCCGTTATCTATAACTATGCCCACCTTTTCGTTAGAGCTTGCAAGCATGTGCTGAATCCATGCCCAATCTGCTGAGTTGTTTGGTGGAAAACCATATTTAAATCTCTCCTCATAAAATTCAGCCTTCTTTAATACTTCTTCACCATAGCCATCTTGGTTCCATGGAGGATTTGCGAGAACTATATCGAAGCGTTTGAACTTTCCGTTTTCAATGAGCTTTGGTCTTAAAAGGGTATCACCAACCTTTATCTTTGCATCCTTTATGTCGTGGATTATCATGTTCATCATTGCAAGAGCATAGGTGATCGGATTAACCTCTTGCCCATAGAGAAACAGCTTATTAGCCTCTTCTTTCCCATACTTCTCTTTAACGTAGTAGTAGCTTTCTATGAGCATGCCACCTGAGCCAAGGGCTGGGTCGTATACGCTTTTTAATGGTTTAGGCTCAAGAATTCTGACAAGGAGCTTTATAACTTCTCTTGGAGTATAAACCTCACCTTCCTTAGCCTTCTGGGGTGCAAAGTATCTAAGGATCCACTCGTATGCATCGCCAAGGACATCTGGAGAAGCCTTTCCTAAGTCTAAACCGCTGAAGAGTTCAAAGAGCTGTTTTAAAATTTCAAAGTTCTCCTCATTCCTCGTAAACTCCATGAAGTCAAACCTATCAACAACACCCTGAAGTTCAGGATTAAGCTCTGCAAGCTTTTTAAATGCTCTTGCAAGGTTTTCAGGAAGCTTTTTTATATTTTTCCTCAGGTTGTCCCAAAGAAATTCCTCTGGATAATTAAAGGTGTAGAAGGATTGATCTTTGGCAAATTCCTCAGCCTCTTCTTTTGATAAACCCTCTTTTAAAAGTTGTTCAATTGCTCTTTCATGCTCCTCCTTATACTTATCGCTGAGTCTTTTGAGAAAAAGCAGAAGTAATATATATTTATAGTCAACACGTGTTCTTATTAGGTCTGCGGCTTCCTTTAACACTCTTTCAAGCATTTCCCTTGTAATTTTGTTAACAGCTCCGTAGTTGTTTAGGCGAGCTTGCATGTAATCACCTAATAAAATACTTTTTATGTTAGGAGAAATATAAATATTTCTGGAAAAGGTTGTATAAAAAAGCTTAAAAACTTTTTATAACTTATTTATCAACAATCAAAAAATTATTAAAATTATCAAAATATCTTTTCAACACCTCTATTTTATCGAAATTGAAAGGAATAAATTTTAAGGTTCTAAAACACAATCTCTCACAGCTGTGAGGTTTCGAAAGGTTTATAAAAGAATTTAGGAAGAGCATATACTATCTGACCGTCAGAGAACCAGAATCCCCGCCATCCACTGTTTTTTCGCCCATCACAGATGTGGTTTCTCATATCTGTGAGGAATCAAGTTTATAAGCTTTATAGACATGAAGAAGCCGAAGGTTTGTATAACACTATAACCCCCTTGCGGGATGAGTGATGCAAGAGGGTTAGTTTTTCTATAAAAACAAAGTTTTCGAGAGAAAACAAGTTTTCTTATAAAAGGACATTTGCATTAGAAACAAGGCAAAATTTTTCCAGACGAAGCGCAGAAAAATTTATATAGGTGAAGAGGTATTAACCCCTTCTCCGGTGATAGGCATGAAACATCCTCTAATCCCAGATTTAAGACATCCAACATGGATAATCTTCAAACAAATCTTTTTGACAGCAGGACTGTTAAGAAAGAGCTGGCTAAAGTAGGGATAAAACCGGTTAAGATGATGCTGAGGATAACGATAACAGCTATATTTTTCGAAAAAGATATAACGGAAGTAGTAGAGGAGCTTAAAAGGGAATGGAGAGCTTAGAGGAGTCGTTAGAGCTGCAGAGATTCCATCTGCAGATGAAATATACAGCTTCCTCAGCAGATTCAGCGAGGATCAGTTCATAAAGCTTTTATCAGTTATAAACAGGTTTATTAAGAGGAGCTCGGTAAAGCTCCTCGATACTACCGATGTAAATCTGTTCAGAGAGCAAAAATATAAATGGGCTATGCTTTAGGCAAGGGGTTCTATAAAGGCTACAAGCTCGCTTTAGTCGTAGAGTATCCTTCTTTAAGCTTATTGGAGTCTATTTATACGAAGGATCTCCAAACGACTCCAAGCTCTTCCTTAAAATCACTGAAAACCTTAAGAGAAGGAGAGTTTTGAGAAAAGGTGATAAAATAGATAAAGGTTTCTGTGCTCAGAAAAACTACTGGAAAAGCATTATGTGGTATAAAATCCTTCCTTTCATATTCCCGAGGAAGAATCTTAACGTTAAAAGGATTAAGGGAAGATTTACTTGCCCCTTTAAAGTCCTTAAGGATAAAGAGACTTTATGATAGACTCTTTTCCTCTTTTAAGAGCTTTTTGTGCTCATGGAAGGAATTTAAAGCTGCTAAAAGCGTTATCGAAGATCTGTTCAAGGTTCTCAAAAATTCTCTCTCCTTGAAGAATCTTCACAGATATTCTAATCGCTCTGTTGCAAAGTTTGCAGCTTTATGCGTCCTTCTATTGGGTATGCTCGTATCTAAGGACTTTAATACAAAGGAAAAGCTTCAAGCCTTGCTGTGTCTTGACTCTGCAAGAGGGTTATAATAATTAAATGTCCTTTTATTGGAAAATATTATGTATAGCTTAGCTCGCAAATATATGAGCATGTCTCTTCGCTCGTATGATGTCTTTTGCAAGGGGGTTATTTCTTACTATTTTCTTCCTTCATCTCCCTGCCTACGTAGGAACGGCTAAAGAAAGTTCAGTTTTCTATTATTCCAAAAAAGCAAAAATACAAAAATCAACCTTCAAGCATTCTCCTAAGTTTTCTTACATATTCGGCTTTTTTTCTCATGTTGAGCGATAAAAATATCTTTTCAAGAGCCTCGCACTTCCTAACTATTCCATCGAGCCAGTTGAATATATCTCCAGAGTATGCCTCAATGAAATAGTTTTCAAGGTATTTTGAGATTTTTCTGCTGCTCATTCCATTTTTTCTTAGATTTATTATTCTCTTCGAAAGCTCAATTTTCGCATGATCACAGTATGGAAAGTCTCTGCAGTTGCACTTTAAAAATTCGCTGTTTATGAGCTCTATAACATCAATAAACTCCTTTTTTGGTTCTTCATATAGTATCCCAATTCCCTCAAAGAATTTCGTGCTAACCCTGACTTTATATGCAGACTGTATTCTCTTTCTAAGGCTCTCTTTTAAATATGCATTCTCAAACGGCTCTAAGCCCGCTAAGATATCCTCAGCAGAGCTTTCTTTATTTTTTAATATATATGCAAATTCCTTTGGTTTTAAAAAGTTTAAAGAAACAATTCTTCCGAGCCTTGTTAATCTTCCGTTCTTTACAAGCCCATAATCTTCAAGTTTTCTTATTTTCTCTTCTATATTTTCTATTTTATGAAACATGAGCCCTAAAATTTTTTTAGCTTCCTCGAAGCTTCCTGCAGAACCTATTGAGGCAAGAATTTGCTCAAGCTCATCTTCCTCATCTGCATAAACAACGACATCCTCTATTTTCCCGCTCAGCAGTTTCACAGCTTTATCAATTTCCTCTGGATAGACAACTAAAAACACCTTCCCTTTTTCATGGAACATCGGTCTTCCAGCTCTTCCAAGCATCTGGTTGAAATCCCTAACGCTGAGCTCTCTGTTTCCCATGCTGAGGCTCTCGAAAAGTATCTGGCTTGCTGGAAAATCTATCCCTAAGCTTAATGCGGCGGTTGTAACAACACAAGCTAAGGATTGCTTTGAGAAGAGATCCTCAATTTCTTTTCTTCTTACATAAGATAAGCCCGCATGATAAGCTTTTGCTGGTATATATTTTGATAAAAACTCTGCAATTTCGTGAGCTTTCCTTCTCGAGTTCGTAAATACGATGCTCTGTCCTCTATATCCTTTTTTTGATATGTGGTTAAATTCTTCGACAACAAGGTCTTTTATAACTTTTTCTTTATCTTTCGTGATATATAAGTATCTTTCAAGCGGTATAGGTCTTTTCATATATGCTATAGGTTTTATTCCGTAAGCTTCCGATATCTCTGCGTAATTTGGAACGGTAGCGGAGAGTGCGATGAGCTGTGCATCGAAGAAGTATCTGAGTCTCGCTATTAATCCGTCAAGCTTTATACCTCTTTCTTCCTCACCAAGCATGTGAACTTCGTCTATAACTATGGTTCCAACATTTCTCAGCCTCTTACCGCTTCTCAGAATCTTGTCTATTGCTTCGTATGTTCCAACTATTATATCTGCAGCATCAATATCGCTCTCCTCTATTATAGGCTCCTCTTCATCTTTTATTCTGCTCCTCCCTACCCTTATAGCCACTTTTAAGCCGAGCTCTTCATACTCTTTGAAGAACTCATACTTTTGATTGGCAAGTGCAACAAGGGGAACAAGGTATAACATTCTTTTTCCACGAAGAGCCTTTTCTATACCAGAAAGCTCAGCTATGAGGGTTTTTCCGCTTGCAGTTGCAGATACTATAAGGAGATTTCTATTTTTAAGCAACCCCTCCTTAACAGCAAGAGTTTGGACTGGATAAAGTTTTTTTATTCCTCTTTTCTTTAAAAATTCTTTAAATCTTTGATCAATATCGAGCTCATCTATATCTATCTCAATACCTTCATCTTCAGCTTCTATAATGTCGAAGAGTATTTTTTCGCTCTTAAGATTTTCAACAACCTTGTCAACATCCCTTATCTTGTGCAGGATTTCTCTATACTTATCAAAGAGAGCATTATAACCCTTAAAATCGAGTTCCCTCTTGAGCTCTTCTTCCGCACAATTTCTGCATATTTTTCTTCTGCCAAACCTGTATTCTTCATCTAAGGCTGTTATTCTGTTTTTTATTAAGCAGTGCTCACAGAGCTTTATTTCTTCATATTTTATTCCCCTTGAGTTGAGAAATTTCTTAATTTCATCGGCGTTTGAAACAAAAACTCTGCATTTTCTAAGTATTTTGGCGAGTTCTTTTTTATTATATACTTTACCTTTAGAAACAAGTTTAAAACCTTTTTTAATCTCAGCTTTAAGCATTTTTTCATTTTTTATTATTATAAGATAAATTTTTTTATTGAGTTTATAAATATACGCCCTCATTAGAACTCCTCATAAAATTCTTCCGTTCCATAAAATACGACTGCTTGCTCTTTGCTTTTAATACCATCTTCAAGAAGTTCTTTTATAATTTTTTCTCTTCTTTTAAATGCTTCTTTTTCCATAACCTTCAGCTCTCTGCACCTATCCTTAACAATCTTCTTGGCTCTTTTGTATAGACTGTATTCCCCGGCAAGATATCTGCTTTCACATATTATCTTGCACGCTATCATTTTCCTCAGCGTGTCGAATTCTGCATCTTTGATTATATCGTCAATATTCTTTATCTTAAAGTCTATTTCCTCTCTTATTCTTGGATCTTTTATGCATATATGCTTTTTGCTGAGCATGTATTCCTCAAGAGGTTCTCTATGCTTCTCCCTATCAATTACTATTACAATGTCTATATCGGAGCCCCTAACGAGCATGTTCGTATATCTCTCAAGCCTTGGCTCTTCGTGTGCCATTTCGAGTGCAACATCACCAGCTATCAGAAAGCAAGCCTCTGCATTTGTTTCTTTCAAAGCATCTAAGCTTATCTTTCTCCCCAGCTCAAATTTCTTTTTACTTATTTTTTTAATTTTTTCTTTTAATAAAACTGCCTTCTCCGAAACTTTATCTTTATCAACGCCAACAACGCTGTATGTCATGAACTCCCTCAGTATGCTCGGAGAAAGTCTTGAATATCCTTCTATATTTCCGTCAAGCCTTAAATAGTGTTTTGCAACGCTCACAACGATGAATTTTTTCATACAAATCTTCCAGAGACTAAATGGATCTACGCTTACTCTTCTGTGCAGTTCTCTTCCAGTTAGAGGTTCTCTTAATATCTTTCTCAGTTCTTCCTCCATTTTATTCCACTTGCCTCAATTATGTAAACGCTTTTTTCTTTTTTTATTTTGAAAATTTTTTTCCCTAATATCTTTTCCACGATGTATATATTTGTTTTCAGATGGTTTGTCATCTCTCTAACGGTGTATATGCTTTTTCCATCTGCTATAGCTACAAACGGAATGAGTTGATCGGCTAAATGTATATCTACGGTTGCGGAACTCTTTATTTCTGTAAGAAGTTCTTTTGCAGCTTCTTCTCCAACAATTTCTGCTCTTTTTCCTTTTTCTCCAAGAGAACTTGAACCTAAGACCGTATTTTCGTAGTTTGCCCAAAGCGTTATTCCCGTTCCTTGAGAAAAGTTTCTCCCACATTCAAGCTTTATATCTGCTTTGAATCCGTTTTTTTCCAATATTCTGCTTGCAGAGCTTGCTTCTCTCTCCACAATATGACACGGTAAATTTAAAGAGTGTGCGACCCCCTCTATTCCAATAAATCTTCCTCTATCGACGAGCTCCAGCGGTTTGAGCATATCAACGGGCTTAACTAATACTTTGACTATGCCCCCGCCCTTTGGATAGTATCCTCTTCTTATAACTTCAATTTTTATATCAGCCCCCATTTTTCTCAAAATTGCTACAAGGACGTTTTTTATGTAGTCTATTGGAGGAGCAAACTTTACATCTGTGCCTCCCTTTATTAGGAGCTCTACATCTCCCTCTGCGAACATGCACGGCAAAAGTGTTGTCTGAAGTATTAAACTTATGCTACCAGCAGTCTTTATATCTATTTCATACCTACCAGCTTTTATTTTGTTTGGAGAAAAAAAGACCTCTTTTGATCCTATAGCCAAGCCCTCTGCTCTTGCACTGCACAGATCGCACATTGCTTTTATCCCCGTGAAGTGCTGAGGTGCTAATCCGGGTTTTGGTCTGTTGGCTCTTATATTAAATATTCTAACTTGTTTTTTTAAAAGAGAGCTTAATGCTATACTTGTCCTTAAAATCTGTCCTCCACCCTCTCCATAGCTACCGTCAATTTCGATCATGTGCTTCACCATGCTTTTTCATTTATAAATTTTTCTTAACCTTGGTTTGTAGTTCAAGCACTACCTTCTATAATTTATAAAGTTTAACGCTATTTTATCTTCGGCAATAAAATAAAAGCTTCTCAACTTTCTAAATATTAAGATGTTAAAAAAATGAACACTGATGCGAGAACTTAAAAGGGTGGTATTGATATGGCTACACCGGTAGTTGATCAGGATGCTTGTGTAGGTTGCGGGACATGCGAGAGCATATGCCCAGAGTGCTTTGAAATAAGGGAGGACGGTAAGAGCTGGGTAATCTGCAATAGCTGCGAAGAAGCTGGTTGCAACTGTGAAGAAGCAGCAGAATCCTGCCCAGTAAGTGCAATAACCATCGAGTAAATTTTTTCTTTTTCTTTTCTTTTAAAGCTTCTTTAAAGCGTTTTCTATTCTGTTCATTCCTTCCTCGATGTTCTCCATGCTTGTAGCAAAGGAGAGTCTCTGATATCCTTCTGCATAGAACGCAATTCCCGGCACCACTGCAACCTTAGCTTCTGTTAATAGGTAGTCAGCCATCTTTAGGGAATCTCTCTCATACTTGCTGAAGTCTGGAAAGGCGTAGAACGTTCCATCAGGCTTTACGCAGTCTATGTCCATCTCTTCAAGCCTTTTTACCATGTAGTCTCTTCTCTCCCTAAACGCTTTAACCATCCCCTCAACGAAGTAGTCGCACTTTTCCAGAGCTTCTAATGCAGCTTTTTGAACAAAGCTCGTTACGCAGCTTGTAGAGTGGCTCAGCATCCTTGTCATAGCCTTTACTATCTCGCTGCTTGCTATTGCATACCCTACCCTAAATCCGGTCATCGAGTATGTTTTTGAAAACCCATTTACAATAACTATCTTTTCTTTTTCTTTTGTGAGACTTGCAGCACTTTTAAATTCTTTGAATACAATTTTATCGTAGATTTCATCGCTTATAATATAGATATCATTCTCCAAACAAAAATCAATAATTTCCTTCATCTCTTTTTTATCCATCACAGCTCCTGTAGGGTTGTTCGGATAGTTTAATATTAATGCTTTTGTCTTTTCTGTAACAGCCTTCTCTAATGATTCCCTCGTAAGCTTAAAGTTTTCTTCAGTTTTCACAAAAACGGGCTTTGCAAGTGCGAGATTTACAATCGGCTCGTAAGAAACCCATGCTGGTGTGTGTATTAAAACTTCCTCTTTCGGATTTACAAGGGCTTGAACAGCGAGATATATCGCCTGCTTTGCACCAGCGGTTATTATTACGTTCTCCTCCGTGTAGTCCGTGCCGTAGTCCTTATTGAACTTCCTTGCAACAGCCTCCCTAAGCTCAGGAATTCCTTGAGCTGGAGTATAATATATGAAGTTCTCTTCGAGAGCTCTGCATACAGCCTCCTTAACCTCCTTAGGAGAGGAGAAATCCGGCTCTCCTGCAGCTAAACTTATTATTTTTATTCCTTTTTTTCTCATTTCCTTAGCTTTTGCAGTAATTTCAAGAGTTGCACTTGGTTTTATAAGCTTAGTTCTATCAGCAAGCATTAAAACTTCCTCCCTATAATATAATCCGCTATTTTTTCGAGAATATCTTTCGCCCTGCTTTTTCTTAAATATTTCAAATGCTTCTTAGCTTCTTTAATGAAGTAGCTCGCCCTCTTTATACCATACTCAAGGGATATGTTTTTTATTATTTCTATTGCTTCCTTTATAAAATCTTTGTTTCCATAAAAAGCTTTTTCAATAATCTTTTTTTCGTTTTTATCTGCATTTCTGTATGCATGGAGAATAATAAAAGTAGGTTTACCAAGCTTTATATCCATACCTATGGGCTTGCCTATGTTTTCGCCAGCAATGTCGAGGAGATCGTCTGTCATCTGAAATCCTATTCCAAGAAGCTCTCCGTATTTAGCTAATGCATTAGCTTCTTTTTCATCAGCCTTAGCAAGGATAGCTGCTCCTAACGTGCTTGCCTTAAATAAGCTTGCCGTTTTCCTCTCAATAATCTCCAGATAAACCTCCTCGCTTATCTTAAGATTCCCCGTATGAAGCGATTCGAGAGCTTCCCCTTCTGCAAGCTTTATGCAAGCATCTGCAATCAGATTCGTTAGTTTGGAGTTGCTGTAGCTCCCTACGTAATCAAATGCTTTTGAAAAAAGGAGATCACCAGCTAAAATAGCCATTTCGTTTCCATATACCTTATTTACGCTTAATAACCCTCTTCTCATGTCGCTTCTATCTATTATGTCGTCGTGTATTATTGTGGCTGTATGTATAAGCTCTATGCCGACAGCAAAGTTCAGTGCATGTCTAAAATCGTCACCGCTGGCAGCTTCGTATGCTATCAGTGATATTAGAGGTCTAACACGCTTTCCCCTGAAGAGTATGTGCCTGCTTGCATTGTATAGACTACGAGGAAAACCTTTGGGAATTGCAACTTCAAGCTTCCTCTCAACCTCTCTCGAATATTCCTCCAAGTTTATTTCCATCACCATGATCTCAGCTCGGCTTTTCAAAAAGTTTTCGTTTCGATAATATATCCCCACTTCTTGAGTGTGGTTTTCTTAAAACGGCATCTGCACTCTTCTCTATTTCCCTAATTTCATCAGCCAGAATGCTCGCTGCCCTTAGCATTTCGTGTGCACCGGCAACTGTTGCAATGTATTTTTCCCTATCTTTTATAACAAAGCAGCCTTTAACGTTAAGTTCAGCAACTTTTTCAGCTATTTCGTAGCATGCAAGTGCCTTTACCTTTGCATACGGGTTTTCTATGCCGCTATGCTCAACGGCAAGCATGCTGTCAACGATTACCCTTGGCAGATAGCTATCATCTTTTATAGCCTTATCTATCTCCTCGTAAACCACCCTAAAAGCTCCAGTAACTGCGAGTATTCTGAGCATGTCTGCATTAAAAAGAACCATCTCTATCGGATCGAGGAACTCTCTTCTTGCACCTATCATGGCATCTCCTTTCACAAATATATAACCAAATCCAAGCTCTTCAAACGTCTCTTTTGCCTTAATACCGGGAGAATCCCCTATTATAATAACCCTCCTACCTTCAAGCTTTTTTAATGAGTTAACAACATGTTTCAGACTCGGATTTGGAGAAACATATATTATAAGATCAGGGTTATATTCTAAAACGCGATTAACGATATCATCGCAGTCCCTTGCCCGCATCTTTGCTCCGCTCGTAAAGACTCTAACCTCTATATCCTCCCTATCAGCCCTCTCATCGAGCATAAGTTCTACTACGAGAGATGTTGCTATGTTGCCATTCTTTGCTATGCCTATCTTCATGCAACCACCAGTAGCCTATTATTAATGATTACTTAAATAATTTTTTCTAAGTATTCTATGATGAAGCAGTATTATTTAATAGAGCTTAAGTAATAGATATATAATTGATCCTACAGAATAGACATGATCTATGAAGGTGCTACTTATAACGGTGTGGAACAGAAAAGGTGGAATTGTAACCCATGTAAAGAACATTATTAAAAATTCTAAGCAGAGCTTCGATATTATCTCATACCCAAAAGTTAAAATTTTAAATATTCCGATAATAAGAGCATTTTCTTTTATAATTTTTGGCATTATAAAAGGATTAAAAAAAGAATACAGCATAATACATGCTCACTATTTAATTCCTCAAGGACTACTTGGACTTATTTTAAAAAAGCTTAAAAAAAAGCCTTTAGTAGTTACGCTCCACGGCTCCGACTTGAGTTTCTTCAGCATGCCCGTATTGAGCCATATCTCCAAAGCTATTTTAAGAAACGCCGACTACGTTCTGCTCGTTGGAAGCTGGATGAAAGATTACGTTAATGGGAAATGTTTAAGGTATAGAGTTGTCTTTAATGCTGTGGAACCGAGAGAGATAAAAAGAAAGAAGAAAAATGCAGTAGTATACGTGGGAGCTTTAATAAAGAAAAAGAACGTCCACAAGCTAATAGAATGCTTTAAGATCGTGGAGAATAAAATAAACGCTGAGCTTCTCATTGTAGGTAATGGGAGCTACAGAAAAAATCTTGAAAAAATTTCGAAAAAACTGAGAATAAAGAACATCGTCTTCACGGGCTATGTTGAAGATCCCTACGAATATATAGCTGAGAGCAAAGTTCTTGTCCTTCCATCGAAAAAGGAAGGTTTTGGGATTGTTTTTTTAGAGGCAATGCTATGCAATACTGTTCCCATAGCTATGGATAGAAGCGATGCAGTAGTAGATGGATACAACGGAATTTTAGCGAAGAATACGGATGAACTTGGGGATGCTATCGTTAAAGTAATTAATAACGACATATACAGGCTTAAGCTTGTAAAAAATGGAAAAAAGGTTCTAAAAAGGTTTAATGTTGAAGGATTCGCAGAAAGAATTGAAAAAATATATAAAGAGGTTGAAAAAGGCTGATACTTTTATAACAAAAAATTATTATACCAGATGTATAATGATTTTCCGTTATATTTTTAGCATAAACATTCGCTGTTATTCCGAAAAAACACCGAAAATTTTATATATGAGAACTGCCCATTATAATCTTGTCCATTTATATAATAAAAATTTATTAAGGTGGTGCAGATGGTAGAACTATGGCCGGGAGTATATGAAGAGGAGCTTACAGATGAGGACATTAAAGAATGGGAAAGAAAAGAGAGAGAGGGTAAAATAGTAGACGATGTGCCCGGTGGTGTAGAGGTAAGCATTCCAATAAGAGTTGACTACCTAAACGGAGACTATCACAAAGCTTTAGAGGTAATTGAAAAGGAGTTCGGCGATATAAACAAGGTTGTTAAGTATAAGACCGTGCAGAGCGTTCCACCATATCATGCAACAATCCACGTATTTCCAAAGTATGGCGTAAAGGTAATGAAGCTCTTGAGAGAAAACGGAATCAAGATGTATAAGGTTAAGCCAACCTTCTAAATCTCTCGTTTTTTTATTTTATAATTTCTATTTCTGGAACATAATCATATAGGAACTCCATTATATATCCCTCAAGTCCTAAGAAGTATATTACTCCGACTATTATAAGAACAACTCCGGCAACTTTTTTTACTATAATGCTCCCCTTTCTGAGGATGTTAAGCTTGTATAAAGATTCTCTAAACAGAATACCTATTATAAGCATTGGAACAGCAATGCCGAGTGAGTAAAGGAAGAGAAGAAAGCCCCCATATACTATATTCCCCTCAATGGCAACGTATGTTAATATACTGCCGAGAATTGGTCCAGTGCATGGTATCCATACTATTCCAAGCGATAGTCCGAGAACGAACATTCCGAGGTATCCTCTCCTTTCTCCAGAGATGCTTACCGACTGTATGCCCATTCTATTTACAAATCCAACAAATGCAAGCTCAAGCCTCTCTACAAGCAGAACTGCACCGAGTGCTACAATTATCAGTGATGCAATTTTTTTAAAGAACATCATGTAGGCTCCAACAAGTGCTCCAAAAGCTGATGCAAGCACTCCCATTGAGACGAAGGAAAATGTCATCCCCCCTATTACAAGAAAAGGTCCTGCTCTGCTGTTTAGAGCTACGGCAAGGACAGCTGGGATTAATGGAAGAACACAGGGAGATAGCACGCTTACTGCACCAGCGATAAATGCTACAAACGGGGCAACTTCCATACCACTTTTTAAAGCATTATCAAGAGAAAAATTAAAATGAAGATGTTAACCGATGCACAGTTGGTATGATAATACCCAAGGATCATCCGAGGTATGAGAGCCTTATTCTGCGGGAAAAAATTATAGAAGGTTTTAGAAAGGGGATTGTTGTTGAAGCTGGTCTTATAGCTCATGGAAGGGGAGAAGCCTTGGACTATCTCTTGGGGGAGAAAACTCATGAGCAAGCGGTAAAGGCTATTGAAGCGGGTGCGGCACTCCTTCTTTTGGCAGAGAGACCAGTTATTACGGTTAACGGAAATACGTGTGCTTTGTCGGCTAAGGAGCTTGTTGAGCTTGCAAACGCATGTGGAGCTAAGATTGAAGTAAACCTTTTTTACAGAAGCGAGGAGAGAGCCAAGAAAATAGCAGAAGTTTTAAAGGAGAATGGTGCGGAGGAGGTTTACTACGTGCCAGAGGCGGAGCTTGACAATCTATCAAGCGAGAGAAGGAAGGTTAGCATGGCAACGATAGAGAGCGATGTTGTTTTCGTAGCCCTTGAAGATGGGGACAGAACAAAAGCTCTTGTGGAAAAGGGAAAAAAAGTTGTAGCTATAGATTTAAACCCTCTATCGAGAACAGCGAGAGAGGCTACCGTAACGATTGTTGACAACATAGTTAGGGCATTACCAATTTTAATAAAAAAAATAGAAGAATTTAAGAAAAAAGACAGAAAAAAGCTTGAGGAAATATTGAAGAATTTCAACAACGAAGAAAATTTGAGAATTATGGAGAAAATACTTAGGAGGGGTATTAGAGAGATAGAGTTATAAATATATATTACTCCAAATTAAACTTCACATTTAATGATAGATGTTAGATGGAACTCCAAAAGAAATGCTATAGACTGTATATTGCCAATAACGAGACCAACATCCAAAGTTAGAATAAAAAGAAAAGGTATATTTCCAGTTGCAACAAGAAAAGAGAAATTAACAAAACAGGATTATATAGAGTGGCAGATTTCATATCAAAATAACAAGACAGGCGAGCTTATAGAGTTTGGCAGAATCATCTCAATAGCTTTTAATAAAGGGATAGTATCCAGAAAGGATATTTATTCACTAATAAATTCCATAAAAGATACCGAAACTTTTGAGGAATCCTATAAAATTTCTCGTAGAATTACTACAATCATGTTTAATAGATTTCGAGTTATATACGAGAAAATACCAATTCTACGATATTCTTTTGAGGACGGATGCTATATAGATATTGCCCTTAAACATAAACAGAAAGCCGTAGGTTATCAGGCAATGATCTATATTTATATTCCTCTTTTGAATGTCAAATCAATATTTTCTGATCCATTAATTGGAAGAGAGTCCTACACCAAAGAACGTGTTATATGGAACCCATTAAAAGATCATATCTTAGGACTTTTGAGATCATTTTTAATAGCTTCCAAGACTCATAAAAAGGATATCGTTGAAAATGTTATACCAAAAATAGTTTCGAAATAATTTTTTAAACATTATCTTCAACAATTTTTTTCATATCTTCAAAAATTTTCTTTGCCTTGTTTATATTGCCTACTCTCGTATGCTTTACCATTTCTAAATACATTTTTTTAATTTTTTCTTGAAAATTTTTCGGTGGAACTGGAACAATCAATTTTTTTAATTCAGACTGTGGAATTGTAACAGTTCCAACACCCCTCTTCATAGTTTCTAACTGCTTTACTGCACGATTAGTCTGCATAAACACTGCAAGATAATGAGGCAAAACTCTATTTTCATTAACCCTTATTATATATATCCAGTCGTCGGCAACACCAATATCGTTTTCGTCAACAACTACTGCACATCTTCCAGCACAGCCTACGCCGACTCTTACAAAAAGCAAATCACCTACCTTTGTATGGGCGTAGGTTTTGTCCATAGGACTATTAGGTTCTATGTACTTTTCATCTCGCTTAAAATCTAAGCCATACGGCATTACAACCTTTGCTGATATGAATTTTATTCCTTTGGTCGAGAATTTCCTTTTTTTTCCATATTCCGTTCCACCAGTCCTCATTTCAGTAATTAGCTCTTTAAGTTGATAGGATGGAACTCTAAAGCTTATCTCAAGCTTTTTATACGTTTTAGGATGAAGACTCTCCACCGAAGGTTTTACCCATAAACCCCTCTTTTCTCTGTATAATTTTAAAATTTTTTGAAGATCATTTACATCTTGAACGTCTGCCATGAATATCTCATTTTCTACATTTTTTTCTTTTTTTAGAAATATAATACTTGTCTTTGATGTTGTGCTTAAGCTTGATCTAAATATGCCACGTGGCAATGATATAACCGCTAAAATATTGTATTTAAGGATAAATTCTCTAACGTATCTATAATTCTTATTTATTAATATTCCATCCGGGACAATAATTCCTACAACACCACCATGCCTAACGAGAGTTATAAATCTTTCCAGAAACAAAACTTCAATGGCTTCTGATTTTTTATTTTTTGATATACTATATTCTTTTATTCTATAATCAGATATTCTTCCATACTTAGCACTAAAGGGTGGATTTCCAACGGATAGATCGAAATAGTTCTCTGGCAAAACAAAGTTTTGTGTTAGAGTTGGGGAACGAATAAGTGCATCTCCTATTATAATCTTTGCTCTTTTTTTAATATTCTTAGGAATTTTTTTAACAGCAGATTTATCAATATCAACACCCCAAACTTCTTTAAATCCATGATCTATAAGAGAAGAAAGGAAGACTCCATCCCCACATGCTGGATCTATAGCTTTTTCAGCTTTATCCAAATGTAGCATGGAGAACGAGATCATAAAATCAGCAATTTTTCTCGGAGTAAAAAACTGTCCATAAATTTTTTCCTTTTTGCTGAAATGTTTTTTTAACTGATAAGCCAATAAACACACCTCTTTTCATGTATATCCTTATTTAAGAACTACTTTCTTAACAACTTTAAGCTTTCTATATCTCGATACATTTTGCATTTTTCACAAAATTTAAAACTTTCTTAAAATCCTTCTTTCCTTTTTCTTTTTCAACACCGCTTGATACATCCACTCCGTAAGGCTTCACTTCCAAGATTGCACTTTTAACGTTCTCAGGCTTCAACCCGCCGGCAAGTATTACTGGCTTTTTTATCTTTTCAACGATAGCCTTGCTAATTCCCCAGTCATGCGTTTTCCCGCTTCCATATCCTGTATCAAGCAGAATTGCATCACAGACTTCAGCATAGCTCCCAGCGATTTTCAGAGATTCCAAACCTTTTACGTGCACAGCTTTTATTACGTGAGTATTAACTTCGTTTTTAAGCTTTTCTACAAGCTCTACGCTCTCGTTTCCGTGCAACTGGAGTGCATCTGGCTCAACGTATTCGTATATTTCAAGTGCTTCCTCCAAGCTCTTTGGCATCACAACGGCTACTCTATAGGTAAGAGGGTTTGCGGTTGATAATATGTCTTTCGCCCTTTTTCTGTCAAGCTTTCTCGGAGTATTTACAGGGACTTCTACAATAACACCCACAGCATCAGCTACCTTAGAGCAGAAGTCCATATCCTCCTCGTTGGTTATACCGCATATTTTAACCTTCACCATTACAGCTTCTCCTTTCTTAAATCTATAGTATCTTCGAGGTTGGGACCTGTGGATATTATAGTAACAGGCACCTTGGTTTCTTCTTCAAGCTTCTCTATGAATTCTCTAACTTTTCTGCTCAAATCTTCGTATCTCCTTACACCCTTCATATCCTTATCGAGGTAGTCAACGCATGTTAGAGCTATCTGTGTAGCGGAGTTTATCATGCACGCATACTTTGCCATCTCAAAGTCAAAATATCCCACTCTCCTCCTCCTTCCGGTAACAGTTCCGTATTCAACTATTCCAAGCCTCTCCGCCTCTTCTTGGCTCATCTCAGTTGGAAAAGGACCTGCACCAACTCTTGTTGGAAAGCTCTTAAATACAACTACGACATCCTTCACCTTTTTCGGTCCTATTCCTATATCAACACAAGCCATGCTTGCGGTTGTATCCTTCGATGTTACATAAGGATACGTTCCGTAGTAGAGGCTTAAGCCGAATCCTTGGCTGTTCTCCACAAGAACACCCAAGCCTTTGTCAAGAGCTTCGTTGACCTCTTTTGCAACATCCGTTAGATAAGGCTTAAGCTCCTCAACATCCTTTGCTTGTTTAAGCTTTCTATATGCTCTGTCAACGTTCGCCGGACCGCATCCTGTGCCCGTGCTTCCAATCTGCTTTGCTAAATGCTCACTTCCTCTGTCAAGCTCAACATGCTTCTTTTCTATGATTCCACATCTGTAATCTATACCGACTCTTCCTTCAAGATTCAAATCTTTTATTTCCTTTAGAACAACCTCTGGATTCACGAGAACGCCAGCCCCTATAAGCAATCTCGCCTTTTCATGAACAAATCCGCTTGGTATCTGTCTAACACCGTATTTTTTCCCCTTATACGTTACCGTATGTCCAGCATTTGGTCCTACACCTGCTCTTGCAACGATGTCTGGCTTATCTTTTAATGCAAGGTAGCTTATTATCTTACCCTTGCCTTCATCACCCCACTGCCCACCTACAACTATCGTAGCCATGCCTTCACCCTTCTTCTCTGCTGTATTTTTAAGTATTTAACTTTATCTCCATTATAATTCATAAGTGTTGAACAATAATTTACAAATAAATTCTCCACCTTAAATATCATTTTTTCAAATTATGATATGAAAGTTGAAACGTAAGGTATATATATGAGGTGGTAACTATGCTTATAGAATTAGCCTTTGGTATTTTAGGTGGTGGAATAAAGTTTGTAGACGATGCTCTCGATGAGGGAATTTTCAACAAAAAAATCGCTATCATGGTGGCACCTTTCTTGGTTGCTCTCTGGATACTTCTATGCTTGCAAAGCAAATATGCAGCAACAATACTAACCGCAATCCTTTTAAGCGTAATTCTTGGAGGGAAGATTGACAACAAGGTTGGTATACTGAGTGTTATGCCCATATTCGGATCATTAGTGTTTTTCATTGATAATATATTCTTAATGCCTCTAATCCTACTAACAATACTGGGCATAATCGACGAAAAGGGAAATGACTATGTTGATAGAAACAAAACAAACTTTTTTATGGAGTTCTTTTTTAAACACAGATTCTGCATGAAAATAGGTGTTGCACTGCTAAGTTTTTTTGAAATTTTTCCTCTTCAATACTTTATTGCATTTTTATTGTTTGATATAAGCTACGATACCATGCACCTTTTTGGAAAATACAGAATTGAGAAACACCGATACAGAGGAAATTTCATGTCGTTTATATTTAGAAAGATATATACTGCTTCTTAAATTGCAACAATTCTCCTAAAACCTCTGCTTGGCGATAAGAGTTCAGCGATATATTCTTTTTTTATCTTTTTAACATCAACTATCATATCTATATATTTTTCTATATCTTTCCCATACTTCTCTAAGATAACCCTATTAAGGACAAATATAGTGGTACTGTTCCACCTTTTCAGCCCTTCTAACTGTTTTAAAACAAAGACTCTTAGGTCTTCCCATGAGAAATATTTCATAAAAATGGGATAAATATCTATAACAACCCTCTTGTGTTTAGCACTATTGAAACTTTTTATTATAGATACCAGCTTCCTCTGAAGGAGTATAAGATTTATGGGAATTCTTATGCATTCATTATCACCTTCCTCAGTTTTTCTTTTCATGTCGCCAACAGCCAATACCCTCACGATACTCATCGGATTCTTAACCTTTACGTATTCAATAATCTCCTCGCATGGAACTTTTGCAGTTACATAAACAATTATATCATCTTCTTTTAATCCTTCACTTATAAATTTCATTAATATTTCCTTTTCAATATCTTTATTATCACTTAAGAGCACCACATTGCTACATCTCGCTATGCCACCATATTTTTCATCGTATTCTTCAATTCCAAGAGGAACTATATCCAAAAGCTCGTTTATCTTAAAGCCATACTTTTTCATGTTGCTGTTTATATAATCTATTATAATTTCCGAAAATAATTCACCCGCAAGAGGAAATACCTCTTTGCATAGTGCTAAAAATATTTTAAAACGCCTTATAAATGTCTCTCTATCCATTTCAGGTTTTATCTCCTCTATAACCCTCTTTTTTACTTTTATTATGTCGTCTTCTGGTATAAATGCAGATAATTTTTTCAGGAGTTCAACAACACTTTTTTCAAAGAGAGATGTATAATATTTTTCGTAATCAAAAATTTCCCTTATATCCTTAGGTAATACAAGAATACCTTCTCTCAATACAGTTTCTATTTCTTCTTTGATATCGTTAAATGTTTTATCCACTACCGTCTTTGTTTTCAGATCTTCTTGTTTATACATCTCCAGAAGCATTGCTGTAGCGAATATCGTTTTATCTATTTCATTGCCTTCTATTTTTATCTCCCTTCCTTCTATAGATACATCTATGTTTAAATTATATTTTTTCAGGATGTTCTCTGCTATTTCTTTCAGTATATCCGTCCTTATCCAGTATGTTATATGTTCTTTAAGCATTTCCTCAATGTTATAGAACATTTTGGTTTCTTTTCTTTCAAAAAATAGAGATTTTATTGAAAGAATTTCAAAAGAAAATGAAACAAGATACATTACAAAAAATAACAATAATTGTGGTTTCCTTGTTTCTACGTAGATAAGTGCCAACAACATGAAAACAAGTGGCGAGAGTATATACTCTAAGATGCTCCATCCAGTAGGTTCAAATATCTTACCATAACCCTCTCTTATTTTCATCAAAAAGACTGGGAATACGATTAAAAATACAATAATTGACGATACTATTACAAAATCTATATATTTTGATTCAAATGCATAGACAAAGCTTGTTTTTGGAAGCATTATCATTAAAATAAGCCATATTAAGAACATTAGAAGTGTATTTACAACTATATTTTCCTCTTTTACAGAAAATTTGAGATTTATTTTCTCGGCAAGTTCTCTTAGGTCAAGGAAATATGCGGAGTAGAACATGAAGGAAAATATTAGTGCTAAAATAAATTTTAACTCAACTTCAAAGAAAATTACTATAACAGATGTTGCAATGGCGTGTGCAATCAATCCAGCTTTAAGATATTTCCAATATTTTAGTGTTGTCTTTGCATGAAAGTTATTTATAATCTCATATATTATTAAAACAAACAAAGACAAAACAAAAGCGAGTATTACTTTATATTTTGGCAGATATTTGTAACCTATTAGAATTGTAAGTGTTAAAAATGATAATACTAACAATTTCGAAACGTTTACGATATCTACTGGTATAATTTTCCTGATTTTAATATTTATTAGTGAAGGATACTCTATTCCAAATTTTTCATAATATGCAACTGACAGTATAAAGGAAGATATATAAAAAAGCATTGGGAAAAATAATTTTTCTTCCATCTTTAGATAATAATATATTATTACCGCAAATATTGAAGAAATTACTATAGAAAGAGACCCTACCATCGCAATAATATATGGTCGATAAAGAACATCTTCACGATGTTTCATTGCTATTTTAAAGAGTGAATATGCAAAGGAGAAAAATATCATACTTGAAATGATTATATAATAATATATTAACTCATAAAACTCATAAAGAGGGAAATTAATATATGGAATTATTCTTTTTAGTGTTTCAGCACCAATTAAAGATGTAAAATATCCAATTACATATTCTTTTCTAAAAATATTTATTTTACGTTTTGTAATTTTTACTGAGACATCATAAATTGCTATATTTGCTAAAAAATGTGTTGTCATATAAAAAAGTGTAAAAATACCTGATAAAATCTGTATAAATGTATTTTGAACTTTCAGAAAATTATATAATAGAATACCATGATTCATTGTTATTAAAATACAAAAAATATTGCCAAATATAGCATATCTCCATATATTACTTCCCATTATTCTTATGTCTTCTAAGAGAATGACAAATGTTAAAAAAATCTGTATGCTCATAAT
>JALTZZ010000012.1 GCA_027051165.1 archaeon | reverse complement strand
AGCAGAATCACCGGATATTTCAAGAGATTCGCAATGGAATGGATGTTCTCAAGCTTTAAAAGACTGTTCGGAGAAAAACTGAGAGCTAAAACTCTTAAAACCGCATTCTTCGCAGTGCTCAGCTCGGCGATGCTGTTCAACACAATAGTATTCCACAACATATCTGCACCAAAAACTAACTGAATAAACAAAGTCTATTTAGGATTAGGATACAAAGCCGCTACAAGAAAGATACAATCTGATAGGTATGCTACTTCTGTAAAGATTGCAAACAGGTTTGTTGACAATGAAGTTTTTGTTGAGATGAGAGCAAGATAAAATCATGGTCACAGCTCTGGATTTGTAGAAGGATTATCGGTTAGGAAAGTTTAAAGGCAAATAGCAAAGATATTTAGAGTAGCAATTTGAGATACTCTGAAAGTTGAATTCAGCAGAAATTTCGTATGGATAATATCTATATGGGAAAGAACAATAGAGGAAGTTATCAAGTTTGTTGAAAGATTAGAAAGTGAGGAAATGAGCTAAGATTTAGCTGGATTGTTTGTTTACTATAATTTCATAAGACCTCATTTAAGCTTAAAGGGTAAAACACCAGCTGAAGCTTGCGGAATTGTTTTGGAAATAGAAAATGGTTGAGAGCATGATAAGAAAATCTACCTATTACAGAACCAAATTGATGAGGTTTATTTCCAGCAGTGTAGAAACGGATGTTCAATAATTTTCATTTTTCATCCACTAACAATAAGCTAACAGAACATATCAAAGAAAAAATTAAAAATGCCCTCATAATAATTAGTGAAAGGGAAGATGGCATAGAAAAAATTTAAGATGCGGAAAGGGGTATAAAAATGGAGGTAAACATCCTAATATCTGGTGTTGGCGGACAAGGTATAATTCTCGCAAGCGATATAATAGGCTATGCGGCGGTTCTCGAAGGATACAAGGTAACGGGTTCAGAGGTTCACGGAATGGCACAGAGAGGAGGAAGTGTTGTAACGCACTTGAGATTTGGAAATGAGATATACAGCCCGCTCATAGAAAAAGGAAGATGCGATTATCTATTGGCTTTTGAGCCTCTTGAAGCTCTTAGATACCTCGATTACTGCAACAAAAACACAATTGCCATTGTAAATACAGAACCTATCCCCCCAACTACCGCGAGGAAAATAGGGAGCTATCCAAGTGTCGAAAAAATTATTGAAATTCTGGAGGATAACATAAAAGTAATAGCGGAAAACTATACCCAGAAGGCAAGAGAGCTTGGAACCGCATTAGTGGCTAATGTGATGATGATAGGAACACTCAGTGCCTTGGAGAGATTCCCAATAAAAAAGGAGAGCTTTATAGAGGCTATAAAATCCGTTGTTCCAAGGAAGATAGATTTAAATTTGAAAGCTTTTGAAGTTGGTAGAAATATTTCATAATATCAAATGACTTCCATCACAGCTCTTTGCTTCTTTTAAAAAGCCTTCTCTGCATGTTGAAAATGTCATTCCATATTTCTTGCACAAATCCCTTATCTTCCTCATCAATCTGTATCTGAACTCCCTGCTTAAATAGTATGAATTCTGCACCCTTTCTCCATTGATAAAATAAAATTTTTCCAATCTATCAGCTATTTTTGGAAATTTTTCTTTAAATCTTCTCCAAGAATCATGCCTCGGTTTAAAAGTTGAGCTAACAACATGCTCAACTCCTATGCACGAAAGCTCCTTTACAAGCTCCTCAACATCTTCGTTTAAAAACGGTATTATAGGGTCAATCCTGCAGGAAACCCTTATTCCCCTCGAAACAGCTTTCTCAAGTGCTTTAAGCCTTCTACTTGGCTCTGGAGCATTTGGTTCAAGCTTTTCTGCTATTTCTTCATCGAGTGTTGTAATTGTAACGCTTATGCTTGCTTTCATGTCCCCTATTATATCCAAATCTCTTAAAAATAGGTCAGATTTAGTAACTATGAGAACCCTTACATCGTTTTCCTTGAAAATTTTTAAACAAGCCCTCGTTAGCTTGTATTCCTTATCAATTGTTGTATAAGGATCAGAGCTGTTTGACATGGAAATATACAGCCTTCTGTCTATTTTCTTTACCTCTTTCCTAACCCTCTTTATAAGTTCCTTTTTAACCCTCGGATTAAAAGCATTTCTTATATAGCTGGTTATGTAGCAGTATATGCACCTATGCCCGCATCCAGTATATGGATTGAAGCTGTATTTTTTTGGGCATGTGCAGAGCTTGCTTTTCCAAGGATCAAAGATGTTTATCAGCACATAAGAAAAGATAAAGCTATCGTTTGACAATTCATTAAATGCGAGAAGCTTATAAGAACTCGTCAGGATTACTGAGACAGGGGTTAGTATTATACCTATAAAAGTAGCAAAAGCAAGAAGGTCAAGCCTTTTTCCAAACTGGTAATTTTAATGTCTACGTATTCCTTCAAATCTCTTTTCAGCCTTTCCTCGCTTTCTTTGATCTCACTCCTCAACCTATTTTCAATTTCTTTGATTTCTCTTCTAAGCTCCTTCATATCATCTTTAGTTGCGACTTCTTTTAGAACAGATTCAACGATGATCTCCTTCGATCTAACAGCAATTTCGCTTGCAAGGATATCTGCTATCCTTGCCTTTCCTTCATCGTCTTTCTCAAGAACCTCTGCGAGCTTCTTTAAATCTATCATTAAACAAAAAAAGAAGTTGGAAATTTTAAAATACCATAAATGCTTAACAATACCCAATTCATTTATCCCCTATGGAACGTTTTTGCTCCAAAAATTATATATACTAAATATTTTTAGATACTATATAGGAGGTGTAAACATGCTTCAAAAAATAAATACTGTAGGAGTAAAAGAAGAGGAGTTATATGAAATATTAAAGAATTACTTAGAAAAAAATAATTATTTTCCTGTAAAAATATCTCCTTCTATAAAAATCCGAAAATATAGACCAGATGTAGTTGGATTAAGAGGAAAAGAAGTGCAATGTATAGAAGTAAAGCCAGAAATTAATGAATATAGAATTATGGAAGCTATAACACAAGCAAAGATTTACATGCTCGGTGCGACTCATGTATTTGTTGCATTTCCTCACCCAAGTAAAAAAGAAGAGAAAGACTTGTTAGAACTCCTCAAAAACATCTGTAAAGATTTTGGAATTGGAATATACTTGATAGATGCTGAATCGAAAAAAGTATATAAATTTCTCGATGCTAAATTCAGTAAATATTTGTGTTTAAAAGATTACGATGATGTCTTGCAACAATTAGAAGGAAGCGAACTTTTAACCTTAGATAATACCTATCCCGAATATATACGAGATTTATGTATCTATATGAGTAAAAATTTCTCGACAGAGTCTATAGCAGAAGAGGATTTAATTAAAAGGCTCGAAAACTCTTTCAAAGGTGATTATTGGTTGTTTTCACCTAAACCCGGTGGTCAAACGAGAGGGAGTAAAGAAAAAAACATAAGAAATAGAATTAAAAAAACCATTGATGGAGCAAAACAGTTAGGATTCCTTGAAGTTGAGAGTAAAAATAAACTAAAGCTAACCTATAATGGGTATCTACTTGCTCAATTGGGCAATGATATAAATTTTGATGAACCCAAAGAATTGAACGAAAAACAAAAGGCATTTTTTACAGCATATTTGCTCAGATTTCCTGTTTTTAAGAAATCTATTGAAATATTAAGTAAAACAAAAGATTTCATGTTACTTGGACATAGCATCTGCAGAAATTGTGGATATAAACAATGGGATATTAAAAAATTTGAGATATCGGATAACAATTTATTGTGTCCTAAATGCAAAAAACCAGTTGAAATCTCCCTTTTACATAAATTGAAATTAGAATATGGTATTGATGGATATGATCCAATAAAATTTACTAAGGGGGCACATGGAAAACCTTTAGATATATTTGAATTCGGAAGAAAAGACAGAGCCGATGCGATTAGACTTAAGCCACGATGAATGTAAGAAATTTTACAGTCTTATATACTCTACAAGTGTTGATTCTTTAACTAACAATTCAAATAGAATTTTAAATTGAGCTGAGAAGATAAGCTATAAAATTTGCCAATGTGAAGATTATACTAATAGCCAAAATTGTAAAGGTTAAATAGAGCAAGGTGTATGGCATGTCAACTTCAGATGAGCTGTTGCTTAAAATTTACGAGGAAATAAAAGCAATAAAAAACGAAATAAGCGAGATAAAAATGATGCTGATACCAGAGGATGTTGGACTGGAAGATGAAATTGAAGAGATAGAGATGGGAATAAAAGAAATAAAGGAAGGGAAATACCGAGAGTGGAAAGAAATACGCGAGGAACTCAAGTAGATGTTTGATGTATTTTTAACAAACCGTGCAGAAAAGTCCTTAAAAAGTATTAATAAAAAGGATATTAGAGATAAAATAGCAAAAGCTATAGATACGCTTATATATTCTTGTTTTCCTAAAAATTATGACATAAAAAAGTTAAAAGGATATAAAAACACATATAGAATACGTGTTGGCAAGTATCGAATAATTTACTATGTTGATTTTAAAAATAAAAAAATATATGTTTTATCTATCTTGCACAGAAAACAGGCGTATAAATAATAAAAAATTTTAGTAGGTTTCTTTAATGTAGTCAATCCTGCATTCAGTATCCTCTGCAACCTTTTTAACAACTTCTATCGCCTTCTCTCTATCTTCCTTCTTTCCAACAATATAGAATCTCATTACAGAAGGCATCTTCTCCTCTATACCGGCTTTTAAAGCTGCAAAACTTACCTCACAATGCATTATCTCAACATCTATATCTTTAAGGGCTTCCCAAAGCTTAAATATTACTCCTCTCTCAAGTATATGACCTATCATCCTAACCTCGGTTTTCGGCTCCAGCAAGGTATCACCAAATTTAAATTTGATTTTAATGAATTATAAAAATTATGCTTGAAAACTTGAGGGCAAAGGATATTATGATAAGGAAAGTTTTAACAATAAATCCAAATGATTCTCTTGCAAAAGCTCTTATTACAATGACAAGGAAAAATATAGGTGCCTTACCTGTGGTTGATAATGATATGCTTGTAGGAATAATAACTCACAGAGATGTTATGCTTTTCGCACTTGAAAACCTCGATATGAAGGTTAAAGACATTATGACAAAAAATGTTGTCTGCGTTGAGGAGGATACTTCATTAAAAGAAATTGTAAAAATAATGGCTGAAAAAGGTTATCAAAGGCTCCCTGTTGTTAGAAACAGAAAGCTTGTGGGGCTTGTAACGCAGAGCAGCATAATACACGTTCTTAACAGTATTTTAAATAGGTGATAGAAATGAAGAAAGCTCTTGCATTAGTGTTTGTGCTTATCTTATCTATAGCTTGCATTGATAGAGGTGGTGCACCAAGTGCAGAGATGATTAAGCAAAGCTCAAAATGCTATTCTGGAGAGAAAACTGGAATCTTTGTTCTATCAAAAGAAGATGAAAAAATGTTAATAAAAATTGTTGTGAAGACTCCAAATCCGTGCTATTCTCCACATAAATATATAAGGGAGAACACAGTTTTTATAGATTTGAAAAGAAAGCCAAATATATGTATTCAATGCATAGGTGTTCAAGAAATGATTTTAGAGGTGAGCAATGTAAACAAGATTATCGTCTCCGTTGAAGGAAAAGAGGTGCTTAAATATGGAAAATAAGGATGTTGAAATTCTGAGAATGCTCGAAGAAGATGCAAAGCTTAGCATCAGCGAGATAGCGAAAGCCCTTGAGCTTGAAGAGGAAGAAGTAAAGAGAAAAATAAGAGAATTTGAGGAGAAGGGTATAATATTAAAGTATAAGGCTGTTATAGACTGGGAAAAGGTTGGCTTAGAGAGGGTGTGTGCACTAATTGACGTTAAGGTAGCTCCAGAAAGAGACAAGGGTTACGACAGCGTTGCAAACAGAATAGCAGGGTTCCCTGAAGTCAAAGCTCTTTATCTTGTCTCCGGTGCATACGATTTAAGCGTGCTCGTTGAAGGGAGAGATATGAAAGAAGTTGCGAGCTTTGTGGCTGAGAAGCTTGCTCCTTTGGAGAGAGTTCAGAGCACAACAACGCACTTCATATTAAAGAGATACAAGGAAAATGGAATAAAATTTTTTGGTGAAGAGGATAAAAGAAGGAGGTTAGCGATCAGCCCATGAACGATGAAAAAATTAAAGAGAAAATTGCAGAAAAAGTAAAAAACATGCCAAAATCTGGTATAAGGAAATTTTTCGATCTTGTAATAGGAATGGAGAATGTAATTTCACTTGGTGTTGGAGAGCCAGACTTTGTTACCCCTTGGAACATTAGAGAGGCTATCGTCTACTCCTTAGAAAAGGGCTATACGATGTATACCTCAAACAAAGGATTAGAGGAGCTTAGAGAGGAGATTTCAAGGAGCATAGAAAGAGACTACGGAGTATACTACAACCCGGAGGATGAGATAATAGTTACCGTAGGAGTTAGTGAAGCATTGGATTTAGCCACAAGAGCTATAATAAACCCAAACGAGAAAGTTATAGTTATAGACCCGAGCTATGTTGCATATAAGCCCTGTGTGGAGCTCGCACATGGAAAAGCTTTAGTTTACAGCACAAACATAGAAAACGGCTTTAAGGTTGATGTTGATGAGCTTGAAAGGATTGTAGATGAGAATACGAAGGCAATGATTATAAACTATCCGAACAACCCAACAGGAGTTACATATACAAAAAAGGAGCTTGAAGAAATAGCTGATTTTGCCGTTGAGCATGATTTAATTATAATAAGCGATGAAGTTTACGATAAGCTTACCTATGATTCAAAGCACGTTCCAATAGCAAGTTTAAACGGCATTAGGGATAGAGTAATATATCTGAACGGCTTCTCTAAAGCGTATGCAATGACGGGCTTGAGAATAGGCTATGCATGTGCAAACAAACATATAGCAGAGGCTATGCTAAAAATACATCAATATACAATGCTCTGCGCCCCAATAACGAGTCAGTTTGCCGCAATAGAAGCTCTTAAAAATGGAAAAAACGCTGTTAAGGAAATGAAGGAAGAGTATAGGAGAAGAAGAAACTATGTGTATAGGAGGCTTAGGGAAATAGGCTTTGAGGTTGTGAAGCCGGAGGGGGCTTTTTATGTTTATCCGCGTATTGGAATTAACGGTGAAAAATTTGCCGAGGAGCTTTTAAAAAAGAAAAGAGTTGCAGTTGTGCCGGGGAATGCATTTGGAAGCAGTTACAGGGACTTCATAAGAATATCCTTTGCGAGTAGTATAAAAGAACTTAAGGAAGCTTTTGATAGAATAGAGGAGTTTATAAACGAAATAAAAATTGAAAAAACAATATAAGAGGTGTTTATATGGAAGATATTATTTATAGGAGAAAAGGGGAAAAAGGGAAAATAATAAAAATGGGAGACAGTATTATAAATGTTCTTGTAAAGAGTAAAGCCTTAGAGGGAATTATTGTTGAAATGGAGCCGGGAAGCGAGATGCGTGCAAGTGCTCATAGCGGAGAAGAGATAAGAATCGTTCTTGAGGGAGAAATAGAAGTTGATATTAGGGGAGATAAATATATATTGAAAGCTGGAGATATGCTGTGGTTCAGCTCAATACTCCCACATAAAGTTAGAAATCCATCAAAAGATAAGAAAGCCGTTTATTTCCTTGTGAATGTTCATCCATCGGCAACCGCAGAATAGGTGGAAGAACATGGGTCTTAAGCCGCCGTTTGATGTAAAAAGTATAAAGCCCGGGGAATTTGCGTATATAACAAAAAGAAAGCTTAAAAATAAAAACAATGAAGAAACTGGTGAAATAATACTGTGGAGGAAAAAGGACGAAGAGGAAAGCCATTACATAATGAAGTGCCCCTACTGTGGCACAGAGCAGAGTGGCAGCGTAGTATTTAAGAGGAGACCTTATAGGGTTAAGTGCTCAAGCTGCAGGAGAACGATAACTCTACCAAAACTCTTGAGCAAGAAGGTGATTTAGTGGTTAAGGTATATTTGGTTGGAGCTGGGCCGGGGGATCCTGAGCTTATAACAGTTAAGGGACTTAGACTTATAAAAGAAGCAGATTTAATAGTTTATGATAGGCTTGTTAGCAAAGAACTCCTTAAACATGCGAAAAAAGAAGCTGAGCTTATATATGTTGGAAAAGAGAGGGGAAAGCATACATTAAAGCAGGAGGAAATAAACAGACTTCTCGTAGAAAAAGCTAAAAGCGGTAAGTATAACGTTATAGTCAGACTAAAAGGAGGAGATCCCTTCGTTTTTGGAAGGCTTACAGAAGAGATAAGGGCGCTAAACGAAGCTGGCATTGAATGGGAGGTGGTGCCGGGAATTACCTCTGCTATAGCCGTGCCCGGTTTAGCAGGCATTCCGGTAACTGATCGAAGATTTTCGAGCAGCTTTACTGTTGTAACCGGACAGGAAGACCCAAAGAAGAAGGAAAGGAGAGTTGACTACTCAAAGCTAAATGCAGATACAATAATAATTTTGATGGGAATAAAAAATCTTGAAAAAATAGTAAATGAAATGCTTAAATCACGCAAAAAAGATACTCCCGTAGCTATAATAGAAAAGGGCTCTACAGAAGAAGAGAGGATTGTAGAAGGAACTCTGGGTAACATTGTTGAGATTGCGAGGGAAAAAGAAGTTAAACCACCAGCAATAATCGTCATTGGAGAAGTTGTAAGGCTTAGGAGGGAGCTTATACCACGTTAATGTTATTAATTTTTAGGATGATGATAAATTTCTTCTGAGCATTGCGATGATGAACCCTATGAGCTCTGAAAGGAAGAAAGATATTATTTTTAAAATAAACGATGAAATAAAGAATTGTAGAAAATGTGAGCTCTGGAAAAACAGAAAAAACGCTGTTCCCGGAGAAGGAAATACAAACGCAGTAATAATGTTTATAGGGGAAGCACCTGGCAGGGTGGAAGACGAGCAAGGAAGACCGTTTGTAGGAAGGGCTGGGAAGCTTTTGACCGAGCTTATTGAAGATGTCTTAGAGATTAAGAGAAGTGAGGTTTATATAACAAATGTCGTTAAGTGCAGACCTCCAAGAAATAGAGACCCAAACGAAAGGGAGATAAGCACTTGCACAAGAAATTTTCTCGAAAAGCAAATAGATGTAATAAATCCGAAGATCATAGTGGGCTTGGGAAATCATGCATGCTCGTATCTATTAAAAAAGTATGGTCAAAAAATAAATACAGTTAGCAAAGTTCATGGAAAGATTTTTGAAGTTCAAACGCTTTTTGGAAAAAAGCATATTTTTATAACATACCACCCAGCAGCAGCTCTATACAATCCAAATATAAAAGATGTGCTTAGAGAGGACTTCTCAAAGCTTAAAGAGCTATATAAAAAAATAAGAGACTAATTCGTTTATCATTTAAGGTAGTCTAATATTTCTTTTCTGAATTCTCTATGTGCTTTTTGTGTTCCATATCTATCGCTTCCTGCAACAATAATTATTCTCTGCCCTTCAGTAAATATGTCCTTTCTCTTGAAGATCATTGCGGAACCTTTTTTCTCAAGTTCCTTCATTTCATCTGGATAAAGCAAGGAATACTTCTTTATAATATCCCCCGTGCCCTCAGGTGCCTTGTGTCCACCGAGAATTACTATTCTCTTCTCATTTTTATACTCTTCGAAGTATTCTGGGAATATATGGACAACCTCTATATTAATGTTTCTCAAATATTCAAAGAAGTCCTTAGCTAAGCTGTAATCTATAGAGTTTGCAACGACAACTATTTTCTTTGCAGCCACCTTAGCCTGCTTATGGTTGAGCACAAACACGACGTTGTATTTGTTTACACCAAGTATATCGTCGAGATACCCGTCTTTATCCAAATCTATTACCGCTACATATAGAGCACCTGTTTTGTTGTATGGGGCTACTTTTTCATCGTTTAAATAATAGAATCCTACTTGATCTCCGTTCCTCACTATATGTATCTTTGTGTCGGTAGGTGCAACTATGGTTTCTGGAATTCCGTTTTGATTCATATCTGCCAACGCAACATCGTTTGATATTGGATAGTCCCACTTCTTATTGCCATTTAAATCAAGAACATGGATAAATCCCGTAAAGATTATAATATTGTCAATTTTTCCATCTTCATTTAAATCTGCGGGTATTATTTTTATTTTGTCCTTATAGTTGTCCTCTACATACGTATATACTTTCTTTTCCTTCCATAGATCGTTTCCGTATATATCGAAGGCATAGCTGTAGCCGTCCATGCAAGTTGCTACTATATCAAGCTCTCCGTTTTCGTCTACATCCACAAGAGCTATATCACCTATTGGATCGCTGAGTATTTTTGATCTGAGAATGTTTCCATTGGAATCAACTACATAAACAACGTCCTTTACCGCAGCTACAACCTTTCCATTAATGAACTCGACATCCCTAACAGCACCGCTTACAGGAGTTTCGAATATCTTGTTTCCATCCTCATCGACAGCGAGTATAGCGTTGGATAAGCCAGCTATAATATCTGCTTTACCGTCGCCGTTTAAATCGCCCAACGCCAACGAGAAAACAGAACCCGGGGTATCATATTCTAAGAGCATGTTCCCGTTTTCATCAAATGCCCAGAGCTTTTCACCGCCTACAACAAGTTCATCTTTCCCATCGCTGTTTATATCGCCGCTTGCCAAGGCACCGTCACTCGTTGCCTGCTTAAATTCTTTGTTCCATGCAACTGTCTTAGGAAACTCTAAAACATAGAGCTTTGAGGCATGAGCACCAAGTATTGCTATTTTATTTTCACCAAAATGCTTAAAAATAACTTCTCCATACAGAGTAATGCCGAGCTCCGAGTAGTCCTTTTCGAGCTCTTCTGTTAGCGATTCTGAACCATATACAATTGAAGTAAGTAAAAATAAAGCTATAACCACCAATATAAAACTTTTTTTGATAAATATTCCTGCTCTCATGAAATAATATTTATATTACTCTTGGGATATAAAAGTTTCGCATATTTAAAAACGACCATCAAGCTTAAGATTTCATTTTATCGCTCAGATAGATTCTATTTTTTCTCCCAAAAGCTTTTTTTACAATCAAACCTCTCTTTTCCAATTCGGATAATATTTTGCTAACCTTAGCCTTTGAAAAACCGGTAATTTCTTCAATTTTCCTTTGTTCAATACCCTCGTTCTCAATAATAATTTTTAATATCTTCTGTTCATCCTCCTTTAAAACCTCAATTTTTGAAATTATTTCTTCTTTTTTTCTCTTTTTAAATATTTTTGGCTTTATAATTAAGAAGGCTAATATAACAATAAGTATTGCGATGCCGTAGTAATAAAGCGTATATTTTCCAGCCACCTTTTCGTAAAGAATTATTGCTCTAAAAGATCTAAGTTCTGCCGGAATTTTTTCATATTCCCACCTTACAATCACGTGTCTTCCATCGGAATCGAGCTTATATCCTGCAGGACTTACACCGTTTTCGGCAATTATATAGCCTTCTGCAAATTTAACCTCTAAATTAAAGGATTTCACATTTGCAAAAAGGATGTATGAAATCTTCAATATATAAAGATTATCTGTTTTTTCTATGGGCTTTTTGAACACGTATTTTATTGTAGCGTTTTCCCCCGGCTTTATCGGCTTTTTAAATTTACATGTTATATATGTCTTACCACCTTCATAAGAACTTGTGCATGATTTATTTCCTAAAACATTAAAATAATAAATTTTACCTACAAAAGGATATCTAAAAGTTTCAATTTCCCTATTTTCGTTGTTGTGGATTTTAATTTCAATGTTTTCGTTCACCTCATTTTCACCAACGTATGCCTTAACGGAATACTCCGATATCTCTATACAGTAGCTCTGATAAAGCAGTAGAACAATCATAGATATGAGTAACAACGCTACCTTAAACTTTCCAAATTTTAAATCTACACCCTCGCTTATCATTTTATTTTCTCCAGATATGTTATTTATATCAGCATGTTTAGGACTTCAAGTGCTTTCATTCCCTTTTTTATTCCAATTTCCTTAGCTTTATTGCTAACCTCCGATATCTCTGCATTAAGTGCTTCATCTATATTTTTAACACCTCTTACAACTGCAACTATGTCGCCTAACTTGTTTGCAGTCGCCATATCTAAATAACCGCACATTATAAATCCTTTTTTACCTTTTAATAGTATTAACGGTGCATTTGGAAGTTCTATTTTTATTCCAATTATTGAGCCTTTTTCAAGTTTTATTTCTTTTACTTCCAACATAAAAAGTTAATTGTTTACATGCACATATATTAGATTTACGGAGTCCTATATAGACCTGTCCAAATAAGGCATCACCTCAAGGAGTTGTAGTAGAGCATGAACAAGTAGGCGAAGAAGTTAGCATTTTCGAGGGATTTTTTGCACCACTTTGATTTCAACATACTTCTAAAATTATTAAAGAAGACTTTGCTTCTCTGCTTATAGAAGGAGAAGACACTTTCAACCTTGCTTTTTTGCTAAGGGTTTCATGAACATAATCTAAGCCGAGCCTTTCGACAACGCCTTTTTTGATAAAATCCATCGAAGTTAAGAAATTTCTCGTTGAATAGACTTTTATAAAAACGATTCTCCACATCCAAAGCTGCGTATAAGTAGAACTTTTCGCCATTAATTTTTATCGTCTATCGCTATAGTTTGCCTTTCTTTCGCTTCCATGCCTATCTTAACATTCTCTTTAAATCTTTTGACCCAATAGTGCACAGAACTCTTGCTAATCTTTTAAAAATAGATAATACCTTAGCCGTTCTTCGATAACTGCTGAGAAATATGTAGTTCACTATCGCTAATATCTTTAGCTCTAAAGTTCCTTCTAAATATCTCCAAACCCATTATGTAACCGAAAATATCTACCTACGTATTCCCTTGCCCCCTCTCACCGCCTATTTATATTCTACTGTGTGCATGCTTGTGCCAATACCTCGTTATTTGGACAGGTCTAAAATATATAGAAAGATTTATAAAGAGTGTGGTGCATATACACTCAAAGCCTTTTAAGCTTTAAAGTCTGTGATGCCAGTATTTATAATGATTTATAATTATGAATTAAAATGTCAAACTTCTCCTTGGTTGAAAAATTGCCTTGGTGAAGTCGAATGTTCATGATAATTGCTGGACAAGGGGTGAGGATGCTTGGGAATAGAAGACCTATCTAATTTTGTTCCTCTTGTAAAACCAAGTAAAGGTTTCGAGGAGCTGAAGAAAGAGGTTGTCGATAACGGTTTATGTAGCGGATGCAGCACGTGCAGTGCATTCTGTGACAGAATAGACCTCGACGAAAGGGGTGAGCCATATTTAAAAGAGGACTGCACGCTGAAGGCTGGTTCTCTTAAGTGCAGCGAAAATGGAACATGTTACGACGTATGCCCAATGCTCGGCTACGACAAAAAGGAAATGGACAAATTCATTTTTGGAAGAGAAAGAGAGGACGAAAAGATTGGGCAGTTCTTAAAGGCGCTTGCAGTTAAAGCTAAGGATCCAGCGATTCTTGAAAGGGCACAAGACGGTGGTGCGGTTACAGCACTACTTGCATATATGCTTGATAAGGGAATGATAGATGCAGCCGTTGTTGCAGATAGAGATGAAAACTGGAGGACTTTCGCAAAAATAGTAACAAACTCAAACGAGCTTTTAAGCTCTGCTGGAACAAAGTATGTAAGAACACCAACGATAAGAGAGTTCGTGAAGAACATGAGAACGTTCAGAAAGATAGCAGTTGTCGGAACCGGCTGTCAAATAGCTGGCTTCAGAAAGGCTACTATGACCGTTATGAAGGAGCTTCTTGAAAAGATGAAAGATAGTGCCGTAAAGCCTGAGTTTATACTTATAGGTTTATTCTGCTTTGAAAATTTCCCTTACGAATGTGTTAAAAATAAGATAGAGGAGGAGTTTGGTGTTAGTATAAATGAGATCGTAAAGACTGATATAACAAAAGGAAAGTTTATAATATGGAAGAAAGATGGAACAAAAGACAAGAAAAAAGTAACAGTTTTTGAGGAGTGCGTTCCGATATCATGCAAGTTATGCGAAGATTTCACCGCAACCTTTGCTGACATAAGTGTTGGTTCTATAGGCTCTGCTACCGGATACAGCACGGTGATCGTTAGAAGCACTAAGGGGCTTGAGCTCTTAGATAGAGCAAAAGAAGATGGCTACATTGAATACACTGAAGAAGTAAATCTCGATGAAATAAAGAGAGTTGATACATATAAAGATAAAAAGAGAAAAGCCGCAAGAGAAAAGTATAAAAATCTTCCTCTTCCCGTATGGAGGTGATTCTTACATGGCTAACGATAAGAAAATAAGGGAGGAAAAAATAGGAAAGGATGTAAGCAAGGAAGAGCCAAGGATAGGCGTTTTTGTCTGCAGCTGCGGGCTCAACATTGGCGGCGTTGTAGATGTGAACGCCGTAGCTGAGTATGCTAAAACACTTCCAAACGTTGTATTTGCAAGAGCAAATAAGTATAGCTGCTCAGATAGTGCTCAGCAGGAAATGAAGGAAATGATTCAAAAATATAATCTAAACAGAGTTGTTGTGGCTGCATGCTCACCAAGACTCCACGAACCGACGTTTAGAAGGCTTCTCCAAGATGCTGGTTTAAATCCATATCTTTTTGAAATGGCAAACATCAGGGAGCACGATTCTTGGGTTCACAGCAAAGAACCAGAGAAAGCTACAGAAAAAGCAAAAGATGCTGTAAGAATAGCCGTCGCTAAAGCAAGGCTTCTTGAACCTCTACCAATGTATAAGGTTCCAGTTACAAAGGCTGCTCTTGTTATAGGTGGTGGCGTTGCTGGAATGCGCGCTGCTCTTGACTTGGCAGATATGGGGATAAAAACATACCTCGTGGAGAAGGAGCCGAGCATTGGGGGTGTAATGGCACAGCTTGACAAGACATTCCCAACGCTTGACTGCTCAATCTGTATAGAAGGTCCAATGATGAGCGATGTCGCTAAGCACAAAAACATCGAACTTATTACGTATGCAGAAGTAAAGAAAGTCGAAGGATACATAGGAAACTTTAAAGTAACTATAGAGAAAAAGCCAAGGTTCGTTGATGAAAAGGAATGTAACGGTTGCGGAGCATGCTTTGAAGTCTGCCCGGTTAAGGTTCCTAACGAATTTGACAAAGGTCTCGGCTTAAGGAGTGCAATATATAGACCTTTCCCGCAAGCAGTGCCAAACGTGGCTACACTTGACATGGAGCACTGTATAAACTGCGGATTCTGTGAGATAGTTTGTGAGAGAAATGCTATAAGAAGAGATGACAAACCAAAAGAAATAACAATTGAAGTTGGAGCAATAATCGTTGCTACAGGTTTTGATCCATACGATCCAAAGGAAATGAACGACTACGGATACAACGACTATGCAAACGTAATAACAGCTATAGAGCTTGAGAGACTTATGAACGCAAGCGGTCCAACTCAGGGGCATGTTGTTAGACCAAGCGATGGAAAGGAGCCCAAGAGAGTTGCATTTATACTCTGCGTTGGAACGAGGGATAGGGGTGAAAACAGCTACTGCTCAGGCGGTGTTTGCTGCACATACACCTTAAAACTGGCTGCAATGCTCAAGGATAAAGATCCAGAGAGAATCGTAGATATATACTACATGGATATAAGGAGTATAGGAAAGGGATTTGAGGAACTTTACATGAGAAATAGGAAAAACGGTATAAGGTTTATAAGAGGAAGACCGGGAGATATTTACGAAGACCCAGAGACAAAGAACCTTATACTCAGCGTAGAGAATACGCTTGAAGGAAAGGTTGAGGAGAGAGAATACGATCTTGTAGTTCTCAGCACCGGAATGGTTCCAAAGAAAGATGCACACAAGCTTGCCCAAATTTTGCACATATCAAGAACCGCTGACGGCTTCTTTATGGAGAAGCATCCAAAGCTTGCTCCAGTAGATACACCAAGCGACGGTATATTCATAGCTGGAGCTGCTCAGGGACCAAAAGATATTCCGAGCAGCGTAGCGCAAGCGAGGGGTGCAGCAGCTGCAGCTGCAATACCGCTGCTTGCTGGAGAAATAACCCTCGGCGGAGACATTGCCGAGCATATTTATGATAAGTGCATAGGCTGTGGCATCTGCGTTAGAGTATGTCCATACGGTGCATGGGAGCTAATTGAGATAGAACAGGATGGCAAGAAGATAAAGAAAGCCAAACTAACGAAGGCTCTTTGTAAAGGATGTGGAACATGTGCTGCTGAGTGCCCAGCGGGGGCTATAAAGATGAACCACTTCACAGACGAGCAGATATATGCTCAGATAGATGCAGCCCTTGCAGAGGAGCCAGAGAACAAGATACTTGCATTCCTATGCAACTGGTGCAGCTACGGCGGTGCAGACACAGCCGGAGTAAGCAGATTGCAATATCCGCCAAATATAAGAATAATAAGGGTCATGTGCTCTGGAAGAGTAAATAAGAAGTTCATAGAATACGCATTTAAGAAAGGTGCCGGCATGGTTCTCGTTGGAGGCTGTCACATAGGCGACTGCCACTACATAAGCGGAAACATCCACATGCAGAAGAGGGAGAAGATAATAAGAAAAATGCTTGATAAGCTCGGAATAGAGCAGGATAGATTCAGATTGGAATGGATATCAGCAAGCGAAGGTGTAAAGTTCCAGCAGGTTGTTATAGAGCTTACTAAGAAGCTCGAAGAGCTCAAAAAAGCTGGAAAAATAAAGGCAGTTGCAAAATAAATCTAATTTTAAATTTTTATTTTTAATTTAGAAATTAAAGATCTGCAATTAATGAACTATGATTCTCCAAGCTTTATATGTAAAAGTATAAATAGTAACATTAATCCCGTAAAAATTCTTTGAAAATGTATTATTGATGCATATCTCTTTGTATTTGGTTCCACAGAAAATTTCATTAGAATCCCAGTTATTACAAGCCATAACATAATAACAAATGCCGGATATCCAAAAATCTCCCTTTCCACGGAAAAGTGGTGCAGCGTGGCAATAAATGTTGCAAGGATCATTAAAATACCATGATAATAAGTTGAATACTTCATTCTGATTCTAAAAAGTCTCTTTTGATCAATGTTTAATAGAGGGGCAACGTATTTAAAAGCTGGAAATATTAAACCTAAGAGCAGGAAGTAAACTGCAACGCTACCTAAATTTTCACCGTTTTCTTCACGTTCAAATTCTTCTATTTCATACTCTTCATCGTTTTCATCTGCATACGCTACATAAAACCATAGTGTTAATATTGTTATGATAATCAACATCTTTTTTGTCTTAACCATCATTAAAATTAATAAAATTGTCATCAAATATTTAAATGTTTTTCGTCATAGACGTTACTTTTAAGAAATTAATAAGGGGGCGATGAGCCAGGAGGACCCCTTCCCGTGAGGAGGAAACTCCGCCCACCCAGCGGGACCCGGCTCCGTGCAAGCGGAGGTGCCGAGAGGCACGGCTCTGGAGCAGAAACGACACAGCCGCCAGCAATGACGATGATGGCTTTTGAGCCTGAGAATGCTGGCGGATTTGGTGAAACGTGCCATCCCCGGGGGTGCAAGCCCCTCAGCGATGAGGACCCGCGGGAGCTGAGGGAATGCGCTTAGACTGATGGGGTCTAAAACAAAAGGCGGGTTACTTCTGGCACATCGCCCCCCACCTTCTATATAAATTATTTTCTATTCCCAAGGAGTCAAGTATCTTGCCCACTATGAAGTTCACGATGTCGTCTATACTTTTAGGCTTTGAGTAGAACCCGGGCATTGCTGGCAGTATAGTAGCTCCGATCTTGGCAAGCTTCAGCATGTTCTCTAAATGAACCGCATTAAGAGGAGTTTCTCTTGGAACAAGTATAAGTTTTCTCTTTTCTTTAAGAAAAACATCTGCACTTCTAGTTATTAAGTTGTCCGCAATTCCGTTTGCTATGCATGCGAGAGTCTTCATTGAGCACGGTGCTATAACCATTGCATCCATTTTATACGATCCGCTTGAAAATGGTGCATCAATATCATCTTCACTAAAACTATTCTTTAGAAATCTTGAATACCTTATAAAATCTTCAACCTCATATTCCATAACCTTCTTCGCAGCTTTTGAGACTATAATACTGTGCTCAACTCCAATTTCTGCTAAAACTTCAATCAATCTTAGCCCGTATATTATTCCGCTTGCACCGGTTATTGCAACAAGAACTTTCATTTTAATCCCCCTATTTAGTATTTAACTGCATCTCCATAAACCTATTTTCTTTTCCCTCGCCTCCTCTTCAAGCTTCATATAGTATGATTTTTTCGGATAATCATCAAATCTGTAAACGATTGCCAAACCCCTTTTAAGAACGATCTCCGAGTAGTCCACACAAGTTTCGTTGCAAATATAAACTGTTGCTATTATTCTTCCTCTTTTTATTTTATAAGGAACATACCTTACTTCTTTTGAACTCTTTACAATTTTCTCTGCAAATTTATACGCAAGCTCACCGTAGTAATCTAAGCAACTCACGTTTGTAACGTTCAGCATTTTTACAACATAGTGCTTCTGCTTGTGCTTATACTCCATCGTATCTATTCCCAGAACCCTTACCGTTTTACCTTCTATAATAAAGGTATCTCCATCAATAACCTCAACTTCTTTACTTTTAAACTCACACTGAGCAAGTAAAATTAAAATTATTAAAATAAAAATTAAATTTTTATTCATTTTCTAATGTAAAGCGTTCCTTTTGCTCTTAATTCTGCCTTGTCTCCTATATACTTGAGAAACGTGCCACTAAACCTCTCGCCATCAACCTCTATGTCACTTTCTTCTCCAACAAGCTCAAAGCTTGGCAGAGGATCAACGTTTGTAAGTATAACTATTGTTCCACCGATCATCTGTGCTCCAGCTCTGTTAGCTTTCCCCTCTATAATTATAGTTCCCTTTCTCATGTGCACTCCAGCGAAGTCTCCGGCAGTGCCCCTAATTATTGCCTTTCCCCCGCTCATGTGTGCACACGACTCCCTTCCCACATTGCCCTCTACTACTATTAAACCACCCTGCATTCCTATCCAGTTTCCTCTATATGCAGAGCCTAAATAGTCTCCGGCATCCCCCTTTACTATGAACTCTCCGCCCTTCATTTCAGTTGCACAAAAGCTTGCAACGTTTCCTTCAACAACAATTCTACCTCCGCTCATGAAATCTCCTGTATGCATTCCAGCGTTCCCTTTTATTAAAATCTCTCCTTCGCTCATATTTTCCCCTATTCTCTTTACTTTTTCTAAATCTCCTTCAACAACTATTCTAAGCTCCCTTGCATCTTCGCTTGTGCTGCCTTCAACATCGAAAAATTCTCCAAGCTTTGCTCTTCTGTTCCCATGATATACTGTAAGATTCTCGATTTCACTTAACTTTTTACCGGCAAATACATTTGGATTTATGACTTCTGCCTCTAAAACTGTTTTTGAACCCTTAAATTTAAGAAAAATTTCCTTCATTTAATCACCTTTACTCTTTCAATTTTCCTCTCTATTTTGGTAGGATTGGTCAAATAGTCTAAGCTTACTGGATAATTTGCCAAATTTACTGAATAGTATCTCTTGAAATAATAATCGAGGTCTCTCTCTACTTCCTGCATGAGCTCCTCCTCAACTTCAACGTCAACGTAGTATGTCTTTCCGTAGAACTCGTTTACGACTTCTCCTTCTTTCACCACTATTTCGCCGCTCTTTATTGTTAAGTATGCATTTGAAAATGCTCTCTCGATTTTTTCATATTCCGCCGTATTTAACTCCTCTGGGTTAATGTCATAAACTGCTACGTCCGCATCTGCTCCTACGCCAAGGTGTCCCTTTTCCTTCAAACCGAGTGCCCTTGCTTGAGAAGCTCTCGTTATTATTGCTATTTCATACAGATCGTATTCTCTATCTAAGCTTGATATTATAGCTCTCTTTTCAACGGCTTTATTCATGTTCTTCATGAAATCTTCTCTATACTTCCTGCTCATGAGCCATGCAATTATCCTCGGATATCTTATAAAAGGTCCTCCGTTTGGATGATCTGTTGTAAGCATTACCCGCCAAGGGTCCTCTACAAGCAGTGCAAGCTCCAAGCCAACTGCCCACTGAACGCTTGATACCGCACTTTTCGGAGAATAATTATAGGGTGTAACCCCCGGAGCAGTTTCAAGTTCTATGTCCTTATTTGTCCATTTTAAGTGTGTCAAGCTGCTTAGATAGTATTCCATTGGTCCATCTGCCGTCATCGTGGTTGTTGGATCAAGGGTTACAAATCCAACATCTATGGCAACGTTTTTCATTTTGTTTACAGCCTTAGCTACTTCGTAAGCCTTGCTTTCAAAGCTCTTCCAGCTCTCTCCACCGTAGCTGTGGAACTGCGCATGCGTTATCTGCAGAACGTGCCTGTCTCTGTTCTCCAAGCCTCTTGCAAGCTTCATTGTTTTTATCGTTGTTTCGTAGTTCCCAACCCTTCCAAGGTTTATTGTATGGAGATGCTCCGAATGCGGCAATTTTAGCATCTCATTAACCTTCATAAGCCCTTCTATAATTTCCTTAGGTGTTATATCAAAGTATGGAACCCTATCTTCTAAGCTTGTAACGTTTTTACCCCATCCCCAAGCTTCGCCTCCACCCGGATTTACTACCTTTATTGCATAGCCCTTCACAGCTTTTAGAAGCCAAGCTGCAAATGCAGCACACTTTTCAATTTCTCCAGCCTTAAGATACTTCATTACGAACCAGTTGTTTCCCATAAGCGTTAGAGCACCTTTGTCTATTATCGGGATCGATGAAAGCTCCTCATGCGTATGCCTTGCCATTAATGGCGGCAGTGCAGGTGTAAATGCCATTGTATACCCCATTTTCGCATAAAGATATCCGGTAATCCTCGTGCTTGGGACTGAAAATCCAGCTCCAGAACGGAAAAATTTTCCATTTTTAAATTTTCTGGCTATAACAAATCTTCTATGATCTTCTGGTCTTAAAATTCTTCCTGTGTTGACTTTTCCACCGGCTATGTGACTGTGTATATCTATTGCTCCCGGCATTACGACTTTTCCTTTACAATCTATAACTTTTGCATCTTTCTCACGAAATTCATTAACTATTTTTCCATCTTTTATAAATATATCCATTACTTCTCCGTTTATATTGTTGATGGGATCATATACATAACCATTTTTCAGTATTATTTTCATACAATCACCTTCTCAGCAGCTTCCTCTTCAATTCTTTCTTTTATTTTTTCCATTGTTTTTTCATATATCATCCTAACAACTTCCTCATCGCTTAAAACTCCTTCTGGAGGTTCTATAATTTTTCTAACTCTTATTGGGACACCATCCATTCTGTAAGCTGTGCCTTCGCACTCTATACCAGCTACAGCGGTCGGTATGTATACCTTGGCAAACATCGAGGTTGCATTGTAGAACGCATCTATAGATATATACGGTATTCTTAGGAGATGCTTGACAGCCTCCTTAGGAAAGTGGGAAACTGGATCGCTCGCGATTATCAAAGCTGCATCAACTTCTCCTCTAACAAGAACATCCACTGCACTTGTCTCTCCCGGGTTGTATCTCGGATAGCCTCTTGAAAAATCTACCGCGTATGGATAGCCAGTTTCCCAAGCTAAAACTTCATTTGAACCGGTAACATTATAATGCCCGCGCATCATCATTATGTTAAACTTCGTAAATCTGTTTAAATCCCTCACCAAGCTTATTGCGTTGTCTATCGTTCTGTGCTTTCCGCTGCTCTGCGTTAGCCCCATGCCGAAGAAAAGAACGCCAAAGCTACAGCTTTTCATTTTGTCAACAAGCTCGTATATCTCTTCTCTGCTGACTCCAGCTACATAGTCCTTCTTCAGCACTCCTCCGTTAAGCACGTATCTTAGTGCACTCACGAGCTCGTAGTCCTTCCCCTGCTCAACCTTTATAAACTTGTTGGCAATCTTTGCAGTATCTGTTCTTCTAACATCTATAACTATAAGCTCTCTATCTTGCATTCCCCTCTCTCTAAAGAATCCGCGTGGATAAAATGAATATCTTGATAAATGTCTCGGATGTGCATGAAGAGGATTTGAGCCCCAGTATATTATTAAATCCGCTCTGTTTTTAACCTCCCCAAGGGTGCAACTTGGATATCCAACTTCCTGAAAGGCTAATACGCTTGGTCCATGACATACCGTAGCCGTGTTATCCATAATACCGCCAACAAGATCTGTGAGGAAAACACCATACTTTATAGCCTCACATGTCGTCGAACTCCATCCATATAGAAGGGGTCTGTAAGCATCTGCAAGTATTTCGCTTGCCTTTTCCACAGCTTCTTCAAGCGAAACCTCAATTTCTCTACCGTTCTCCCTAATTATCGGTTTTGTTCTCCTATGCTTTATATCGCTTGCTTTAAAGAATTTTGAAGCTCCAACCCTGCATGCATGCCTTATATCAATTATCCTGTTGTCTTCTACGGTAACCTCTATATCATCGCAGAGAGTTCCGCAGAACGTGCACACAACATCCGTATAATGCATTTGGCTCACCCCTCGATGTATGTTTTTCTTATAAGCTCCTCCAAGCTTAGAACGTTTTCGTCTGTTTTCTCTATTTCAGCCTCTATACCCTTAAAAGTGGGAACTGCAGCACTGTCTGTCTCATAGCCCATAACAGCATTCGCCCAAGGTCCAAGGGGTATAAAAACAATCCCATCATGCTCATCCTTTGATTTTAAAGCTTTTACAACAACCTCTCCATATTTTGTTTTTATTTTTACATTATCCCCTTCTTTTATTCCAAGTTTGTCCATATCATCAACGGTTATGTAGCATACAGCAGCGTTTTCTTTATAAACGTCGCTGTCTTTTCCAGCCTCCATGCCAACCCCTTGCATGAACGTTCTTCCAGTAATAAGTATAACCTTCATTTAGTCTCCCTCCTAAGTTCGCTTTTTATTTTTTCCACATCTCCCCTTTCAATCAGAAATCTCGATTTTACTTTAGAAAATGTTCTTATTGCCATTTCAAGATTTTTATAAAGGGTTTTTGCTTTTTCTTCATCAACAACTATTTCAACAGCACTTTCTTCCTCTTTAATCATCTTTTTAGGCTTTTCTGTTGAAAATAATGTTATTTCATTATCTTTATGCTCATATATCAAGCCAGCATCTTTTAAATAGTAGACATGGGGAAATATTTCCTTGGCACTCTTTCCAAGCCTTTGAGCTATATCACTTATGCTGAGTTTTTCTTTTTTCAGCATTTCATATATCATATATTTTATATCATAGAGCCTTTTCTCATCTATTTTCTCAGCTTTGTCTATTGATTTTACTTCTTTACATTCTATATCTATAGCCCCAAACGCACATGCTTTTAAGCAGGTTCCACACGCTTCACAAAAGTCCTCGTGAGACGTTGCTATGCCTGAGCTTATTATTATCTTAGCACCGCCTTCTCTTGAGAGCTCTAAGGCGTTTATAGGGCATACAACTGCACAGTTTCCACAACCAACGCAGAGCTCCTCATTTATTATGAGCCTCATACCCATGTATTAATCCTCCAATAGCTTTTCTATTGAATTTTCCAAAGCTTTATAATTTGGAGCGTGTTCATCAACTTCTATGTTTGCAGCTTTTCTTTTTACTTCTATTGCATTTACTGGACATGCATTCATACATGCCTTGCAGTATATACATGTTACATCGTTAATTACAATTTTGTCCGTTCTCTCCCAAGGATTCTTTTTCGGCATTGTTATTGAGTTTGTTGGACAAACTTCTACGCACACACCGCATGCTTGGCATTTTTCTAAATCAACGGAAATTTCTCCAAGGAAGAGCTTTGTAACTTCTATTGCATCCCTCGGACATGTAAGTGCACACGTGCCGCACCTTACGCATGCATTATCGTCGTGCTTAATAGTGTTTCTATTATTCTCAACCGTAGCCTTTATTGCACTTCTTGGGCAAACTTTTTCACAATCGTCACACATTATCTTCTTTTCCTCATCCTTAAAGTCGCACTTCTCTTGTATAAAAGTAAATTTTCCTAAAGAAGTTCTTTTAATATTTTTCGTTGATGAACCTTCTATTTTAAAATCTATCGCACCAACAGGACAGAAATTATAGCATATTCCGCAGAGATAACACTTTTCAGGATCGAAAATAAGCTTCGGAGCATTTAGACTTTGAGAAGCACCTATGACATTTATTTCTATGGCTTCCCTTGGGCAAACGTCTACGCATATTCCGCAACCAGTGCAAGCGTCGCTCTTAAAAATAAGAATTCTTTTCTCAGTAGGGGATCTCCTCTCATAAAATATATCCCTCTCCTTAACAGAGGTCTTGTATACTACCAGATCGTTCATATCGCTCATGGGCAACACCTATTTATAATAATTTATCATGATGAATATGTCTCCTTACTAAGCCTTTTGATTTAGATAACGACAAACAATTTATTAGTTTTAGGTTTTAATATATGCATGTGCACATATGAATCACACTGTCAAACATTCAAAAACCCTTGTGTTAATGATTTTATCTTATTATTTTTATTTGATATCGTTTAAATATTTATTGTTGTGTGTTAACATTTCTAAAATAAGAGAAGGGTTACACAATGCTTTTGCCAAGCTTCCATTAATTTTACTAAACCATAGTTTCCATCACATTATTAATAGTAAAGAATTATTCTTTAGTTACATTTAAGATTCTCTGTTTTTTCTATGCTAAAGTATCGGCGATTTAAAAACATGCTCCTCTGCAATATCGCTTTTGATGGGAACTATGATATAAAAAATCTAAAACTTATTTTTCTAATTATAAAGTTAATGCTTTTTTAGCGAAGTTTAAAAGTTTATGATTCCTTAAAGAGTTTTGAGAAATCAACACGATATTTATCAATTTCTTTTATTTTATCTATCTCTTCAAATCTATAAAACTTTAGTCTATTTTCTTGTTCAAAATAAGCAAGGAGAAGCCATTTTTTGTCATGTTTTTTAGCAAACTTATACTGATCAGATGTTAAAAATATTACAGGTCTGGTAGATAATATACATTTAAGCTCTATATAATAAACATCATTATTAGCTCTTATTTCAAAATCATGAGTTTGTTCATCTACATACTTCACATCATCAGCATTTAAACCTGTATATTTGAAAAATTCGTTTTTAACGATTTCTTTGTTTTCTGCAAGCCATATTTCACATTCTTTTCCCTTTATTTTTCTTTTTGCCTCATTGAGAATTTCTTCTTTAGTGCTTTCTAATAAACTTTCATAATTATCTTGGTTATTTATTTTTCTTACGTATCTGCTTTTAGGTTTATACGTATGTATAGACATTAAATCCGAGAAGGTTCCTTTTTCAAAAACATCAACAATAGTCTGTGGATAAGATGAAGTAACAGTTTTTTCATACGTCCTTTCTTTAATTGTTTTTTCTCTCTCAAGAGTAGGAAACATGTCATATCTAAGGTTTCTGTTTTTTATTACTCGTTCAATTTTTCTTTTCACATAATCTTTATTTTCATGCAAATAATCTTTGAATATTTCCGCTATTTCTTTAACAGCTTCAACGATGTTGCTATCTCTTTTAACGAAAAAGTTAGCATCTTTCTCTTTATCTTTTAAAAAGTCTTTAAAAGCTACTCCGAGATCACTCTCGTTTTCTGCATATAAATACAACACCCCATTCTTAAGCTCGTGGTAATAAAGTTCATCCACCTTCTTTTCTAAATCCTCAAACTTTATAGAAAGTAAAATTTTGCAGTTATAAAAAGCATCTACCTTGAATTCATCTTTAAAGAATTCTTTTAGGTAATTATCATAATATTTTCTAAATTTTTCAGAACGTTTTCCCATTTCGATTATTTCTATATTCTTTTTTATTTTCATCTATACTTTTCATCCCTAATTTATTTTTTAATTCATTTATTAAATTTTCATCTTTTGAGTAGAAAACTTTATTTTTAATTTCTTCTTGGAAAAGTCTGTAAATGTAGTCGTTGTCAAGAACATAAAGTTCATTTACTCTCTTAAATTCTCCACTTATAGACAAAAATATTGGATTATTAAAAACATCTACATAGTTCTTTTCACTACAATATTTTATAGTTTCTCTATAAAATTCATCTAAAAATTTCTGTAAATTGTTATTATTTTCTAAATCTCCATCAAAATTATC
>JALTZZ010000011.1 GCA_027051165.1 archaeon | reverse complement strand
CCTATAGATATTAAATCTTTTATTTTATTTAAAATCTCATCTCTCTTTTCAAAATCTACACCATTTGTAGGGAATATCATAACTCGCTCTCGAGTCTCAACATGAACTTCTGTTATTACAGTCTTATTATCAATCATCTCAACAACAAATCGATAACGATAATGATTAGAATCTTTTCTCTTCATATCATCATGAATGTCAAATAACGTGTTAAAAATTTTTGTAACGATATCGTCTCATTATGTATCATTCGAACATGTCAAACATTTAATGACAATTCTCGATGACATTAATGTAGTTTACATGTTTCAAAAAGCTAAAATTATATAACCCTCTTGTTGAATCAAAACTCAGCGAGAACTTGATGATTTTCTTTTGTATTAAATACCATAGATACGAACATGCCTAATAAAAGGACACATAAAGCTGTAAATTTCGTTACAGAGCGTTTAGAATATCTGTTCAGACTCTTTAAGAAGAGAGAATTTTTGAAAACCTTAAACAGATCTCCGATAACGCTTCTAACAGCCATAAGTTCTTTCCAAGAACCCAGAAAGCTCTCAAAAGCTGATTGTAGAACTTCTTTACCTTTTCGTTTTTCTGGACTTCGAAAGGAGGTGAGATAATCTACCTTCTTAACGTTCAGATATTTTCTCTCGAGATTGGAAATATTTGTCGTGCAAAACTTTGGCAGAAAAATATAAAAAATTAAATACCAGCCCTTTTTATCATCTCCCCTACGTATTCGTCCATTCCAACTGGCATTATATGAACGCCGGCAAAACCCATCTCCTTTATTTCTCTTATAAGTTCTGCCGTAATATTTATGCTCTCCTCCTTTACGTCCTTAGCCCTCTCAAGCCTCTCCATTATCTCTTTTGGTATGCTTATCCCCGGCACGTTAGCCTGCATGAACTTAGCCATTTTTACAGACTTCAAAGGAGCAACGCCTACGAGAATTGGTATATCTAAGTGCGATGCGGCATCTTTCAGCCTTTCAAGAACCTTCGTATCGTATACAACTTGCGTTTGTGCAAACTCTGCACCCGCTTCAACCTTCTTCTCAAACTTTATTATCTCAAGCTCAAGCGGTTCTAAGCCCGGGCTTATCCCTACGCCTATATGAACCTTAGGTGGAACGTCAAGCTCGTTTCCAGCCAAGTCTTTACCCTCATCTCTGAGCCTCTTTATCATCTTTACAAGCTGAACGCTGTCTAAATCGAAAACGGGCTTTGCCTGTGGATGATCTCCAAGCCTCGGATGGTCTCCCGTAAGGGCTAATATGTTCTTTATTCCAAGTGCTGAAGCTCCGAGAATGTCACTCTGAAGTGCAATCCTGTTCCTATCTCTACACGTAACCTGATATATCGCTTCCAATCCAACCTCATTCTGCATTATCGTGCATACCGCAAGGGTTCCCATGAAAACTATGCCAAGTGGGTTATCTGTAACATTTGCAGCAACAACGTAGGGTTTTAGCTCCTTTGCCTGCTTTATTATGCTCTCCCTATTAGCACCCTTAGGTGGGTCTATCTCACCAGTTATCGTAAACTTTCCCGATTTAAGGGACTTCATAAGCTCGCTATAAGCCTGCACTACCACCACCTCAGATATCAATCCTTCTTGTATGACTCGCCTTTGAGAAATCCTTAGGCTCGAAAATTCTTCTTATATTATCAAGCTTTCCCATAGCTTTCAGCCTGTTGTATATAAGCACCCATGCACAATCACGCTCCCTATCTACTTCGCATTTGCCTTTGAATATTCCTCCGCAAGATCCGTTGAGCAAGCTCTTAGGACACCTTGCTAATGGGCATATTCCAGCGGTTAAGTGCAGTATGCAGTTTCCACAGCCTATACAGAACTCGTTGTATTTGTTTTCATCCATGTTCTTTATGCCCATGAAGAATGTGTTCTGTGCTGGAAGAACGGGCTTGCTTAAAAACCTCGACATGTTCTGCACACCAACGCCGCATGCTAATGAAAGGATAGCTTCAAAATCGTATTCTGCTTTGCCTATGGCACGGGATACCTTCTTAAGAATCTCCTCATCGCTCAAAGAACCGAGCTCATCTTCAGTTCCTATGTAGCACTGCCTTGCTATCATTCCCTTATATACGACTTTTTTACCAATTTTTTCAAGATTCTTCGAAACTTCCTCAACTTCCTTAGCTGATCCTACTCTATAGAAACTTACACAACCTCCACAGCCTATTACCGCTATTCTGCTGTAATCCTTAAGCATGTCCTCAATTTCTTCCATGCTTTTTGTTTTTGCAATTATCATTCCACCACCTCTTCTGCAGTTAAATTAATTTTTATATAAAAACGTAACCCCTTTACCTTTTCTGCTAATTATCCATATTTTCTTAAGTAAAGCCCCCTATCAGCCAAATTTTTTACAATGTTATTTCTGAATTCACCAATTCCAAGAACATCTCCGAATTTATTTAAAACTATGCATCTGCCGCTTTCCCCTCTAATTTCTATGATACCTTCTCTAAATACATCTCTTCCGTATAAAAAAAGCTGCTCACTTTTTTCATTCACATATATTAAATTTTTTGCATATTTTTTTAATATATAGGCAAGCTCAAGGCTTGGGATAAACTTCTTTCTTTTTATCTCTCCAATATATAATCCAGCTATATACACCTCACCTATCTTCTTTAAAATATCATAAACCTTTTTATTTGTAATAAAAACCTCTTTTCTTCCAGAGCTAACTATCACAACCTTCCTTTTAAGGAACTCAAAGAATTCGCTGCCAACACCAAAGTCCTTAATTAGGCATCTTTTAATAATTTCAAGCTCCTCTTTTCTTATCCTCCTAAACTTCATAATTATTATGTAGTTAAGTATTTAAAAATAGGTTATGTATAGGCAGATCGTTTTAGAAAAAATAAAGCCGAACGAGGAAGAAAAAAGAGAAATTCTTAAAATAGCAGAAGAAATCGTTAAAAATATAAATGAGGCTGGTTATGAAGCTAAGCTTCTCGGCTCTGTTTCAAGAGATACTTGGCTTAAATATGAAAAAGATCTTGATATATTTGTTTTTCTTGAAGAAGAAAAAAGCAGAGATGAAATTAAAGAAATAATAAAAAATATCGGAGAAAAAGTTTTAGAAAGATACGAAATGAGATTTGCCCAGCATCCCTACGTCAGGGGATACTATAAAGGCTATGCCGTGGAGATAGTCCCATGCTATAAAATAGAAAGCACAAAGAAGCTTAAATCCGCCGTAGATAGAACTCCTTTCCACGACAGCTTTGTAAAAGAGCACATAAACGGTAAGCAAGATGAGGTGAGGCTTTTAAAGCAGTTTTTAAAGGGAATTGGAATATATGGAGCTGAGGCAAAAGTCCAAGGATTTTCTGGCTATTTGTGTGAGCTGCTAATTATAAAGTTTGGAAGCTTTGAAAACCTTTTAGAAAATGCAAAAAAATGGAAATTTAACGAATTTTTGTATATAACGGAAATCGAAGATAAAATCATAGAGCATTTAAGAGAAAGGTTTAAAAACGATGCCCTTGTATTCATAGATCCTACCGATGTAAGGAGAAACGTTGCAAGTGCACTCTCTAAAGAAAATTTTTATAAATTTATTTATGCAGCAAAAGAATTCTTAAAATACGATGATAATAAAAAAATAAAGTTTTTCTTTCCAAATAAAAGAAAAGCTGATAAAGAAGAGGTTTTAAGGAAATTTAAGGAGAGAGGAACGGAAGTTGTTGCTGTTTTATTTGAAAAGCCAGATGTTGTTGACGATATTCTCTATCCGCAGCTGAGAAAATCCATGAAAGCAATTATAAATGCTATAAAAAATGCCGACTTTAAGCTCGTCGACTCAACATTCTTCGTTAAAAATAAGGTTATGCTGCTCTTCGAGGTTGAGAGTTTAAGAATACCGAGTGCAAAGCTGCATAAGGGTCCAAGGGTAAACAGCTTAAACGAAATAAGATTCCTCGAAAAATACGAAAAAGCTCTTGAAAGCCTATGCAAGCCCTTTATAAGAGACGACAGCTGGTTCGTTTATTTGAGAAGAAGATACACAAATATTGCAATTTATTTAAAGAGATTCCTTGAAAACAACTTAAAAACTAAGGGAATTGCAAGCCATGTAGCTGAGGCTCTCTCAAAAGGATTCATCATCCTAACAAATGAGGATGCGTTCAAGGATGAATTTCTCGACGATCTTTTAAACTATTTTGACCCAATATTTCCTTGGGAAGCATAATATTAATATTTGTCCATGATAAAAGTTTTGAGAATAGTTTAGGTGAATCAAATGTTAAAAATACATCATATTCTGCTAATCATTGTAACATCCACACTACTTCTGCCCTTTGCCGTCTATAATTTATATGAAAATACGGCTGTAGCTGTATTAGCTGCCGCTGTCTTAGGATCTCTGATAGCACTAAGCTCATATATAGGTGCTTCTAAGCCTCTTATGAGGTTTGTTGAGCTTCTTGAAGAGTATGTTGAAAATCTTCCTAAAAACAAAAAAGCAGAAATCAGCTTTTCACCAGAATTTTATCATCCAAGGGAGATATACAAATTAAATGATGCCTTTAAAACTCTCAGCAAAAGGATATCAAGATATATAGATATACTTTCAAGCATCATAGACATAGATAAGCAGATAATTTCGCAGCTCGACATCGAGAGCATAGGAAAAACGGTTTGCAAATCTATCGTAGATGTTCTTGGATTTGAGTTCTGCTGGCTTGGAATTTTGGATGAAAAGAAAAGGAATATAGTTCCAATAGCATATTATGGGAAGTGCAAAGTCGAAAATATAAATATTCTGCTTGAAGAAAACGATTTATGCCCAACAATTTTATCTATAAAAACAAAAACAACTCAAAAGTGCAGTGATTTCAGTAAGTGTGTGCATGAAAGATCTATCTGTAAAGATTTATATAAGCTATACAGAGGCAACATATCTGTGCCTATAATTTATGGAAACGATATTCTTGGTGTTCTCGTTGTATATTCAAAGAGCTGCGAAGATTTTTCACAGGAAGATATAAAATATATAGAGATGTTTGCATCGCAAACGGCAATAGCAATAAAAAATACAAAGCTCTTCAACAGCTACATCGAAAAAATAAAGGAGCTTGAAACACTTATAAGGGAGATTCCAGTAGGAATAGGCATCTTCGATAAAGACGGCAAACCTCTCGCATGCAACAACATTTTCTGCTCAATGCTTCCTGAAGAGTCAAAAAAATCTATTATAGAGATAGAGCATCTAAAAGAGCCGTTTAAAGAAATAATTGAGAAAAAAAGCCAGAAAGTCGTTGTTGATTTAGAAAAAGATGATACTAATCTAAGAATTTCTATTATTCCTCTGTTCGATGAGAACAATAGAATAAAAAGGATTGTCGTTATATCCCAAGACGTAACTCCGTTTGTCCATGCTTTGAGGGTAGCTGAGGAATCCTACAGAGAGCTTAAGAAGCTCGATGAGCTTAAGAGCAACATAATATCAAACGTGAGTCACGAGCTGAAGACACCGATAACAATAGCTAAGGGGGCAATAGACATAGCACTTGAGGAAGAAAATCCTGCAAAGATAAAGGAGCATTTAATTTTTGTAAAGAGGAACTTATTAAGGCTTTTGAACATAATAGACGATTTAATAACGATAGCGAAGGTTGAGAAGAAGGGATTAATGCTTGAATACGAGAAGGTGAACATTAGGAATCTAATATGGGAGGCTGTTGAGGAGAAGATGGAATTTGCGAAGAATCGTGGAGTTAATATCTTTGTTAACGCTGAGAGCTTCGACATTTACGTTGATAAATTTGAATTTAAGCATGTCCTTCTAAATCTTATAGATAATGCAATAAAGTTTAATAGAGATGGTGGTAAGGTCTTTATAGAAGCTTATAAAAAAGACAATACTGCCGTTATAAAGGTTAGAGATACCGGCATCGGTATACCGGAGGATAAGCTCGATAAAATTTTTGAACCCTTCTTCCAAGCTGATCCGAGCACTACCCGTAAATACGGCGGAACCGGCTTGGGCTTGACTATCGTTAAGCGTGTCGTTGAGCTGCATAAGGGCAAGGTTTTCGTTAGCACAAAGCTAAATAAAGGTTCCGAGTTCACAATCGAAATCCCCGTAATACCTATTGATTGATCTAAACCGATTTAGATTTATTTTTATCAAATTTTACAACTTTTTTGCCTCTTTCTTGTGGAATTATTTTTAACTTTGCACCTTTAAATTCTTTTTCAAGCTCCCTTCCTTCAAAATACCTATCTAAGAATACAGCTAAAGCTCCAACCTCGCTGTGTGGCTGATTTCCAACAGCAACATTGTAGTCTGCGATTTCATAAACAAATCTCGGCACCTTCTCTGCGCCTACAACTATTAAAAGATCCCCTCTTTCTTTTTTTATCTTCTCAATAATTTCATTTATATTTATTCCATACATTGTTAAATGGATAATTTTTCCTTTTTTCTTCCAATTTTTGAGAAATTCTTTCCAATCTTCTTTTACCTCAATAAAAAATTCTCCACCCCATCTTTCAACTACTTCTCTAACTTTTTGAACTATCTTCTCGTCGTTTCTATCAATGTATATTCCATCAGCTCCAAGAGCTCTTGCTACAAGTGCTACATGTGTGGTAACCCTCTTATCCCTATCGGGTCTGTGTCCTATTCTCAAAACTGCAATCATAGCCAGCCCTTGTATAGCTTATGTATCTGTGGAAGTATAATAACGTTGTTCAAATATTTTCCAGCAATCTCAGAGAGCTTTAGAAGATATCTAAAATTTGGAACTTCTTCAGCTGTTACCGGCTGCAGAACAAGGTCTATGTTCCCAATGCTCGCAAGATCTTGGGCAACCTTCTCTACGTCTTTTTGCTCTGTGCCCTTTAGGACAACAAGCTTTGCAAATGTCTCTGCCTTTTTACGCAGAATATCTATTGTTTTGAGTTCTTTTATGTAAATATCCTCAGAAACTCCATGTTCCTTCAATTTTATATCAACACTTGCATATTTTATTTTTTCCGAAATTTTTTCTGCTTCTTCTGGCAAGCTTCCGTTTGTCTCCAAATATAGGTTTTTTAATGGAAGTTTTTTTATAAAATCTGCATGAAGAAGAGGTTCTCCACCTGTAAGGGAGATGCTATGCATATCGCAAGTTTTTAGTCTTTCAACAATCTTTATCAACGTATCAACGTCAACAGGATTTTTTATCTCGTAAAACTCCCTGCTTCCAGCTTCCTTTTCTACTCTGCAAAAATTATGAGGCTTCCACGAATACCGTGTATCGCAGTATATGCACCTTAGATTGCACCTTGCAAATCTTATGAATATCTGCCTCCTTCCAGCTAAAAATCCTTCTCCCTGAATAGAGGAAAATATCTCAACAATCTCAGCACCTGTGGACATATTCAACTCCTTGACCCTCTTTTTCTTCAACTCTAACCACGATCTCCTTTATATTCCCTTCCTCTATCTTCCTAATAAACTCCTCGGCTATAAATTTTGCCAAGTGCTCTGCACTAAGACTCTCTATCTCAAGAATCTCCACGTCTTCTTTAGGAAAGATATATCTTTTTTTTGAAACTTTAACTTCTATTTCTTCCCCCAAATCTATTATATTTACATATTTACTCTTTTTAGGAATTAAAACTTTATGATCAAACCTCGATATTATATCTTTTATTATTCTTTTTGCTTCTAAGAAATCAAAAACAAAACCCATTTTCTCATCGGTTTTCTCTCCAGATATGCTGATGCTGACTATGTAGTTGTGTCCGTGCAGCTTTGAGCACTTAAAGTGATCTACAATAAAGTGGCATGCAGAAAAACCTATGTTCAGCTTCGATCCATTTATAAAAATTTTAATGCCCATAGAGAGCTTTGAATTAGGTAACAACTGCAACATGATATGTGCGGGCAAACTTTAAATATGTGTTTCTAAAAACTTTTTCGATGATCGTCGAGTCTCTGTATATATCGGAAAATCTTTAATGATAAATTATGACAAATATGAAGGAGAGGTTAGCATGAAGATCGCCACGGTAGGTTTGCCCTGTCAAATAGAAGGTCTTAGGAAAGTTGAAATTTTGAAAGATGAGCTAAAAGCTTCTTGGATAGATGATGTTTATTTAAAAATTGGTCTTTTTTGTAGAGAAAATTGGATGTTTTCTTGTTTTAGGGCTCTCGTTGAAGACGATTATGGAGTAAAAATGGAGGAAGTAGAGAAGTTTGATATAAAGAAGAGGAAGATTATAGGACTGAAAAATGGGGAGAAAATTCTTGAAATACCGCTCGAGGAGTCCCAGCCATACGTAAGGGTTGGTTGCCAAGTGTGCTTGGACTTTACAGCAGAGCTAAGTGATATAAGCGTTGGAGCCGTTGGTAGTGATATAAAGTGGAGCACAGTAATAATAAGAACGAAGCGTGGAAAGGAAATATTCGACGGAGCGGTTAAGGAAGGATACATAGAAGTAAGCGATAAGCTAAAGCTTAAAATTGCAAAGAGAATTTCGAAAGATAAGAGGGAAAGCAACTTGAAGGAAATAGAGATTAGGGAGAATGCTGGCTATAAAGTTTTACATGTGAAGACTTTCTTCTCAAGCCTTGAAGACGTGAAGAATGGAGCTAAAGGGAAGGACTTCAGTAATTTGGAGAGCGATATAGTTGAGCAGGGGAACTGCACCTCATGCGGCACATGTGCAAGCGTGTGTGACCATATAGAAATCAAGGAGGGATTCCCAACTCTCGTTAAACCCTGCGAAGAGAACTGCAACCTATGCTACTTAGCGTGTCCAAGAGTATCTCTTCCTAAGAAGGTCATAGAGGACAGCATCTTTAGCGAGGATGTAAAGGCTGAAGATTATTTTGGAAAATACATCGAGATATATGCAGCAAGAGCAAAGAATGAAGAGGTCCTCAAAAAGGGACAAGACGGTGGTGTTGTAACAGCTCTTCTCATGTATGCACTCGATAAAGGCATTGTGGACCTTGTTGTAACAGCAGGAAGAGAGAAAAATTGGGAGCCAAAGGTGGCAATCTGCAAGACAAGAGAAGACGTGCTCAACTCTGCTGGAACGATATACAGCTATGTAACTATAGCACCTTCGCTGAGGATGAGGTGATGGGGATGAAGGAGATAAGAATACACGGTAGAGGCGGGCAGGGAAGCGTTACCGCTGCTGAGATCCTTGCAATAGCTGCTTTCTACGAAGGTAGATATGCTCAAGCATTTCCAAGCTTCGGAACGGAGCGAAGAGGTGCTCCGGTAATGGCGTTTGCAAGAATAAGCGACAGCTTCATAAGAACAAGGTCGCATATATACGAGCCAGATTACGTTATAGTTCAAGATCCAACGCTTATAGGTGTGGTAGATGTAACTCATGGATTAAAGGATACTGGAGCTATTATAGTTAACACGGAAAAGAGTGGAAATGAGCTAAATTTAAATACAAAGGCTAAAATTTATACGATCAATGCAACAAAAATAGCCCTTGATGTTTTAGGTATTCCCATAGTTAATACTACAATGATCGGCGCTTTTGCCGCAGTTACAAAAGAATTCAGCTTAGAATCATTAATAAAAGCCGTTAGAAAGAGGCTGCCAGCTAAAATTGCTGAAAAAAATGTAAAAGCGGTTGAGAAAGCATACAAGGTGATGGAAGATGTTTAAAGCACTTAGGTTAGAGGAAATTTATGAAAAAATGGTTTCAAGCGAGGAATATAAAACTGGCGGGTGGAGGACTTTTAAGCCAGTTTTTGATAAAGAAAAGTGCATAGACTGCGGTAGCTGCTGGATATACTGCCCAGAAAACAGCATTATAAAGAAAGGTAAGGCGGATTATGATGTTGATCTCGAATTCTGTAAGGGCTGTGGAATATGTGCAAACGAATGCCCTACGGAAGCTATAAAAATGGTTCTTGAGGAAAAATAAAGGTGATTTTAATGTTAAAAGAAGAAGTTGTTGAAGAAAAGAAGGTAAAATCTTATAGGGATATAATGGCTGGAAGCAAAGCTGTGGCTACCGCCGTTAAGCTCTGTGATGTTGATGTCGTGGCTGTTTATCCCATAACCCCACAGACACCAATAGCTGAGTATATAGCCGAGCTCGTTGCCAACGGTGAGCTTAAGGCAGAGTATATAAAAGTCGAAAGCGAGCACAGTGCGTTAAGTGCGTGCGTAGGTGCAAGTGCAGCTGGTGCAAGAACGTTTACAGCAACAAGTTCTCAGGGTTTAGCCCTTATGCATGAAGTCCTCTTTATAGCGAGCGGTTTAAGGCTGCCTATAGTAATGGTGAACGCAAACAGGGCTCTAAGTGCTCCTATAAATATATGGAACGATCAGAGCGATGCTATGGCAAGCAGAGAGTGTGGATGGATTCAGATATATGTAGAAACAAATCAAGAAGCATTAGACAGCGTTATCATGGCTTACAAAATAGCAGAGAATAAAGACATCCTTCTTCCTGTAATGGTAAATATGGACGGCTTCGTTTTAACCCATACATATGAACCGGTTGAGATTCCAAGCAAAGAACTCGTTGAGGAATATCTTCCTAAATATGAACCGCTAATAAGTCTCGATCCAGAAAATCCGGTAACAATGGGAGCTATTGCCGACCCAAACTACTATATGGAGCTTAAATATTCTCAAGTAAAAGCCTTGGAAAATTCTAAGGATGTTGTTAAAAAAGAACAGGAAGAATTTTATAAATTGTTTGGAAGAAAGTATGATTTAATAGAAAAATATAAAATGGAAAACGCGGATATAATATTAGCAACACTTGGTTCTGTTTCGGGAACAATAAAAGACGTCATAGATAAACTTGAAAGGGAAAAAGGATACAAAGTTGGGCTTGTTAGGGTTAGGCTCTACAGACCTTTCCCTAAGGAGGAACTCTTAGATGCTCTGAAGGGTGCAGAGGTTGTAGGTGTTATCGAAAAGAATGTTAGCCCCGGAATCGGTGGCGGTGCACTCTTCAATGACATAAAATCTGCACTCTATGGAAAAAGCGATGCAAAGGTAATAGGATTCGTTGCAGGGCTTGGAGGAAGGGATATACCGCCTTGGGATATAGAGAAAGCGATAGAGATATGCACGCTTGCAAAGAAAGAAGAAGTAGAGGAAACCTACTGGCTTGGTCTAAGGAGGTGGTGATCATGGAAGTTGCAGCAGATATACCGAGCTATGTAAAGTGCAGAAAAGTGTGCAAAGCAAAGCTCAGTGCAAACAGGTGCTTTAAATTTAGGAAGCTTCTCAAAAAGGTGAGCGAAGAGGAACTCTTCAGTAAGGGGCACAGAGCATGCAGCGGTTGCGGAGCAGCTTTGGCGTTGAGGCTTGCACTAAAAGCGGCTGGAAAAAACGTTATAGTTGTTCAACCAACGGGATGCATGGAGGTTGTAAGCACGCCTTATCCGGAGACCTCTTGGAAGGTGCCGTATATACATGTAGCTTTTGAAAATGCAGCAGCAGTTGCAAGTGGTGTTGAGGCTGCACTCAAAGCTCTCGGAAAAAAGGATAGGGTAAAGGTGTTAGCCATAGGAGGTGATGGCGGAACAGTTGACATAGGTTTTCAAGCCTTAAGCGGAATGCTTGAGAGGGGACACGATGTAGTCTATATATGCTATGATAATGAAGCTTACATGAACACTGGTGTGCAGAGAAGCGGTTCAACTCCATTAGGAGCTGCAACCACTACCTCGCCCGCTGGAAAAGTGAGCTTTGGAGAAGATAGACCGAAAAAAGACATGCCAAGAATAGTAGCCGCACACAACATACCTTACGTTGCAACCGCAAGCGTTGCTTTTCCACTTGACTACATGGAAAAGGTTAGAAAGGCACTTGAAGTGAAAGGTCCAGCCTACATTCACGTTTTAGCACCGTGCCCACCGGGCTGGGGATACGATAGTGCGAAAACTATTGAGCTCGCAAGACTTGCTGTTGACACAGGAATGTGGATACTATACGAAATAGAAAACGGAAAAGAAAGAATAACATATAAGCCAACGGTTAAAAAGCCTGTCGAGGAGTATCTAAGAGCGCAGAAGAGATTCAGACACCTATCAAAGGATATTATACAGAGAATTCAGGAAGAAATAGATAAGAGATGGAAGGAAATTTTCGAGTCTTAATTTTTTAAATTTTAAAATGTTGATGATCATTTTATAGTTCATGAAGGAGCTTATAAAGAAGCTGAGCGAGGCTCACGGAATACCGGGAAGCGAGGACGAAGTAAGGGATATCCTTAGGGAAGAGCTTGAGAAGTATTGCGATAGCGTTGAAGTTGATAGGCTTGGAAATTTAATAGCAAGAAAGCGTGGAAGTGGAAAAAAGGTAATGCTAACAGCTCACATGGATGAAATTGGACTCATGGTAAAGCACATTGATGAAAAGGGTTTTTTGAGGTTCACGACAATAGGTGGCTTCTTCGATCAGACTCTTCTTAACCAGAGGGTTATAGTTCACGGAAGAAGAAAGGTTAAGGGTGTAATAGGATCTAAGCCTCCACATTTAATGAAAGAAGAGGAGCGAAAGAAGGTTGTTGAATACAGCGATATGTTTATAGATATAGGTGCTACGAGCGATAAAGAAGCTAAGAAGATAGTTAGGGTTGGCGATTACGTAACCTTTGATGTAAGCTTTGCAGAGCTTGAAAACGGATTTATAACGGGAAAAGCCTTCGATGATAGGCTTGGATGTGCAGCCCTTGTAGAGGTTGCGAAGAGTGTGGAGTCTGACTTAGATATATACTTCGTAGGCACGGTTCAAGAAGAGGTTGGGCTGAAGGGTGCGAGAACGAGTGCCTTTAAAATAAATCCAGACATAGCTATAGCCATTGACGTAACGACTACGGGAGACTACCCGGGGATAAGCAAGGAGCAGTGTGCAGTAGAGATAAATAAAGGTCCCGTGATAACAATTGCTGACAGCAAAGGTAGGGGATTAATAGCACACAAGCTCGTTAGAGATGTTCTAATAAAAACCGCTGAAAGGCACAAAATACCGTATCAGCTTGAGGTTGGCGAAGGAGGAACAACAGACGCAACAGCAATACATCTGACAAGAGAAGGAATTCCAAGTGGTGTTGTAAGCGTTCCAACGAGATACATACACAGCCCCGTAGAGGTTGCAAGTATCAGGGACTATGAAAATCTTGTGAAACTTCTTATAAAGTCTATAGAAGAGCTGGAAAAGGTGCTTAAATGATAGAAATATTGGAGGGTAGCGAGCTCGACTCAAACACATATATAGTCAAAGATGAAAAAATTCTTGTAATAGATCCCGGAATAGATTCTAAAAAGATTTTAAAAACTATTGATCCAAAACATGTAGATATCATAATAAATACACATGCACACATAGATCATTGCTTAAATACGATACTATTTGAAAACGCTGAGGTAATGCTTCATAGAGAAGATGTTAAAGAGGCTGAAAAGGGAAGCTTCTATGGAACGTGGAACTTTATTAATAAAAAAGTAAACATAAAGGTGGACAAGGAACTCAAAGGAAATGAAATCATAGAGACTGGAAAGCATAGATTCAGAGTAATACATACACCAGGACACACACATGGTAGCATATGTCTCTTTGAAGAAAAAGAAAAAATACTAATAACGGGAGACCTCGTATTTGCCGGCGGCTTTTTTGGAAGAACGGACTTAGGTGGAAATCCAAGAGAGCTGATAAACTCTCTGAAGAGGATACTCAAAATAGATTTCAAAGACATATATCCCGGGCACGGTGGTATTGCAGGAAGAGAAGATGTCGAAGATGCCCTTTTAAATGCAAAATATCTATTTGAAACTGAACTTGAGTAATTACACTTTCTTAATTATTTTATTACTTTCAAATAATGTGAACATGAAAAGCTTGCAGATTATTAAAAAGGAGGTTGATGGATAGATGAACGATACGCTTAAGATTGATGATATAGATAAAGAAATAATAAAAATCCTTCAGGACAACTTTCCACTTACAAGTAGACCATACTTAGAAGCTGCAAAAAAAATAGGAATTAGTGAAGAAGAAGTCCTTGAAAGAATAAAGAGATTAAAAGAGCTTGGAGTGGTGAGAAGGATAAGTGCAAATATAAGACACAGGCTCGTTGGTATAAAAGCCAACGCAATGGTTGCTTGGAAGGTTCCTAAAGAAAAGGTTGAAGAAGTAGGCAAAATGCTCGCAAGCTTTAGCGAGGTAACGCACTGCTATGAAAGAGAGATCGTTCCAAACAAGTGGGAGTTTAATGTTTTTACAATGATCCATGGTTATTCGAAAGATGAGGTTGAAGAAATTGTTCGGAAAATTTCTGAAAAAGTTGGAATAAAAGATTACATAATGCTTTATAGTGTTAAGGAATACAAAAAAACATATAAGAAGTTTGAGGGTTAAAAATGATAGGATGCACAAAACTTCTTTGCGGAAAGGCAACGGTCTCTGATGCGATAAAGTATTCTAAGGTATCTTCAACTGAGATTCCACCTCATCTTCTGCAGTTTTCAACAAAAAATAGACCTATTGTTGTCTGGAACATGACACTTAAGTGCAACTTAAGGTGCGTGCACTGCTATATAAATGCAAAAAGCGAGGCAAGTAAAGAGGAACTCACAACGGAGCAAGCGAAGGAGTTTATAGAGGACTTAGGAAGCATGAAAGTGCCTGTTCTTCTATTTTCTGGTGGAGAACCTCTTTTAAGGGAGGACTTCTTTGAACTTGCTGAATTTGCAAGAGATGTTGGTTTAAGAACCGTTATATCTACAAACGGAACGCTTATTACAGAGGATGTTGCAAGAAAACTTAAAGATGTTGGTATAAAATATGTAGGCGTTAGCTTAGACGGAATGCCAGAAACACACAATAGGTTTAGAGGAGTAGTGCAGGCTTTTGAGAAGGCTATAGAAGGGATAAAGAACTCCCTAAGGGTTGGGCTGAAGGCTGGTGTTAGATTTACGGTAACAAAGGACAACTACAAAGACCTGCCAAAGCTTCTTGACTATGCAGCAAAAGAGGGTATTCCAAGGTTCTGCATCTATCATCTCGTGTATGCTGGAAGAGGGAAAAACATCGTTGAGAGGGATCTAACAAAGGAAGAGAGAAGAAAAATGATGGAATTTATAGTAGAAAAAACGCTGGAGCTCCACAGAAAAGGATATGAAATAGAGATCCTTACAACAGATAACCATGCAGATGGTATTTTTCTATACAACTACATAATTAAGAGAGAGCCTGAGAGAGCAGAGGAGATAATTACGCTTCTAAGGATGCACGGTGGCTGCTCCGCTGGGGTAAAAGTTGCCAACGTAGACTATAGAGGAGATGTCCATCCATGCCAGTTTTGGAGTCATGTAACCTTGGGCAACGTTAAAGAGAGGAAGTTCAGCGAGATATGGAACGATAAAAGCAATGAGTTTTTAAATATGCTAAGAAACAAGGCTAAATATCTCAAAGGTAAATGCAGTAGATGCAACTTTAAAGAACTCTGCGGAGGTTGCAGGATAAGGGCTGAGACAGTATACGGGGATATTTGGCAAGAAGATCCAGCATGCTATTTAACAGAAGAAGAAATATTGAGAAAGCCTGTTGAAGTAAAGATAAAACTCTGATTTATTAATTTTATTTAAATAAAAATTAGTGCCGGGGGCGGGCTTCGAACCCGCGACCTCTCGGTTTCTCAGAAGGCGTCCTTTCGGAACGCCACCCTATGAGCCGAGCGCTCTGACCAGGCTGAGCTACCCCGGCTTAAGAATCTTTAGTCCCTCTGATGTGCCTACATAAATTTCGCTTACTAAATCATTTTTGAATATACCGTTTTCAACAACACCTGTTATTTTATTTATATTTTCTTCAAGCTTTTTAGGATCTTTTATTGTTCCAAAATTTGCATCTAATATAAAATTGTTGTTATCCGTTATCACAACCCCATATTTCCACTTTTTGCTAACTCTAATTTTTGCATCTGCACCCATTTTTTTAAGCTCTTTAAGAACATATCTCCATGCAAAAGGAACAACCTCGATAGGCACGGGCATGTTTAGGCTTTCTGCAAGCTTGCTCTCATCAACAATTACAATAAATTTCTCTGCAATTTTTGCAAGGAGCTTTTCTCTGAAGTGTGCGGCACCGCCGCCTTTTATTAAATTAAAGTTTTTATCTACCTGATCCGCACCATCAATATATACATCTATTCCAGATTCCGCAACATCATCTATAGAGATTACTTTTATGCCAAGACTCCTTGCAAAAATTTCCGTGTGTAAAGAAGATGAAACACATTCTATATTCAACTTTCTCCTTGAAATTTCTTCTACTGCATATTTTACAGTTGATCCTGTTCCTAAACCAACAAGCATCCCGCTTTCAATGATATCAACACTCGCTTTTGCAACGATTTTTTTAAGGTTTTCCACATTGTTCATGGAAAAATATTGATGTGCTGTTGTATTTAAATCTTAGTTAAAGTTTTAAGTAGTTAATGTTTAGGTGTTAGCATGATGGGGGCATGGTGTAGCGGCCTAGCATGGCGGGCTCCAGACGCCACGGGGAGAAACTCGCCGACCTGGGTTCAAATCCCAGTGCCCCCATCATCCCCCGTTATAATGTTAAAAGAAGGCTGTTTCTTATTCCGGGTCCGAGTCCTATTATGAACATAACAAGCTTCGCAACTCTGTAGTATATTTCCTCTACTTCCTGCTCGGAATACCACTTCTCCAAAAGGTATAAAATCACGGTTATAACCGCAAGCTTCACCGGAATCATTATAAAAGCTGTTCCAGCCATATTTATAAGAATCTCTGGAAGAATATGCTCCTCACCGAAGCCGAAGAAATCAATTCCTATGAACGTTCCGGTTGCATCGAGGAGGTGTGCATAAATTATTAGTATGTTTTCCTTTGCCCGCATTATGATTGTATCCTTTAACAGTATATAATAAAGGGCTGATATTAATGCTGAAAGAGTCAATGGAACAAAAAATAAATAGAAAGATTCAACACTTTTAGCTAAGTTGTATGCAAAATACGGTATCGGGATAAAGCCTATAATGAGGCACAACTTCCAATAATCTATTTTAATCCTCTTTGCCAGAAATAAACTTGTATATAAATATGCTAATCCATAGATAAAGCCCAAAACATATACTCCCGGAGTTACACTCCAAAGCTTGCTTTTTTCATATATTCCAGCATCAACACTTACCCTTATTATTATTGAAAGAAAAATAGCTGGGATAAGCGAGATTGCAAAATTCCTGTCTGGTTTTACTCTTGAAAAGACAATTTTTATCGCTACATATATAAGTATGAGCATTATAAAGCCATAAATTACATAGTCTATTGGCTTATATTCAGCCATACTTCTCACCTCTTCTTTTTTACAAGAAATATAAGCTCCTTTTCTTTACCATTATTTACAATGTTATCAATTATTTCAAATTTTCTGAGCTTTCTTTCCATTTCTTCTTTTTTTGAAATGATATTATGATCATTTACAAATGTTGCGGCAAACAAATGTCCATTCAGCTTCAAAACACCGTATATATCTGCAAAATCTTCAATAAAATGTATAGAGTCTATTATAAAGACCGTGTCAAAAATTTCCCTTTTAAACGGTAGCTTGTTTCCGTCTGCGAACAAAAATTTGTATCTAAGCGTGCTTAGCTCTTTATCAATGTCTATGCATATGAAATCTGCAAAATACCCTTTTTCTTCGAAAAATTCTTGAAGATAAAAAGGTCCACAGCCTACATCAAGTGCAAGTCCTACTTTTATGCCATGCTTCTTTATCATCTTGTATATTGCCTCATACTTCTCTCTCTGTATGCTTCTCCAAGCACTATAGATTTTATTGAAATACAAACTTTCACCTCAAAATGTTCTTGTCTTTTTTACATCGTCCCATATCTTCTTAATTTCTTTAGCGTATGTATCAGCTGCTTCTTTAGCAATTTCAAGTGCTTCTTCTTCGCTTATATTTGCTTCCTCAAGAGATGTTGCGAAATCTGGTATTCCAGAACTTTTAATGTTTATACCAAAGTGAAACTTCATGCTAACGGCGCTTACAGTTGCTATGCTTACGCTCAGCTTCTTATCGTTTAGATAGAGGTCATCGCCTCTCCTTTCAATATAAACATCTACTCTCCTTTCAAGAACATCTTTAAATATTGTCACAAAGAGCCTCTGCCTCGTATAAGCTAAGAGAAGTGAAGGAGGCTGAACATCAAAATGCTCTGCTACAAAATGGAGAACTCTGTCTCCAACTATTTTCTCACCTTTTATTTTATCTTCTATGTCAACAACATGCTTAACGTTCATTCTGCCAACAAATATTACTATGCTGTCCCCTTTTACACCCAAGGCTTCATAAGCCCAGTTGGGTTTTATCTGCTCACCATTATATTCCATTTCTTCTGCAAATACGATTTCCATAATATTTCACCATGTTTTTCATTTTTAGCTAATAATATGATGCACACAACACACATCGCTTTCAGCATTTTAATCACAATGCTTCTTTATATTGCAATGCCAAATTTAAAAAGCTATTCTTCGCCAGTGCTTGCATATATATTAGCTGGCTTCTCTGCAACGCTTCCTGATATAGATCATCCAAAAAGCTTTATAAGCAGAAGCTATTTTTTGCCGATATCAAAAATTGTTGAGGCTACTACGAGGCACAGAGGATGGACCCACAGCATATTCGGCACCTTAATCTTCACACTGATTTTCCTCACAATTCTCTACTACTTCAGCCTCAGCACATTTTATGCGTTCTTTTTCTTCGTAGGCTACATATCCCATTTAATAAGCGACAGCCTTAATCCAAGTGGGGTAAACTGGCTCTGGCCAAAGAAAAAGAGATACGGCATAGGTGTTATAAGGACAGGTTCAAAGGCAGAGGTTGTTTTTCAGGTGGTGGTAGCTTCGCTTGTTGGTGCTATTCTTGCACACGATTTGCTGAACGGCTACGGCAGAGTTTTATAATTTAAAAAATTTATTATTTTTATTTTATTCCTTCTATTTTTAACTGCTCATAGTGGAAAAATTGCAAATAGTAGAGAGAAAAGCCCTCCAAAAAAGAATCTAACAGAGAACATTCTTAGGAGTGTTAAAAGATTTTCATCCTTCTTTTCTTTAATATTTGCATAACCCTCTTGCAGAGTCAAGACACAGCAAGGGCTTGAAGCTTTTCCTTTGTATTAAATCTCATAGATATGCCTAATAAAAGGACATATAAAGCTGTGAACTTTGCAACAGAACGTTTAGAATATCTGTGCAGATCTTTTAAGGAGAGTGAATTTTTAAGAACCTTGAACAGATCTTCGATAACGCTTCTGATAGCCTTAAATTCCTTCCAAGAGCTCAAGAAGCTCTTGAAAGAGGAAAAGAGTTTATCATAAAGTCTCTTTATCCTTAAGGGCTTTAAAGGGGTAAGTAAATCCCCCCTTAATCCTTTTAACGTTAAGATTTCTCTTAGGAAAGGCAAGACTTTATAGTGCATGATGCTTTTCCAGTAGTTTTCTTGGGAGCAGAAGCCTTTATCAGCTATTATTCTGTCACCTTTCTCAGAACTCTCCTTCTCTTAAGGTCTTTGACGATTTCTAAGAAAAGTTTAGAATCGTTTGGCGAGCTTTCGTATAGATAAATCCCTTGGACTTTAAAGAGGGAAATTCAACGACTAAAGCGAGCTTGTAGCCCCTATAGAACCCCTTGCCTACAGCATAGCCCCATTTATATTTTTTGCTCTCTGAACAGATTTACATCGGTAGTATCGAGGAGCTTTATCGAGCTCCTCTTGCTTAACCTGTTTATAACTGATAAAAGCTTTATGAACTGATCCTCGCTGAATCTGCTGAGGAAGCTGTATATTTCGTCTGCAGATGGAATCTCTGCAGCTCTAATCTGAGCTCTCCATTACTTTTAAGCTCCTCTATCTGTTATGCTTCTCTCAAAGAATATCGCTGTTATCGTTATTCTAAGCATTAGAGCTGCCCTCTTAACCGATTTTATCCAAGCTTTAGCCAACTCTTTCTTAACAGTCCTGCTGTCAAAAAGATTTGTTTGAAATTCCTCCATGTTGAATGTCTTAAATCTGGGATTAGAGGATGTTTCATGTTTTTCACCGGAGAAGGGGTTAATACCCCTTCCCCTATATAAATCTTTCTGCGTTTCGTCTGGAAAATTTTGCTTTGTTTCTAATGCAAACGTCCTTTTATAAGAATGAATAGTTTCTCTCGAAAAATTTGTTTTTATAGAAAAACTAACCTCCTTGCATCACTCATCCCACAAGAGGGTTATATAGTATTTCCGTCATTTTTGGATTATATCTTACAACACAATACCCTATATAGTTAACAAAATTTTTTTACCAATTTAGCGGTTTTGAGCTAATATAATCATTTTCAACAATAATAGGGTTTCAGTAATTTTTTAAAATTTTAAGCTTGATTTTTTTAATTTTTCGACAAAAATATCTCAAATATTATTCTTTATTTAGAATTCTCGGCAGTATTCCTATGGAAAGAAGTATTATACCGAGCCACAAAAGAACAACATATGGGTGTATTATTACCGTTATCGGTATTGTTATTCCTTCGCTTTCATATCCATGGGCACCTATTCCCTCAAATACAACATAGATAGAGCTAAGGAAATCGTTTTCTATATACACTTTAAACACCCTTCCCCATTTTAGATCATTCACAATTCCTGTGGTCCCGCTCCCGATTTCTTTTCCGTTCTTGTAAATAGTAACGAGGAGTTCTGTTGTCATGTACCCCTTTTCATTAGGAAATATCCTCATACTTTCAATTTTAATCCCATATTTATCATTTATTGGCTTTACAGACTTTTCAATTCCTTTTTCAAAATCATAATTGAAGAATATTCTTTTTTCTTCGTCGAGGGTTGTGCTTAGTATTGCACCTATAAGGATTAGTGCAACGCCTAAGTGAGATAGATATATATAACCTCTTGGCATTACGAGAACGCTTGCAAAAGCTGCGAAAATTGATGCTCCTACAATTAAAAGCTCATAGGACTTCAAAATAAACGCTAAGAGTATGGAAAAAGCAAATGATGATACGGTCAGAATCTTGGAAAGTTTTTTGTTGTATCTGTAGGAAAGGCACAAAACAAGAATTATAATTAGCATATAGGTAAAAGGATAGCTCCATGTATTAAAGAACTCTGGAGTAACTTTTATCTTTTCTCCAGAGTATGCTTGAATGATTATTGGTTGCGTTAACCCCCAAAAAGAGACAAAAGCTAATACTGATAATAGAATTATTGTTATCGTAAACATTGTAGCACTTGAGAATATGTTAATTTCAACGTATTCTTTTCTCTTTTCTTCTTTCTTAATCTCATCTGCAACCCTTTTTATTTTATCACTTCTCAATACGCCTAAGAATATTCCTATGGAGAGAACAGCTAAGGCTATAAATTCATAGAGCTTCATCATGGAAAAGTCTTGGATTAGTATTCTGTATGTAATGAAGATTACCTGAGATAGGAATATTGAGAAAGCAACTTTCTTTGAGACATCGTTGTAGCCTTTAAATATCCTTTCCCCTATTAAAATTGATGGAATAATCACAGAATTTAGGATTGCAAGTGCAAGCCAGAAGCCAGCGACAGTTTCTGCGAATGCATGGACGCTCTCCCATATTCCGCTCCTTGTTATAAACGTAGCATAGAATATAAAGGCGTATGATACGCTTATTAATAAGAGAGAAAGATTATCATATCTTCTGTGAAACGCATGCAGAAAGGCTGTGAGAGTTAGCCACGGGATTAGGCTTGCAGTTTCAACAGGGTCCCATGCCCAAAATCCTCCCCAGCCGAGAACCTTGTATGCCCAGTATCCTCCTATAGCTATGCCGAGGGTTAAAAAGAGCCATGAAATTCTTATCCAGAAAAGTGAAACATCGAGCCATCTTTGATATCTGCTCCAGAGATACGAGATAGCCATAGCAAATGGCAGAGCAAGAGTTCCATATCCTATGAAAACTACCGGTGGGTGAACTGCCATCCAAGGGTCTTTAAGTAGAGGATTAAGTCCATTTCCGTCTGGGAATCTATCGCCCATAAAAGGCATGCCATATTGTTGCTCGTAAAAGTGTATGACGTTGCTGAGCGGAACTGCAAAGTTTTTTGCCTGCTCCTCGAAGAACTGAAGAAACGTTTTAAATGGGTTTGTAAGAAGAGCAAGTCCTATTAAAAGAGCTGAGGTGAGCAGAACTATTGTTGATGCCACCCTATCTTCAAGGTTGAACTTTTCAGCATACCAGAGGGCTGAGGCAAGGACTACAATTGCCCATATTAGGTATGTTCCCTCTTGCCCAGCCCATAGTCCGGAGAGCTTATACCAGAAGCTTAGGTTTTTTTCGCTATACTGCCAGACGTATAAAAATCTGAAGTCGGAGGTTACGAAGTAGTATGCCAACAAAAGCGTTGTAGCAACAAGGAGAAAGAAGGAAATTCTTACGAGATATTTTGCAATTTTATTTTTGTTTAAGATTACTAAGATTATTGCAAGAACGTTCACTAAGAATGTGCTGTAGAGCAATACACTACCTATCACTTTTTCACCTCTTTTTCAATTTCTTGATATTTACTTGGACACTTAACGAGCAGAGATTTACTACCTTTGGCTAAAATAGTATTTTTATCAACAAGCTTTCCAGTAACAAGAACCTCAATTTTCGACTTTTCGTTTATCTCACTCCCAACAGGAAAGTTTGCTGGCAAGGTTCCATAGTATACAACATTTATATACGCTTTTCCATCCGTCATAGTAAAGTTTAAGTTTCCCGGAACCCAAGAAATACTCTCCTTTACAACGTAACCATGAACTTGAACAACCTTACCAAGATATTTTTCGGAAACTTCACTAACGCTTAGAGTGGGGCTTAAGAATCCGAAGAGTGCACTAAACCCTATAAGCATGAAGAGAGCTACAACCACAACTCCCACGTATATTTTAAAATTTTTCTTACTTATTTTCATATTCTTCAACCTCTTTTATGAGTTTTGAAAGTTTCCTTAATTTAATATCGAGCGTAATGAGATATACTATAAGCCCCGTCCAGAGCAGAACGGCTACAGCAAACACGGGTTCATAGCCCATATACCCTCACCTTTATGTATCTTTCCAGCTTCTCCAACTTAACCTCAATCCTTAACATGTATGCATATAGAGCTATCATCGAAATTATCATTATCACGAGAACAGGTTTCATTGCTGGAGATAATCCAAACTTGCTTGCTGTCGGATGTAAGGAAAACCAGAGCTTCGTTGATAGATATGTCAGCGGTATAGTAACGTATCCGAATATTCCATAGGCTGCACTAACCTTTGCCTTCTGTTCCTCATTCTCAATTGCACTTCTGAGAACGAGATAACCAGCATACACGAACCAGAGAATGAGCATCGTTGTCTGCCTTGGATCCCAGTTCCAATAAGCACCCCAGCCTTCCTTAGAGAATATTATTCCGCTTACCAGCGTAAGCGTGGCAAAAATAAGCCCAAGTTTTGCCGATTTACTTGCTATAATATCGTATGTAACCTTTCTTTTTGCAAGATATCCAATGCTGAAGATGAGGGTTACAGTAAACGCAACATAGCTTGTAACAGCAGCGGGAACGTGGAAGAAGACGATTCTGTAGCTGTCCCAAGGCTTTCCATAGAAGTCTATTGGTCCAAATACAAGCAGAGCATTATACATTCCATAGATTACCAGTAAGTATACAAGGATTACAAGCGGCAGCATCGCATACGTAGATAAATTTAACCAATTAAAAAAAATTACAAAACATCGCTAAGAAAGCCTCGCCCTTTAGAGGGCGGAGGAGGTCAATCCTCAATTACATACTCAAACGTTAACATAGAAATAACAGATACGATACCTATATATGATGTGATTAATTTTATTTCGCTTAGGATATCAAGATTGCCGTCCATAATCTTTCTCAATCCGGAAATACTTGCTAAAAGAAGTGGGAAAATTATAGGCATTGATATTACTGGGAGCATCATGCTTTTTGCCTTTGAATTTAAAAGGAAAGATGAAAAAACTGAAATAACAACAACAAAGCCGAGAGTTGCATAAAGTGTAAATAAAAAACCATAGATTCCAAAATTCACTTCAAAGAAGATTAAAAAGAGAATGAACAGCGAAAATTCAATTATAAGGATGAGTATAAAGTTGTAGATTATCTTTGCTATTAGAATGCTTGTAGGGGATATTGGTGAAATTAGCAGACCTTCAAGAGTTCCTACTTCCTTTTCTTTAAAAAATGCTCTCGAAAGACCGAGCAGGCTTGCAAAAAGTATTATGATCCATAAAAGATGAGGAACAAAAGATACTTCGAAAAGAGAATAGCTAAAAATAACTACGGTTAAAAATGAGAACAGGAACATTGTATTTAATGTCTGCTTATCTCTAAACTCCTGAATTATATCCTTCCTTACTATTGTAATGAACTTTGGCATGCTGTCTGTTTATATATCTTAATCTTTTATATTATTTTTTTATCAAGTATCAGCGTTTTACAGCTTTTATAACATAGAGTTCTTCAAAGAAAAACCTTTTTCTTTCCTTTATTTCTATTTTAAAATTTAAATTTTTAAGTTTTTCTATGGTTTTATTTAAATCTGTCAATGAAGATTGAACAAGGAATAGTCTGCCATTTTTATTTAAATACTCTGGAACCTCTTCAAGGAACCTATCTAAGACCTCTCTACCACTTTTTCCGCCGTTCCATGCTCTTGTTTCGATATCCTTCTTTTCATCTCTTTCTCTCGGCAAATATGGGGGGTTAAATATTATGACATCGTAGCTTTCGAGGATGTTTGAGAAGAGATCGCTCCAGAAAACCTCGATATCTCTACCATATTTCTCTGCATTGAATCTCGCACATCTCACTGCTTGTATATTTATGTCGCATGCATGAACCTCTTTTGCACTTTTGCTTGCCACTATTGCCTGTATTCCGCATCCCGTTCCCATGTCAAGAACTTTATCGTTGGCTTTTATCTCTAAGTTTTCAGCAAGCATGAAGGAATCTTCCGCTGGCTTATATACTTTTGCAAAGACTTTAAACTCATATTCTCCAAAGTATATGTTCATAATTTTTAAAGTTAAATCTACTTATTAAAAAACTATGGTGAATATATACTTCATAGGAAGTGCTGGTTCTGGAAAAACAACGCTAACCTATGCGTTCCAGCTTTGGTTAAATCAGCAGGGTTTGGACTGTATAACCGTGAACCTTGATCCCGGTGCGGAGAGGATACCGTATACATGCGAAGTTGATGTTAGGGAATGGATAGACATAAGCAGAGTCATGGATATGTATAACGTTGGACCCAACGGTGCGCAGATTATATGTGCAGACCTTATAGCAACAAAAGCTGATGAAATAAAAAAGGCTATTGAAGAGTATCCCGTTGAATACGTTTTAATAGATACCCCCGGACAGATGGAGCTCTTTACCCTAAGGGAATCTGGAAAGATAATAATTGACGTTCTTGGAAGAGAAAATTCATTAGTAGCTTTTTTGTTTGACCCCATAATTTCTAAGACGCCAAGCGGATATGTGAGCATGCTTTTTCTCTCAGCCTCTACATACTTTAGGCTTGGATTGCCACAGGTAAATATACTTAGCAAGGTTGATCTTTTGAGTGAAGAGGAGCTTGAAAAAATAATCTCATGGAGCAGCGATCCATTTTCACTTTACGATGATCTTAATATGGAGAATAAGCAGGTTGATATGGAAATATTTAGAGTTCTTGAATCAATGGAGCTTTATAGAAATATTACCCCAGTTTCCGCACAGGAAAACTTTGGCATGGAAGACCTATATAACGCTGTTCAGCAGACGTTCTACGCTGGCGAGGATCTATCTTCAGATTAGCTATTCAACCTTCCAGAAGTTTCCCCTATAATGCCCAAGTGCGGGGCAACCTAAGCATCTATGCTCCTTATAGTATATGCATTCTCTGCAGTCAACGCCTAAATTACAAGGTGCAACGTCCCTCTTCTCTATCTTCATTTTAATCGGCAGAACGAAGCTTGATATCGGTGTAACAACGAGATTCATCTCAACGTTCTTTATATTCGGATTTCCTCTCAGATTTCTATCAACAAGAGCATCTAATGTTGCTATATCTTCGCTCATGAAGAATATGCACAGATTTTTCTTTCCAGATGTTATAAAGGCATTAACGAAGTATGGACAGTTTTTAAATTTCTCTATTATTTCTACAGTATTTTTAGCCTCCATTTCAACCTTAGCTAAATATAGCTTTATTTTTTTAAAATCTATTCCTGCGACAATAGATATCGTTCCCTCTTTTTGAAGCCTCTTGAGTCTTATGCCAACGGAAGGCTGACTTATACCAACAACTCTCGCTATATCACTCTGACTCATTTCTGGATTTTTAGATAAAAGAGATATTATCATCCTATCCTTATCATCAAGCTTAAACCTTCTGTTCATAGACAACACCCAAATATTTTATATGCTGCGGGGTGGGAGATATGAGTTTACTTTTATAAGAATGACCTTATGAAATATAAATAATTTTCGGAAGTCATGAGTAAAAGTTAAGAAACATAATTTATAAAAATGATAGATTATCTAATGACTTTAAAGACTTGTTCCTCATATCTGCATATATTGAAGCCCCTATTATGCCAGCATTGTTCCTAAATCTGCTTATTCTGACTTCCAAGTTTTTAGGAACGATTTTTTCATCCTTCAAGTGCATTCTGAGGCATCTCAATAAGATCTCGTTTGAGATCCCGCCAGAAAGAACGACACCATCTATGTCCAAAATGTTTAAAACATTTACTATTCCAACTGCGAGATATCTTGCGACAATATCGAATACCTTCAAGGCACATTTATCCCCTTTCTTTGCCTCTCGATATATATCGACAACATCATAATCTTTTCCATAGAGTGAGGAGCTTCTGTCTATAATATTCTTTGAAAGTTCGAGGATATATTTTCTTCCTAAGAAAGTTTCTAAACATCCTTTTCTCCCGCATTTGCATGTTCTCCCATTAATATCAACAACTGCATGCCCTATTTCACCCGCAAATCCCATGCTGCCAAGATACAGCTTGCGATCGAGAACTATGGCACCACCAACGCCGGTTCCTATTGCTATGACAACGAAATTCCTAAATTTTTTTCCGTATCCATACTTAAGCTCGCAGAGTGCCATTGCATTGACATCGTTTATAACGTGAATTTCTTTTCCAACATCACCAAGCTCCTCTTTAAAGTTTGTTCCGTCAAGCTCTCTAACGTTTGGAGAAAATACAACTTCACCATTCTTTTTAAGAAAGCCAGCAACAGCCAATCCAACTTTATCAAATCTATCCTTATTTTTTAGGATAAAATCTTTAACTGTGGAAAGTATTTCTCCTTTTTTAGCTCTTATAATTTTCTTTTTTTTAACTTTTTTTCCTTCTACAAATCCAAATTTTATGTTTGTTCCGCCAATATCAATACCAAGATTCATATCTATGAGCTTTGCCTCTTCATGAGTCTCGTAACGTATCCGGCTATTTTATTTCTCATTGTTTTGTCGTGTGTTACTAAAATTTCCTTTAAAATTTCCTTATTTTTTTCGAAATCTGTTGTAAGCATGTGCCTATACCTTTCAACAAGTTCTCTTGCTACCCTCTTTATAAGCGTTGTCTTTATTCTTCCCAACCAATCACCTCCAGCTTTTACTATGTTAATATGGTATCTCCTAATGGTGGTGTTAACATGCGTTTAATATTTTTATTTCTACTCATGATATTCAGCCTTCTTATAATTTCAATAGTATTTGTATATATGATTTCTCCAAGGGAAAAGGTTGGTGGAGAAAAAATAGCAATAATAGAGGTTAAAGGGGTTATATCCCTCGACGAACAAGAGGGGTTCTTTAGCACGAGTGCAACTACACCTGAGAAGTTTAAAAGGTTCTTTGAGAGGGCGTTATCCGATAACAGTGTTAAGGCAATACTGATAGAAATAAACAGTCCCGGCGGTAGCGTGGTGGCGAGTGATGAGATAGCAAACATTATAAAGAAGTCAAACAAGCCAGTTGTTGCTTGGATTGGCGAGATAGGCACAAGCGGTGCATACTATATTGCAAGCGCATGTGACTATATAGTTGCAAGTAAGGGGAGCTTAACCGGTAGTATAGGGGTTATATCAATATTTACCGATTATTCTGGACTTTTAAAGAAGCTTGGAATAAATGTAACCGTAATTAAGGCTGGGAAATATAAGGACATGGGAAGCGGATACAGACCGCTAACGCAGGAGGAAATAGAGATGCTCGAAAATATAAGCTATCAAATATACGATATGTTTATCGAGGAGGTGGCTGATAACAGAAACTTGAGCAAAGACTATGTAAGAAAGATTGCCGAAGGTAGGTTGTATACTGGACTTCAGGCAAAGGAAGTGGGACTTGTGGATGAGGTCGGAACCAAGGAGGATGCCATAGAGATTGCGAAAAAGCTTGCAAATATAACAAAAAAACCTGAGATTGTATATTATCGTGAAAAAACTTTCCTTCAGGAGATACTTGGAATAACGAGCACATACTTCGGCTATGGATTTGGTAAAGCTCTGCTTGAATATGCGGGGGTGCCCGAGTCTGGTCAAAGGGGACGGGCTCAGGATCCGTTGGCGTAGAGCCTGCGAGGGTTCAAATCCCTCCCCCCGCATAAACGACCGTAACTTTTATATATAAGAAAAGTACATACTTATCCTTACAGGTGGTTGTTGGTGTTTCCATGTTGTCTTCCACCTCCGTTCCCATTTTTGTGTTATATATTGTCATAACTGATATATAAAGGTTAATGGTGATCTTACTATAGGTTTGCAAGATTTTTTATTGCCTAATGAGGAGATTCAATATAAGTTTGATTTAAAGAAGTTTGTGGTAAATGATGAAAAATATAGTGAATTAGTTATTACAAATAAAAGGCTTATTTGCTATAAACGTTCTGGATTGATTTTAAAAAAGGATAACATGCTGAGTATGAACTTAAGACAGATAGACGGTATAAAATTTAAGGAAGTAGGCATAGTTAGGAAGAAAGGTGTTGTAGAAATTTTGGGTAGTATAAAGTGGACTATTAAAAGCTCCAGAGAGAATGCTAAGGTCCTTTATAATTTTTTAATTGAAAAATTACCTCTTTCTGAACCCATAAAGCACTAAGAATGTAGTGAATACAGAGATAAATATCCCTAATGCGATAGATTTAAGCATTTCTCTTTGTTCATGAGACAATCCTAATCCTACTCTATAGTTAACATTTCCCTCAAGCTCCTTGCTTAATGTTATAAAATAAAGGGTAGCAGCCCTACCTTTTAAAGCAAAAGTTACCAAGCCTACTACCTCACCATTTTCATTTACTACCGGACCACCGCTGTTACCTGCATCCACGCTAACTGTTATCTCAGCAATGCCAATATCTGGAGATATCCAGCTAATAGTTCCCTTTGCTATTCTTGGATTTGCACTTAGGCTGTAAACGTCTCTCTCAAGCTGCATAAGTTCATAAGGGTAGCCTATTGCATATACGGTTTCCGTTTTTTCAACTCTTTTATCAATCACAAAAATATAGGCATCCTTAGGCATGCTTTGGGTTTTTATTATTGCTATGTCTCTTTTTTGGTCTATTGAGACAACTCTTCCTGTAGTTTCGAAATATCCATGAATTACTCTAACAGTCTTATACTTATATTCAACTACATGTGCTGCTGTTACCATGGTATTCCTATCAATCCACCAGCCTGTTCCATAGTATCCATCAGCAGTAACAATTGCTACTCCTTTGTCCCAGCCTTTGTCCACCATCATTTTTATTAGCTGCTCTTGTTCAGATGCTGCAACAGGGAATAAGGAACAGAGAATAATACATATAACTACATACTTAAGCATGAGCTTCCACCTCCTCTTGGATCTCCTGAAGTAGCATATCTACATCCAAGCCATTTAAATAAGCATTAATCAGCTTATATAGCCTGTAAATTTTTGTATCTTTAGCCTGTATCCCACAACCTCTTACAAAATCCCTTAAAGTGTTCAAAGTAATCTTAGGTTCTATATTTATTTCCTCTGGAGATACTTCATAATAGATATTTCTTGGTGGATCTTCTTTTTTAAACTCGTAAATAAGTCTTCTTGAACCAACAACTGCAACTGCTCTGCTTAATGCTTCTATATACCTATCTTTGTTCCCATACGCTATATCATCGCTTATCTTTCTTAGAACTCTAAAATAATGCCTACCTAAAAGTGTAGCTAAATATTTCCTCTCATTATTATCCCTACTCATGCTTTTAAACATTAAAACTTGAGAATCCCTTAACACTTTGTCCAGCAAATAATAAAGTTGTGTTAAGTGAACAGCAATCAAAACGCCTTTAAAATTATTCTCCGCAAGCTTATGCCTAATAACAATATACTGCCTTGCATCATTTATGTTTATATCATTCATTGCTCTTCTGCTCATGTTCATATAAGCAGCATCGTCATTTATAAGATAGAGAAATTCTATATCTTCTAAATCAAAATTTTCGGTTAAATAATTGAGAATAGCGGTTATGCTTGATCTATAAAAGTGAACTATTAATATTCTGCTGTCATCAACTCCTCTTTGTGTTAACTCTCTGTAGCCCCTTGAAGCTAAATGTCTCGCTAATGTTGTTTTACCGCTTCCCATAGTTCCTATTATAGTTATTGTTCTAAGTTCTACTCCATCAACTCTCTTTTCTCCAGCAATTACGTTTAGTATGTTCATCCTCTTTCCACCTGAAGATCAAACTTAGGTGTAGAGAATTTTATTATCTTCTCGCTTAGAGAAAATGCTCTTAGGAACTCTACTTCAAGATATTCAGGTTTCTTGCTGCTACTTGCAATATACTCAATATTCTTGTGAATTTCCAAATCAGCAAAAGCAAAAAATAATCCTCTTGCAGCTTCTTCATCTATGTATGCTAATATCTCCTTTAGATCTCCTTTTCTGAGAACTTCTAAAATTCTATCTACGCTGTCTTTTCCAAGCTTTATTCCGAATTCTATCATTTTTGGTGCATCGTAGAACTCCATTTATATCCCCCTCTTATCTTTTATTCTTTTTCTCAATGAAGGTGGAGCATATCTTATTATGTCATACCAAAACAAACTTATAATCAATGAGCTTAAAAAAGCTAAAAATATGACATGACTTGAAGTAATCTCAAAGGATATTACTTCATTACTCCTTTTGTTGTATATGTATAAAGTTCCTAATGAGTGTTCAATACCAAATGCCCAAAAGACAACAACTATTGCTTTGCCTATTATTAAAGCAAATATCCATGCCTTAAACAAGCTCTTTGTCTTTAAATATATTATAATGAAGACCTGAACCATTAAAACAATGAGAATTATGCTTGCTATAAGCTCAATCATGGGTCTCACCTCGTTGGTGGAGGTGGTGGAGGAGCAGGTTTAAGAGGAGCCTCTGGGAGCTCCGGTAGCTGAGGCTGAGGTAGTGTTATGTTCTGTGGTATCTGTGATATGATGGGAACTTGAGTTAAGTTCCTTGCATGCTCCGTTGGTTCTTCAAAGCCAATTGAAAATATGTTACCAAATATGTAGCCAATAATTAAGCCCAATATAAAGATGACAACATAGACCATTACAGGTCTATATATAAGCCCCTTCATCTTTATGAGAGCAATTGTTTCTCCAGCTTTTCTTAGCTTCATCATGTCCTCTAAGCTTTGGCTTAGTGCTTTTCTCCAAGCTTCAGCTTCATAAAACTTGGTAAGGCTTAATGCTGATACTAAAACGTCCTTTTTTCCCTTTTTTAGATTTTCAAATACTTCTTTAAGCTCATTTGGAACCTCTACCTTAATTTCTTTACCGAGTCTTTTGAGAAAGTTTGGTAGGCTTAGGTTGCTAAGAGGCTCCGGAGCATGAACGTATTCTGTTAACCCCTGATTTATTGATTTAGGGAGCAGATATATGTATTCTATTGTTTCATCTCGAAATCTAATAATGTTCGTTAGGAACCACATTAAACTTAGGAAAAAAGCCATAGTTCCAAGCATTGCCCAAAACATGTCGGGTTCGCCATTTCTTGGGAACCAGCCTTCTATCATTGCAATGTAGTTTATATATACGGTAAAGCTTGCTGCTACGATCCATCGCCATGCCAAGCTGAAAGGACTATCATAACCTTTTGCTCCTCTTGCATCATACATGCTTACTTTTAAGCTGTAATCGCTTAGATTTCCATCTAAAACAAAATGATCTACTTCATCATGATTTTTACATGATACTTCACTTTTTTCATCTCCTTTTATTTCTTTTATTTGATCATCATAGTATATGCTAAATTTTCCATCGAGCTTATGAAGAATAAGCATCCTTCTTGGAGGATATGGATATAAAAAGAATCTTGCATGGTCTCTATTGTCAATAACATGAGCTTTTATGTGTCTTACTAAAGTTAAATATAGAGTTAAGCCAAATGGAATGCTAAATAAAATATAAAACAAAACTTCGTTCATTTTCTTGTCACCAGCAGTATTAATGCTATTATTATCAAAGCTCCTGCAGCAAGTAGGTATTTCTTGTTATCTGATTTGTCAAAAGGTTCACTGTCATCAAAAGGATTGTTTCCGTTACTTGGTGGACTTGGTGGTGCAATTTGTCTTTTCTCGCATTTATAGGCTTTTAATCCTTTAACAGAATACATTGAAGACTTTGCTAAAACACTATACAAAATCTGCCATTCAGTGACTGTTGCATACCTGTATCCTATTTTTATTGTTCCATCGTTTAAATATGCCAATCTCACTTGAAATTCCTCGTTAAACTGATTTTCTTCGAACTCTGCATGGGTCTTTAGCTGAGAATTTTCATATACTTCAAGCCTTGGTGTATGTCTTATAAATCCCTTTGCAACAGCGTATATCCTGATGTCCTGATTTGTTGAATATAGTCCTACTGCTCCGCCATATTTTTCTCCTATTAATGGATTATCTGGCATCTTTATCCAACAGGTAACATATTCTCCCTTTTTTATTGTGTAGCCTGTGCTACTTAGTTCTGGTGGTTTTCCAAGTTCTATCTCTTCTACATCCTGAGCATACACTATTGGCAATAGTAACAGTAGAATTATTAGTAATTTCATTTTTTCTGCCCTCCATGGGCATGGGCAAGATATACCCAAAATACTCCAAGGAAAAACAGCATTATTATTGCAAGCTTGATTGGATCTATGACAACTACCGTTACTGCTGCCATTAGAAATAATAATAAAATAAAAATTAAGGCAATCATTTTTATCTCCTCTTTCTTCCTGCTGTTACAACTATTGCTGCTAAAATTATGCCTGCTAAACCTATTAGTATATATTTTGTATTTTTGATGTTGCTGTTTAGCTCTTCAGCCTGCATTACTGCTGGATTTGGTGGAGCTACGAGAACTTTTGCTCTGACTGATCCTGAAGCATATATATTTATGCTTGCTGTTCTTGTAGAAGATAGAGCATCAGTTATATCAACGCTTACTGTTGCTCCTAAGGGAGCATTTGCTAATACTTCCTGACCATTAATCATTGCATATATTCTTACATCAGCTCTTGGGGCTTCTGTGGGTATTATTATTAGGTAGACCTTTTTCCAATCCTTGGGGATCTCTATAGTTCCATAGCTTTTCCATCCATTAAACAATACTCCGCTATAAACTGTTATGGCTTTGGTTAGATCATATTGAGCTGCAAGCTGTGCAAGCTGTGCCTGTTGCAGTTGATAAGCTTCTATTTCATTATTAAACTGCTGTATGGGTAATTCCTGTGCAACAGCAGTAGGGATAGCCAATAAAATTAGTAATATGAATATATGCATCATTTTCTTCTCCCTCCAGCCAAGAACACTATAAATAGCGTTACTGCAAAAGCTCCGATACCAATTAGCAGCATTTTCTTTTTATCATCCATGTTCTTTACTATTCCTGCTGGATTATCTTGGCTTGGCGGTGGATTATTATCCGGAGGTGGAGTATTGCTGCTACATCCTGATATGCAATCAATAGTGTAGCTCCAGCTGTCTCCTGATAAAATCTTAATTACGAGCTTATATGTTCCGCTTTCTGGTGCTGTGTAGTATTTTGTTCCTATGTAGTGCTTAAAGTCTGCATTATTAACTAGCCAATGATAGCTTTGGTATTCAGATGCACTTCCATAATTTGGATTGCTTGGTTTAAACAGAAAAGCATCAGTATCTCCGCTTTGCACCAGATAGAATTTATATCTTGCTCCAGCAGTTAGTGTTATTCTTTTTGTTACGCTTGTAGTTCCTGACCATTGATATAGATGGCTACCGCTGCTTAGCTCTGTTTTTGGTGTATCAATGGCTAATTTATCTATTAAACCATCTTTTGAGTATATAACAACTTTCTCTATTGGTGTTGTTGAAAATACCTTTATGCTGAAAGCTCCATCGGTTAATACTGCTGCTGTTTGACTATCAAAGTATATATATCCTCTGTCAATTATGTCTATTGCTCCTTGTAGTGTATTGTTCGCTATAACTCCGATTTTTAGGTTTTTACCTTCAACGGCATAGACTTGCCCCTGCTGATAGGGTATTGCTATTGCCGGCATGTGTATATTGTCCAAACTTTTGAGCATTACTAAGCCATTAGTAACGGTTATAGTTGCATAGCTGGTATTTAATGTGGAGATAGTGTTGTTGCTGTCTATCATTAGCTGTTCGAACAACTGAATTTCGTTGGTATTCTCAAAGTCATATATGCTTGCTGAAACGCTTGAAATCGCTACCAAAACCAAGACAAAAGTTAATAAAATATGTTTAAATTTCATGCTATCACCTCCAACATAATTTCTGAAAAATACCTTATAAATACCTTTCTTTTGGAATTTAAAGATAATATTAGACTTTCTAAGATTTTCTAAGATAATCTTAGATGACGAAAGATTTTTATACAATTGCCGTATATATAAACGACTATGGGCGTAAGTGTATATCTCAACGATGAAGCTATGAAGAAGCTTGAAGAACTAAAAAAGGAATATAATACTGAAAATATTTCAGCTTTGATTTTACAATTAGTTACCGAGCTAAGAACTTTGAGACGTATAGCTAAAATTTAAGCTTTAAAATTGCTATATGGCTTTTATGTATATACCAAACTTCTTCTTTATCTTTAGGCTTAAATTTTAGCTCAAAATCGCTTACATCTAATATTTTGCCTTCAAACTTCATGCCGCTATGCATTATTACTTCTACATCTTCCCCTTTAAGATCATCTAAAAATGAGAAAAATCTTTTCTGTTGCTTTTTTGGTTTAGTTTTCTTTTGTTGCATTTAAATCATCCCTAATTTTGCTTTTATTTTTCTTATGTCCTCTTCTATTATTCTGAATCTTTCATCCATATAGCTCTTTAGATCTGTTCTTAGCTCATCTATTTTGTCTGCTACTTTATCAACCTTCTTCCCTACATCTTCTATCTTTTTGCCAAGCTCTTCTCTTGTTTGTTTAACTTCGTCTCTTACCTCTTTACCAATTTCTATAAACTTTCTTGACTGTTGGACATTAAACAAAAGCAAAAACTGATCTACTTTTGGAACATAGCCTTTGTAGTCTTCAACTTCAATGTTATCTACTTGAGCATCCTTAGGAAAATTATTTTTAGCAAATTCTACGAACTCGTTTAAAGCTTCTTCATTTCCTTCAACAAAAACTAATAATTTATTTTCTTTTCTTAAATTAACAGCTCTAAACCTTTCTATTCCAAAGCCTAAAGCTTGCTCTACTAAGAAGTATCTATAACCTATATCAAATATCTTAGAGCCTGTGATCGTGATCTTCTTTCCCATGCTTTATAATACATCTTTTTAATATTAATAAAAGTAACTGAGGTTTGTTACCAACGGTTTGGCGTGAGTTACTTTTTACAATTTTTGTTTAATTTCCTTATTTTTGAATATTAAGCTTAATTTATGCTTATTTATATGGTTGTGCATAATCATGTAACAGTTGCATATCTTACATATAGTTGTCATAATGGTCCATTCTTACAGATTGTTGTTAGACATCTGCAGCTTAGAGCTTATAGGCTCTGATTAGGTTTCCGGAAGTTCCAGAAGCGCTTACAAACTTATGATCTATAATAAACTACATTATAAAATATTAATTAATGTGCATAGGACCATAGCAAGATCCTGCAGGAGCTCAGCAGGCAGCAGATATCAAAAATCCTATTTCATTCTTAAAATATATAAAATAAGGATAAATTAAGACCGTTAGTTTATAGGTATTCTGCTTATAATTGCTGTCAGTAGCCTAATAGCTGTAAAATATGCTGAACTTTGTAGTATAATTCTAAATCTTCTTCCATTTGTTCTACTTTCTTTTTTATTCTATGCTTTACTACGTAAGGATAGTTTGCATGATTGTTCTCTCCATAAACTTTGTAAAATGCTCTTACTACATCATCTGCACTTGGTTTATTAAGCTTAAGTAGTTCTTCCAGAAATTTTCTTTCTTTTCTACTGAATGGCATCTTATTCACCTCTATATTGCTATTATATCATTTAATGGCTTTTTTCTTTTTATAAAATCTTTGCAACCAATACTAAGCCATCTGTGGAGCTTACATTTTCTTTTTCTAAGTCTTCCTAGATAGTGTTTGCATTTTCTGCACCTTACCCAATAGTGGTCGTAGTGACTCATTCCATACAAAGCGTTTTCTATCGCTTTCTTTAGTAAATCTTCGTATTTGTTTCCTTTTACTAGCTTCTTTAATTCTTCTTCTATTTTCTTCGTTTCCTCTGTTTTAAAGGTTCTTTCTATTATTATGTCTTTGAATTTTATGTAGATTTGCGTTCTATCGTTTCCATAGTGCTTTCTGTATATATATGGAGCATCTTCCTTTTTTACCCCACAACCACAAGCTAAAAATTCTCCCTTATTTAGATATCTTACCCACCTTATTTCGCATTTTGGGCAAAAATATCCATACGTTTCTGTCATTGTTCTCAACCTCCTTTCGATTTTATGATAAAAGCATCCGAATAAAACAGCAAATCATATAAGCTATACTTTCCAATAAAAGTTGTTTTTAGATCCCATTCATAGCATACAGCAAAAAATTCATAGTTATCATTTGGAAGGTCAATATATCTTATTCCATAAGGTTCTACGTTCCACTTTAAAATGTTTCTGCTGTAAGTGATATACTTTAGATTGTATGTAAACAATAAAGCATAATTTAATAAAAAGTAAGGATCTAAGCCATCGTAATCATCTTTCTCTAATTTATCATCCTTCTTCTTCATCTTAGGTAATGAGAAGTAGAAATATAGCTTAATTGGGAATTTAAAGCTATATTTGTTGCCTAAAATTTTTTTAACTCTTTTGTCAAAATCTTTTGGTCGGTTCTTCCATTTGGGGTAAGTCCATCCAATTCCACGCTTATAAACTAATTGTTTCGCTTTTACATAGCCTATTTTCCATTTCTTTTCTTCTAAGTTTTTAATATCTGCTATCCTTCTTCTTCCAAAAACTATAAGATGAAAATGTATTAACCCGTTTTCTTCCCCGAATTCTGTAAAGCATAAATAATATAGTTTTTTATGTTTGCTTAAGCCCTTTTCATATAATTTCTTTTGCTGATAACGTAATGTTGTTAAAAAACTGTTTAATTGCTTTTTTGCTTTTATTACTGTTTCTACGTGGTTGTTAAACTTCTTAGGATTTACCGTTAAAGTTATGTGAACTGCCCATTTAAATCTCTTTCCTGCTTCCTCAAATGCATTTCTTATAAATCTGTTTACATTTTTGAACCATCTTGCCGAATTAAACCTTACCCTGTAGTCATATGCTAAATACTCTGGTTGGTCATATAGAATAACTGAGCCGTCCTCTGTTATTTCATGTTTATCTTCCGTTTTTTTGAAAATAACGATTTTATTGTTTATGTTCATGATATAATACAAAAATTCGTTTATTATTTTCGCTTTGACATCGTTATTTAGCATTATTGTATTGCTTAAAATATCTATATTTTTCATTCTTCCCGTTAAATTTTCCTTATTATCTAACGAATTTACGATGTAAAAAAGCTTTTGAAGCGAATTTGACCTTTTTGATTTTTTTGAATAATACTTTGTCTTAATTACCGAGCTAATTATGTCCTTGCGGACTTCGTTTAATTTGTAAAAAACAATCTTCCCATATCTCTCTTTTTTCACGATTCCTAAGTCATGTAGCTCATTGAAAAACCGCTGAAGCTGTTTTATTTTTCTTCTCTTAAATCTAATGTCTAAGCATGCATCTTTTTTCTCGTATAGCACTGAAAAAATATATGGTATTGAGACAATGCCAGATTGATACAATAGTTCCAATACTTTTATTTTTTCTTCTTTATCCATGGAACTATGGAAAATCGTTGTTAGTTAGTCCTTTGCTAATTCTCTTAACTCTTTGAGCTTTTTACTTGCTATAAGTAATATTTCCCTCTTTTCTGCTTCTCTTAGAACGCTTTCTGTTATATTCTCTGCAACCAAGACAACTATAGCATTAGGGAATATGTCCCTTGCATTCGCTACTATCTCGAGAACTGAGTTACCGCTTGCGAGCTCCTTGCAGCTAAACGCTACAACTAAACACTTGCCATAGCAGTAGCCTATTGGTTTATCTTTAATGAATGGCTTAAAAATAGCTATAACATCGAACTCTACTTCAATGCCATTTCTAAGCTTTATCCTTTGGTTTCTCTTTACGTCAACAGGCTTAAAGGTTATTTTCCATGCTAACTCTTCTACCTCTTTTTCAAGTGTTCTACCGTTCCTTACAGCATTTTTAACGTATTCCCTTAGTATTTCCTTTTCTTTCTCTATAAGTCTCTCAATTTCTTTTTCTTTTAGCCTTGGTGAATAGAATACGTTTACTAGGGATCTATCGTTTTCGTGCCAAAGATGTATAGTCTTCTTCTTTACTAAGCCTACTTTTACAAAGTTGTTTAAGACTTTGAAGTTTCTGAATCCTTCTTTTTCTAGCCTTATGCTACTCTTCAAAGTCTTTGAAAAAATAAGCTCTTCAATAAACTTCCTGTCATCTGGATCTAATTTGTTTAGTAAATACTCTGGAACTAAGTATTCATAGCCTTTCAGGTAGTAAATTCTTTCCCTTACGTTCCTGTCTAAGGATATTACAGGTGTTCTCTCAATTGCTCCTCTCTTGTATAATAATGTTAAGACGTCTGATATTCTCCTTACATCTTCTCCAAGCTCTTTGGCTATGTCTCTCGTGGTAAATACTTTTCTCTTCCTTATTATTGGTAAAATCCTTAAAAGTCTGCTTCCCTTAGTAGTATAGAAGTATTTTCCGTTTAAACTAAACTTTACCATTTTATTAAGCTCTTCTACTGCTTCATTCAATTTTGACCCCTGAATGTTAATTTTCGTAGAATTAGTTGGCACAGCGGAAGTCTCTGAGATCTCTGAAATAACGTTGGGAAAAGCCTTCAAAGATGAAATACCCGCATTAATTTAAAAACGCCTTATAACCCTTTTAGTTGAAACTTCTCGCTTTTAAGCTTAAAATCATGTTGCATTTGTTCAGCTACCAACCAGAAAAGATATAAGAGCGATTTAAAAATTACAAGATACCTAATTCTTTTAAAACGCCTCTTGCAGCTAAAACGCCGGTTGCACTTGCGATTATAAGTCCTCTTGAAACGCCTACGCCGTCTCCAGCGACGAATATATTTGGAATGTTTGTCTGCATATATTTGTTAACTTCAACCTTCATTGCGTAGTATTTTATTTCTGGTGCATACAGCAGCGTTGAATCGCTTGCGACTCCTGGGATAACCCTATCCAATTTTTCCAATCCTTCAAGTATGTCTGTAACAATTCTGTGCGGCATCACCATGCTTATATCCCCGGGCGTAACGCTCTTCAGCGTAGGCTTTACGAGTCCTCTGTTTATCCTATTCCAAGTGCTTCTCCTACCCCTTCTTAAATCTCCAAGCCTCTGTATCAGAGGATTCCCGCCACCGAGAACTGTGGCTGTTTTTGCAATGCTCTCTCCGTAAACCGTCGAGTTTTCTATAGGCTCCGTAAGCTCTATTCTAACCAGAAAAGCAAAATTTGTATTGTTTGTCTGCTTATCTCTTAGGCTGTGACCATTTACACCAACATATCCTTTATATGTTTCTTTTACAACGAAACCTCTATGATTTACACAGAATGTTCTAACGAAGTCGTCATATGTTCTTGTAATTATGTGAAACTTTGGATCCCTGTTTATAGAGCATACTTCCTCCATAACTATCGCTGGAACCTCCACTCTGACACCGACGTCTATAGGTCCATGTCTAAACTTTATTCCGAGCCTCTTTGCCTGATTAAGCATGAAGTTTGCACCAGCTCTTCCCGGGGCTGAGATTATATACTTAGATTCTATTTTTCTTCCATCTTTAAGGATGACCCCATCTTTTTCGATTTTAACGACCTCTGTTTCAAGCATAAACTGAACTCCTTTCTCTCTTAAGAAATCTCTTATATTAGCTATTACCTTCGGCGTGTAGTCGCTTCCAATGTGTCTCTGAGGTATTTGGATGAACTCTATCCCGGCACTTGCAGCTCTTCTTGAAAGCTCCTCTTCCTCTCTGCTTGTCGCCTTATATAGCTTTTTTGGAGCACCGAACCTTATCCATATGGAATCAACGTAGTTTACAAGCTCCCAAGCTTCTTCCTCGCTCATGTATTCGTATAGATTTCCTCCTATGTCGGGTCTTAAATTCAGCGTTCCATCGCTTAAGCCTCCGCTACCGCCAACACCGCTCATAACATTGCACGGCTTGCAGTTTATGCACTCACCAGTTTTTTCCATTGGACACACTCTTTTTTCAACGTCCTTACCCATTTCTATGATGAGGACTTTGAGATTGCTTTTTGTGGAGAGTTCATAAGCGGCAAAGAGACCAGCGGGTCCAGCGCCTATTATGACGACATCGAACCTCAAGCTTATTCCTCCTTATGTTGAAACCCCAAATAAATGATACCTTCACATTTTTAAACCTTTCGAACATGGTGCATGTTTCAAATTGAACTTTTTAGGCAGGAAACTTAAAAAATTATTTTGAACAATAAAAAAGCTTGTTGTTTTTTAGAATTTATTGTATATTTGAAAAATTTAAAAAAGATTTATTAAAGAAAACTTTAAACATGCAGTTAAAGCACCACCACCCTGTTAAGGTGCATCACAAATTTTAATGATTTATAATTATAAATTAGAACGTCAGCTTTTGGAGAAGATTGTTGTATGGAGGCGGACATGTCTTTCTATGTAGCAACAGCAATATTCTTGGTAACATATCTTCTCATAATATTCGACGTTTTTCATCAAACCGTTGCTGCACTCATAGGTGCGGTTGCAATGGTTCTCGCCGGAACGTATTTCGGCTTTTTAACGTGGGAAGAGGCTATTCTTGCAATAGATTTTGAGGTAATAGGATTGCTTTTAGGAATGATGATAATTGTATCAATTATAGCGCATACGGGAGTTTTTCAGTGGTTGGGGGTAAAAATTTTAAAGAAATCTAAGGGAAATTTATTTCTGATAATGATATCATTTGCAATGCTAACAGCATTTTCTTCAATGATCCTTGATAATGTAACAACAGTTCTATTAACAACACCTCCGCTTATAGAAGTTGCTTACCTACTAAAAATAAATCCTGTGCCCATACTAATAATCATCGCTTTAGCATCAAATGTAGGAGGAACTGGAACACTTGTGGGAGATCCACCGAACATCTTAATCGCTGCTTATGCGGACCTAAGTTTTTCAGATTTTATAATATATGAAAATAAGCCCACAATGCTCCCCTTAGTAGTCTTTGTCCTAACCTTATCAATACCATACTTCTACCTTATCACAAAAGATTATATTAAAAAAAATAAGATTAACGAAGCCGTGCTAAGAAGCATTTCAGAAAAAAATTTAATAAAAGATAAGATGTTGCTTATAAAATCATTATTTGTTTTGTTTATATTAATTCTAATGTTTTTGCTTCAAAAAAAGCTTGGACTAAATATAGCAATAATAGCACTTACAAGTGCATCTTTACTTTTAATTTTAGTTGGAAGAAGGAAATTTACTATAGAGGAAGTGTTAGAGTATGTAGAATGGCCCACTTTACTCTTTTTTGCATTTTTGTTTGTAGTTATTAGAGGAGCTGAAAATGTTGGATTAATTGATAAGCTTGCTTATTCAATATCTAATCTTATTGGAGAAAATACTTTATTGGCAATAACGGTTATAGTCTGGTTTATGGCATTCCTTTCGGCATTTATAAATAACATACCCTTAACAGCTACTATGCTACCTCTCATAGATACAATATCAAGAACCGTAGGAATAGATGCGACACCTCTTATATGGGCGTTGTCCTTAGGAGCATGTTTCGGCGGAAACGGAACCCTCATAGGTGCATCTGCAAACATAGTCGTGGCTGGGATATCCGAAAGAGTCGGTTATCCTATAAGATCCATAGATTTCATGAAGTATGGCTTACCATACATGATCTACTCAACATTCTTAGGATATATATTCTTGGTGCTCTTCTGGAGCTAATCTTCTTCATCTTTATATCCAAAAAACCTGTAGTAGTATCCGGGTTCTTTTTTTGGACCAAAACTTCTGATCCCTTTTGTTAGTAGCTGTATTTTCAGTTTTGCTGCATACTCTCTGCTTATCTCTCCCCTCTTTTCAAGATATTCAATAACCTCAAGACCCTCCTCTTCGGTTTCGCACCTTCTGAGAAAATCTATAACTGTAGGCTCGTAGTGCTCTATATTTGCAGCTTTTTCTGCCTCTTCAATGCTACTCCTAATACCATCTATTTTTAAACTCATAAGATTTTCCTCAATCTCTCTTGCAAGATTGGGGTATCTTCTTCTGAATTCTTCGTCTATCAATGTCAACACCCTTTCTTAGTAAGCTCAAGTTGTAACGTTTGGTTAATATTGTTGGTCTCCTTTGTTGCATAAATCTATATTCAATCTATACTTTATATATTCTATATACAAAAAACTTTTATATATTCACGTGGACATGTAGATGGGCGAAAAGTTTATAAATAGCGATGAGGTCAACATTGGTTTTGGTTATCCACTTGGGAGGTTGAAGAATGAAAAAAATACTTGTAGCTACAGATGGGGCATGTCCTTTATTGCTTACAAGCGTTGCAAAGCTTGCAAAGAAGCTTAATCTTAAGGTAAAACTTCTTCATGTTGTTGAAACTAAGAGAATATCCTCTCTGCTCGGTATTAGAATTAAGGAGCTCTACGGAGATTTAAAGAAGAAGGGTGAAAAAATTCTTGAAGAGGGAAAAAAGGTTTTAGAAGCAGAAGGTATAGAAGTTGAGACAAAGCTAAGGGAAGGCTGGGTTCCCGAGGAAATTTTAAAGGAGATAAAAGAAGATAAAGATGTGGCAGTCCTATTCCTCGGATCTTATGGAAAAGACTTCCTTACGAGAAAGATGATCGGTAGCGTAACTGAGAGGCTCGTTAGACGGGTTGGAATAGATATATTTATCCCTCTTGTTATCACACCATGCAGAAAGCAAGAGGTGGTTGAATGATCGCAGAGGCGTTAATAAGGGTTAGAGAAGCAGAAGAAGAGGCAGAAAAAATTGTTGCAGAAGCAAGGGAAAAGGCAAAGGAGATTATAAAAAAAGCTGAGGAAGAAGCAAGGGAAATTATTTCAAAAGCTGAAAAGGAGGCAAAAGACGAAGTAAATAAAATGGTGGAAAAAGCAAGAAAAGAAGCTGAAAAGGAAGCAGAAAAAATAAAAGAGGAAGCTGAAAAAAATAAAAAAGAAATAATTGAGAAAACAAAGTCAAAAATAGAAAAAGCAAGTGAAATAATTGTAAATGAAATATTAAAAGGGTGAGTCCATGCTAAAACCTGCGAGAATGAAAAAAATAAGCTTGCTCGTTTACGATAATGATAAGGACGAACTCGTCAAAAAACTGCATGAAATTGGTGTTTTAGAGCTTAGGGAAATAAACGATCCAAATGTGGAAAAAGCTACCGCTAAAGAAGAACTTAGAGATGTGATTTCTCTTCAGATGTCTCTTAACTCCCTTAAAGATATATTAAAGCTTGCAGAAGAGAAGAAAAAAGGTTTCAGCTTGCCAAAACCACCTGAGAAAGTAAAGGTTAAAAAGTATAGTAATACACGTGAACTCATCGACGATGTAAGAAAATTTTTATCGGAATTCGAGAATGATTTGAGATCTTTGGGAAGGAAGTTTAATGAAAACAACGAAAAAATCTCGGAATATAGGGAAAACCTAAAGCTTGTTGAAAAAATAAAAGATTTGGACTTCGATCTTAGATATTTGGGAAAAGGTAAAAGAGTTTTTATAAAAGCCGGATACGTTGATCTTGAAAGTATAAACAAAATAAAAAAAGAGCTTGAAGAAAACTTTGTCGTCTTTTCTAAGGAGTATGAAGATGAGGCATTTCTGATAATAATCGGTTTAATGGAAGATATAGATAAATGTGAAGATTCTTTAAGAAAACATCGCTTCATAGAAATAAGAGCCGAATTTAAAGGAAAACCGGTTGAAGTTTTATCCGAGCTTAAGGAGAAGATAAGGGCTCTTGAAAAAGAAAACGAGGATATAATAGCCAAAGTAGGAAAATATAAGGATAAATATGAAAAGCAAATTTTAGCATTTTTAGAGCTTCTCGATATAGAAAAGGAGAGGATGGAAGCATTTAATCTTTTTGGAAGGACAAAAAGAACTTACTTAATCGAGGGTTACGTGCCAGAGAAGTATGCAAGCAACGTGCTTAAAGAGGTTGGGAAGTTTGACTGTATAGCTGAGCTTAAAGATCCGAATCCCAACGAAGATATTCCCGTGATGCTCGACAATCCGAAGATATTTAGACCTTTTGAGATATTAACCGAGACTTTCGCTCCTCCGAGGTACAACGAATTTGATCCCACACCTCTATTAGCAATAGGCTTCATATTGTTCTTTGGAATTATGCTTACGGATTTCGTCTACGGAGCGATTGTAGCACTTGTTGGATACTTCCTGTATAAAAGGCTCGGATTTAAGAGCACATATAGAGACTTAGGAATAATTTTAACTGCAAGTGGAATAAGTGCAATGTTTTTCGGAGCTATCTTTGGTAGCTATCTTGGAGACTTCCTGAAAAAGATAGGCAACGTTCAAGGTATAATAGATCCATTTGGAGCAGAGCCTGTAGTTTTATTTGGAAAGGAGCTTGTGCCGATAATGTTTATATTGGTTATGGCATTAGCTATAGGTGTTTTACACATAAACATAGGTTTTCTGCTTGGGTTCCTTAAAGCAAAAAACGGCAAAGAAAAACTATCAAAAGCATGGTTCTTCTTGTTAGAAATAGGCATAATATTGTATATCTTGGGAGTAAATCCAGCAAGTTTTATTTTCCTTGCTGCAGGGCTTATAACGGTGTTCTACCTTTATGGAGCACTAGGAATATTCAGTTTAACAGGTCTTCTCGGTGATATTCTCAGCTATGCAAGACTCTTGGCTCTATCCTTAGCAACAAGCGGTATAGCGATGGCTATAAACATACTCGTAAATCTTGTAAAAGGAATACCGATCTTGGGTTATATACTGGCACCTATAATATTTATCGTGGGGCACTTAGCTAACACTGTTATACAGACCTTGGGAGCATTTATACACAGCTTAAGGCTTCATTACGTTGAGTTCTTCAGCAAATTTTATGAAGGTGGGGGTAAAAAATACAATCCGTTTAAAATAAAAAGAGAATATACAGAGGAGGTGTAAAATTTGGTTGATCCTTTAGCATTAGCGGCAATAGGTGCTGGATTAGCTATAGGGCTTAGCGGTATAGGCTCTGGTATAGGTGTGGGTATTGCTGGAGCAGCTGGAGCGGGTGTTATAAGCGAAAGACCAGAAAAGTTCGGAACTGCACTTGTGTTTCAGGCTCTTCCACAGACACAAGCAATATACGGCTTGCTTATAGGAATTCTTATAATGCTCGGTGCTGGAATGCTTGGCGGAGGAGCTAAGGAGCTCAGCGAACCTCTGGGTTGGGCAGCTCTTGGAGCAGGTTTAGCTACGGGATTGGCTGGATTGAGCGCAGTAGGTCAGGGGATCGTCACTTCAAGCGGAATAGGTGTTACAAGCGAAAAGCCGGAAATGTTTGGCAGAGGTATGGTGTTTAGCGTTCTTCCAGAAACACAGGCTATATATGGCTTACTTGTGGCTATACTCATAATGGCTGGTGCAGGACTTTTTGGAGGAGTTCCCAAGGAAATAACAATGACTATGGGATTAGCTGCTGTTGGTGCCGGATTTAGTGTGGGATTTGCTGGATTTAGCGCCATAGGGCAGGGTATAACAGCTGCCGGTGGTGTTGCGAGTATTGCAAGAAGACCGGAGACCATGGGTAAGAACATGGTATTCAGCGTAATGAGCGAAACCTTCGCTATATTCGGCTTGCTGGGGGCAGTGTTAATACTATTGGGTGTAAAAATGCTCGGATAAATTTAGTTTATTTTTTAAGTTTTAGGGTGGTAAAATGGAAGAAAAATTAAATTCAATAATATCAAAGATAAAAAGTGAGGCGGAAGAAGAAGCTAATAAAATAATTAGAGAAGCAGAAGAAGAGGCAAAGAAAATTATAGATAACGCAAAAAGAGAGGCTGAACTTCTAAGGGAGAGGATACTTGCAAGGGGGAGGGACAGTGCCAAGGCTGAGAAACAGAGAATTTTAGCAAGTGCTAAGCTCAGTGCAAAAAGAAAAATAGAGGAAACTAAGGAAGGTATTATAAAAGAGGTTTTTGATAAAGCACTTGAAAAAATAAAAAATGTAGAAGCCGATAACTATAAAAACACACTTAAAAGGCTTATAAAATCAAGTGTAGAAGTCCTCGGTAGTAAAGATGTAAGAATCAAAGTAAGAAAAGAAGATAGGGGTCTTGTGGAAGATATCATAAAAGAGCTTGATATAAAGGCAGAGATCTCTGAAGAGCTCGATTCTATGGGTGTTGTTGTAGAGAGTCCCGATGAAAGCCTTATAATTGACAATAGATTCGAAAGAATATTGGAAAGAAAGATGGATGAATTAAGGATAAAGGTGGCTAAGGAGCTCTTCGGGTGATTGTATGAGTGCCCTACGAGCGATCAGATATGCATATATAAATGCTAAGGTTCGAGCAATGCAGAGCAAGCTTTTAGGTAAAAAGAAGCTTATGGAGCTCTTAGAGCAGACAAGCTTAGTTGCAATAGCAAACATGCTTGAAGATACGGAGTACAGTAGGATTCTTGGAAATGATCTTATAGAATTTGAAAAAAGGCTTAGAGAAAATATTATTTCCGCTGCAGAAAAAATAAGGCTAAGCATGCCGAGTGTAGGAATAAACTTCTTTAATAATTTTATAAAAAGGTATGAAATAGAAAGTATAAAGACTTTTATTAGAGGAATATACTTTGGTTTAAGAAAAGATGAAATCTTGGAAATGATACCGAGGCAGCATCACCGCTTTTTTGATGATGTAGACGGGATTGAAGATGTAGTAACAATGTTCAATTTATCGCCAGAATATGAAGAATTCAAGAGAACAAAGAATCTCTATGTTATAGAACATTCCCTCGACAATATTTATTATAAAAACCTCTTCATGTCTATACCTAAGGATGAAAATGATCTTAGAGAAATTTTAGGTAGGGAGGTTGACATAAAAAATATAAAAATGGCAATAAGATATGTATTAGACGGTATAAGAGAAGGATTTAAGCCTCTTCCAAACGGTTATGAGCTTTCTCCGTGGGTATTTGAGGAAATTGTAAGTGGTGGAACTTTAGATAGAATGGTTACAAGCTTAGAGGGGACATCCTACTATACGTATGTTGTTGATGCAATCTCTAAGTATAATGAAAAAAGAAGCATGATTCCTTTTGAAATAAAACTTGATGACTTTCTTTACGAAAAGGCTTATGAAATAATAATAAAAGTTCCATTTGGCTTGGCTCCTATAGTTGCCTACATGTATCTTAAAGAGTTTGAGGTTTCGAATTTAAGGACGATTGTAAAACTTAAGCAAGAGAACTTTAGTGTGGAGGAAATCAAAGAACATCTGAGAGGGATAGCATGAGGATTGTAACAATAGGTGATTTGGAGACCGTTGTAGGCTTCAGACTCGCTGGTGTTAAAGAAGGATATGTTGTAGAAAACTCGAAAGAAGCCCTGAAAAAAATAGAGGAGCTTATAAAAAATAATGAAATAGGTCTTATAATAATAAACGAGAGGTTCATGATGGATATAAGAAAAGATGTAGAAGCACTGCTTGAGGGTAGAGAAAAACCCCTAATAGTAGATATCCCAGACAAGAAAGGCGCAATAGAGCGCGTTGATGTTATCAAAGAGCTTACAAGAAAGGCAGTTGGTATAGAAATAAAGCTTGGGGGTGAATAAATGGTATCAAAAGGAAAAATCGTTAAAATCGCAGGACCAGTAGTTGTAGCAGATGGGATGAAAGGTTCGCAGATGTATGAGGTAGTTAGGGTTGGTGAAGAAAGGCTCATCGGTGAGATAATAAGAATAACGGGAGATAGAGCTACAATTCAGGTTTACGAAGAAACAGCCGGCTTAAAGCCGGGAGAGGATGTTATAGGAACTGGAATGCCGCTCAGCGTTGAACTTGGTCCGGGAATACTGAAGCAGATGTATGACGGAATACAGAGACCCCTTGAAGTGATCAAGGAAAAGAGCGGTATTTTTATAAGAAGAGGTATAGAGGCAGATGCCATAGATAAAAAGAAGAAGTGGGAGTTTAAACCAACTGTGAAGAAGGGAGATGAGGTTGTTGAAGGAGATATAATTGGTGAGGTGCAAGAAACAGAGCTTGTTGTTCATAAGATAATGGTTCCTCCCGGAATAAATGGCGAAGTAGTTGAAATAAACGAAGGAAAATATACTGTGGAAGAGCCGGTAGCAGTTATAAAAACTAAGGAAGGAGAAAAAGAAATAAAAATGCTTCAGCGCTGGCCTGTAAGAAAGCCGAGACCATATAAAGAGAAGATAGATGTAAACGAGCCGTTAATAACAGGGCAGCGCGTTTTAGATACGTTCTTCCCAGTTGCAAAAGGAGGAACTGCAAGCATACCCGGGCCTTTTGGAGGAGGAAAGACTGTTCTTGGTCATCAGCTTGCAAAGTGGAGTGATGCTCAGGTGTTCATCTACATAGGCTGCGGTGAAAGAGGAAACGAGATGACAGAGGTTCTTGAGGAGTTCCCTCACCTAAAAGACCCATACACCGGCAAGCCCCTTATGGAGAGAACGATACTGATAGCTAACACGAGCAACATGCCTGTAGCTGCGAGAGAAGCAAGCATATACACCGGCATTACGTTGGCGGAGTATTATAGAGATATGGGCTACAACGTTGCACTAATGGCAGACTCTACGAGTAGATGGGCGGAAGCGATGAGAGAAATAAGCGGTAGGCTTGAGGAGATGCCAGGTGAAGAAGGTTATCCAGCATACTTAGCAAGCAGATTAGCTGAGTTCTATGAGAGGGCTGGAAAAGTGGTAACGCTCGGTAAAAACGGAAGGATAGGAACAGTAACGGTTGTAGGAGCAGTCTCTCCACCGGGTGGAGATTTCAGCGAGCCCGTTACCCAGAATACGTTGAGGATTGTTAAGGTGTTCTGGGGGTTGGATGCAAAGCTTGCTCACAGAAGGCACTTCCCAGCTGTAAACTGGCTTAGAAGCTATAGCCTTTACGTAGAGGATGTTAAAGACTGGTGGCACAGAAACATAGCAAGCGATTGGTATGAGCTTAGAAGAGAGGCTATGGAGCTCCTGCAAAAGGAGGCTGAGCTTCAGGAAATAGTTCAGCTTGTAGGTCCAGATGCCTTGCCGGAAAGGGAGAGGATGATCCTCGAAGGTGCAAGAATGATAAGAGAAGATTTCCTGCAGCAGAATGCATTCCACGAGATTGATACATACTGCTCACCCCAGAAGCAGTATAAGATGCTCAAGGTTATAATGGAATTCTATAGAAGGGGAATGCATGCAGTAAGCAAGGGTGTAAGCGTTAAAAAGATAATTCAGTTTAAGGTTAGAGAGCTCATAGCGAGGTTAAAAGAAGTTAAGGATGAGGAGCTTGATGATGCAATAAAGAAGATTATGGAAGTAATGGATGAAGAATTTAAGAGTGTTTTAGGGTGATCTATCATGCAGGCTATTAAAGAATACACAACAATAAGCGAGATATCTGGACCCTTAATGATCGTTGAAGGAATAGAAGGAGTAGCCTATGGCGAGGTAGTAGAAATAGAAACAGCTTACGGAGAGAAAAGAAGAGGTCAGGTTTTAGAGGTTACCGGTAATAGGGCTGTAGTTCAGGTCTTTGAAGGAACGAGAGGTTTGGACAACAAGAGCACTAAGGTAAGGTTTACCGGGGAAACTGTTAAGCTTGGTGTGAGCATAGACATGCTTGGAAGGATATTCAACGGAAGAGGCGAGCCCATAGATAAGGGTCCAAAAATAATTCCAGAGGAGAAGAGGGACATTCACGGTGCACCTCTAAACCCAGCTATAAGAGAGTATCCGAGGGACTTCATACAAACCGGTATAAGCGTTATAGACGGAATGAACACCCTTGTTAGGGGGCAGAAGCTGCCGATATTCAGCGGTAGCGGTTTGCCGCACAACAAGATTGCTGCACAGATAGCGAGACAGGCTAAGGTTCTCGGTGAAGAAGAGGAGTTTGCAGTAGTCTTTGCAGCAATGGGTATTACATACGAGGAAGCAAGCTTCTTTATAAAAGATTTCGAGAGAACTGGAGCCTTAGAAAGGGTCGTTGCGTTCATAAATCTTGCAAACGACCCTGCTATAGAGAGAATAATGACACCGAGGCTTGCACTAACTACAGCGGAATACCTTGCCTTTGAGCACAATATGCACGTTCTCGTTATAACAACAGACCTAACGAACTACTGTGAAGCTCTTAGAGAGATAAGTGCTGCTCGCGGCGAGGTTCCGGGAAGAAGAGGCTACCCTGGTTACATGTATACAGACCTTGCAACAATATACGAGCGTGCTGGCAGGGTTAGGGGCAAAAAAGGAAGCATAACTCAGATGCCAATACTTACAATGCCAGATGACGACATAACGCATCCGATACCAGACCTTACGGGCTACATAACCGAGGGGCAGATAGTTCTCAGCAGGGAGCTTCACAGAAAGGGTATATATCCGCCTATAGACCCGCTTCCAAGCTTAAGTAGACTCATGAAGAGCGGTATAGGGAAGGGAAGAACAAGAGAAGACCATGCAAACGTTAGCGACCAGCTCTATGCAGCATACGCTGAGGGAAGAGATTTAAGAGATTTAGTAGCTGTAGTCGGTGAGGAAGCGTTGACGGATAGAGATAAGCTCTATCTAAAGTTTGCCGACGAGTTCGAAAGGAAGTTCATTGCACAGGGTGAGTATGAGGAGAGGAGCGTTGAGCAAACCTTGGATATAGGATGGGATCTCCTAAGCATGCTTCCCGAAACAGAGCTTAAGAAGGTTAAAAGGGAGTTCATTGAGAAGTATCATCCAAAATACAAGCAAAAATAATTCTATTTTTATTTTTGAGGTGATTTCATGGTAGAAAGAATTGAAGGAATAAATCCGACAAGAATGGAACTTCTCAGATTAAAGAAGCGTGTTAAATTAGCTGAAAAAGGACACAAGCTCCTTAAAGAAAAGAGAGATGCTCTCATTATGGAATTCTTCAACATCCTCGAAGAGGCAAAAAATGCAAGAAAGGTTGCTGAAGAAAAGCTTATGGAAGCTTACAAAGCCCTTATAACTGCCGAAGCCTATGTAGGCACTCAGAAGGTTGTTGAGGCAAGCTATTCAATAAGAAAAGAAGCTAAGCTTGAATTCTTCTCAAGAAGCATTATGGGGGTTAGAGTCCCGGTTCTTGAGGTTGAAGACCCAGAAACAACAATTTTAGATAGGGGATATGGATTGAGCGATACCTCAATACTCCTCGATGATGCATGCAGGAAATTTGAAAAAGCCCTTGATGCTGTTGTTAAGCTCGCAGAAATTGAAAGAGCAATATATCTTCTTGCGGAAGAAATTGAGAAAACAAAAAGGAGAGTAAACTCCTTAGAGAATATAATCCTTCCAAGACTTAGGGCTACAGTTAAATATATAAAGATGAGGCTCGACGAAATGGAGAGAGAAAGCTTCTTCAGGCTTAAGAGGATTAAGTCAATGATAGAGAAGAGGGGAAGAGCTATGGCTTAATTCTTTAATTATTTTTTATTAAAACTTAGCCGAGAAGTCTATACCTCTTCTGAGGTTCTATGGCGAGAACGATTTTTCCATCTTTAAATACTCTAACTATGCCGCCGCTCTGAGAAACGCAAACGCCTATTGCATTTGTCTCCTTAGTTATTGCGGCAACTGCCGCATGCCTTGCTCCCAAGCCATGAGGAATATCTACCCTGCTCGTATCAACATTTAAATATGCACCAGCGGTAAGTATTTCTCCCTCTTCACTTATTATAAATACACCGTCAAGCTGTGCAAGAGATTTTACTGTTTCTTTTATATCAGGATTCGTTATAAGCCTTTTTTCTTTTTCGTGCCCAGCAAATGGATTAAGTATAAGCTGTTTTGTTCTTTTTAGGACATTTTCAGAATCACCAACAATAAAGGCAGTTCCTATATGCTTGCCTTCTCTACCCTCCATCCCTATTTCAAGTGCTATTTCCAGCACCTTTTCTAAAACACCAGACTTGATATTACTGCTTTTTATAATTCTGTAGAAAGAAAAATCTGTGTCTTCTCTTTTTACTTTAAAAACAAACAAAGAATTTGCCTCTTTTGAGAGCGTTGAGCCAACGGCTACAACAATATCGTTTTCATTCAATATTTCGTGGTCAAGAGCAATTGAAATTATTTCCTTGAGTTCTTTTTGAATAGAAAAAGATCTATTGAAAAGCTTTATTAAATGCGTATTTTTATCCTTTATCTTGCTTATGCTTTCGTATATCTCCATATTTGGAGTTGCGACAATTACCTTTATATTTGGCTTTAATTTCTTTAATATTTCATAAGATTCTCCAGTCTCAGTTAAAATAATCAATGCCTTTGCTTTAAGTTTTTTTGAAAGAGATACTGCAGTTTTTATAACTTCCCTTGTTACGCTCATTGAAAATTATTTTTATTAAGAAGAATATAAACCCTTCTATTATGCTCAAGCTTATAGGGCTCGGCTTAGGTAAGGACTATATAACACTGAGGGGACTTAAAGAAGCTAAGAACAGTGATGTTGTTTATGCAGAGCTTTATACAAGCGTTGTTGATGTTGAATCTCAAGAACTCGAAAAGCTTATTGGAAAAAAGATTATTTTTCTTGAAAGAAAGGATTTAGAAGAAAACTTATCTAAAATTATAGAAGAAGCTAAAAAGAAAGTTGTTTCAATTCTTGTTGGTGGAGATCCGCTTATTGCAACAACCCATGCAGTTTTAAGGATGGAAGCACAAAAAAATGGTATAAAAACTGTTGTGGTTCACAATGCAAGCATATTGTCAGCTGCAATAGGAAAAAGCGGTTTGCACAACTACAAATTTGGTGCAAGCGCAACAGTAGCCTTTCCTTATAAAGATGTTATTCCAGAAACCCCATATAACGTTTTAAAGGAGAATATATCAAGGGGGTTGCATACACTCTTATTTCTCGATTTGAAAATCGATAAAAATGAAAAAAGAATGATGACCGCTAATGAAGCAATGGAAATCCTTTTAAAAATAGAAAAAAAGAGAAAAGAGAGAATATTTACGGAAGATACGCTGTGTATTGTTCTTGCAAGAATAGGCTATGATGACGAGGTTGTTAGGGCTGGAGCTGTTGGAGAACTTGTTAATGAAGATTTCGGAAAACCGCCGCACTGCCTGATTATACCGGGAAATCTCCACTTTATGGAAAAAGAATATTTAAAGCTGTTTGCTGGCTTAAGGTAGGTGATTCTTATGATTGAAGAATTAAGAAACATAAATGATTTGAACAAGATAGAAAACTATGTTTTATGGTTTTCAAACCCTAAGTGTGCACCATGCAAAAAAATTAAGCCAACGATGATAAATGTATCAGTAAAATATAAAAATATAAAATTCTTTAAAATAGACGTTGATAAAAATCCAGACGTTGCAGAAAAGTATGGCATTACATCCGTTCCCACGATAATCTTCTTTAAGAAGGGTAGAGAGGTATCAAGACTTTCTGGATATATAAGAAAAGATGATGTGGTTAATTCTCTTAAAATTCTCTTAGGTGGTGAAAATCATGGCTAAAGACCCTGTGTGTGGCATGGAAGTTGATGAAAATACAAATTTTAAATATTATTATAAAGGAAAGGTTTATTACTTTTGCTGTAAGCACTGCTTAGAGGAGTTTAAGAGAGATGCTGAAAAATATTTAAAAGAAGGACCAAAGGGCATGCCTGTATGATAGTTAAAAGATGTGATATAGAGTTCGCTGGTGATCGTTGGGAAGTTGAGCTTCACAGATATCCGAATACGTTTGAAATTATAATCATTACACCCTACTCCTACTACTTTAGCTGCACAACAGAAAACGCAGACAATGCTCACAAGCTCTTCGAAAAAGCGTGCAACCTTGTTAAAGATGGAAAATTTTTAGAGCTTTTAATAGAAAAAAAGCTGATGGGTGAGGATATTGATGTTGAAATAAACTCATATAAAGCTTCTTCTAAGATAAGAATGGAAAAGGTAATACTTGACGACCTATAAATTTGTTACATTTTTTGATTTGAAAATCGTAAAATAAAATTTTTAAAGGGTATATATTTAATTAAAAAAGATATGATCAGCAACGATGTTGATGAAAAATACACCACAGAGTTCCTTAAGATAATTGCACGTAGCGGTGTTAAAGAAATTCTTAATGAATTAGATAAAAAACCGAGTAGGTTTTCTGAGCTTATGTTTTCAACGCAGCTGAATCCTGGAATTCTCAATCGCCATTTAAAGATACTCACCAAAATTAATCTTATAAGCAAGGATGGTGAATTTTATTTTTTAACAGAAAAAGGGAGAAAATTGGTTGAAATAATCAACGAACTTTTAGAATTAGATTAAAAATTTAATACATTAAAAAAATAAAAAATTAAAATTTAATTACTCTTTCTTTCTAAGATAAAGCACTGCTATTATTGCTATTATTGCAACGATTATTATTGCTATCACTGCATACTTAACCCATGTTGGCTTTGGTGGAACTGGTGTAGGTGCGGGTGGTTTAACCTCCTCTGGCGGTTTAGGTGGCTTAACTTCCGGTGGTTTCGGAGGCTTGACTTCTGGCGGTTTAGGTGGCTTAACTTCCGGTGGCTTAATCTCTGGCGGCTTAGCAACAACCTTCTCTCCAGCTATTGCATAGTAGCTGAATCCTGTAGTAACTGCTTCGTAATAGACATACCCGTCATCTTCATCAATTTTCCTCGTATCGAGCTTTTCCCATGCTTCTCTGTATCTATACATATAAACTTTGTTCTTGTCAATATCATTTTCTTCTATCCACTTCTTTTCTACTTTGAATTTAATTTTGGCTTTAAATCCTTCTTTTATTGGTGAGGTTATTTCAAAGAATCTGTATGCATTCTCTATCTTTGGTATCTCTTTTGGCGGTTCTTCAATTAGCTTCACTTTTATTATAAATCCTGCTAAAGATTTCTCCGCAATCAAAGTTATCTTCTCTATATATCTATATAGTGTGCTTTCCTCAGGTATTGCAAGTTCTTCCTCCACACCCTTCGGTATATATGTTATACCTATATCAACGGTGTTGTCTACTGCTATAGATCCGGGTGTAATTTCTCCTACCGGCGGTGCTACAACTGCTGGCTTTTTCACTTCAAAGCTCTTTTGAGTATAAAAAGCTTTTCCATCCGTCCACACAAATATTTCTATATTGCAGGAGCCCACCGGAAGAGAACTTGTATTTATAGATACACTGTAGTTTAGATATGATGTGAACGGTGCTCCATAGCCGTAGCCATAACCATAATTCACGTAGCCGTAGCCGTATCCATAGATATAGCCATATCCGATAAGGTAACCGTAGCCATAAGTAGCTTGTGGAGCTGCAACAATTTTATTAACGCTGAAGATTCCTGCATCGCCAGCTATATAGTTACCACCAGCATCAACTGTATAATTGTAAACGTTTCCACCACAGTTTAGAACAAATGTTATATTGGAGATTTTTATTCTTTCATTTGCTGCAATTTCTATTTCTAAATTAAAATCAAGCGATTTTCCTTGTTCTACCGTGCTGGGAATTGTTACTCTGAGGTTTACAGCTCCCGCCGGTGCTGAGGAAATCAACAGGAACACTATAAGCATTGTTATCAGCAATGAAGTAAGCTCTCGCTTGAACCTACCAATACCGTTCATGTTATCACCTTTATTTAGACTTCGAGCAATTTTAGAAATACTACATTAGATTATAATCTTTGAATATATAAAATTTTTGTTTGTTAATAACATAGACTCTTGAGTGGTGATTAAAATGTGCATATTCTGCAAGATAGTTAACGGTGAGGTTCCCGCATATAAAGTTTATGAAGATGAGAAAACAGTAGCCTTTCTTGATATATTTCCGAGAGCTTATGCACATACGTTGGTTGTTCCAAAGAAGCACTTTGAAACAATAGATGAGATGGATGAAGAATATTTAGCAGCTTTGATAAAATCTGTGAAGAATGTTGCAAAATTGCTGAAAGAGAAGTTGAATGCAGAGGGATATAACATCGTTAGCAACAACGGCAGAGCAAGTGGACAGGAGGTAATGCATGTGCATATACACATACTTCCAAGGTTCGAAAACGACAACATAAAATTTGAGTTTCCAGATGTTATTGAAGAATATAAAGAAAAGCTTGAGGAAATTCACAGAAAAATTGTAGGTTAATTATCCATTTTATTTTTTTATTTTCTTAGAATTTTTGCCAAAAAGAGTGTTAAAAATATAAATATCATTATCATTACTATGATTCCGCTTGTAGGCACGTTTAAATAAAATGACATGAATATTCCAAGAATCGTTGAGATCTCGCTGAATAATAAAGAAAATATCAAGGATTTTTTAAAAGAAGCAGAAATCTGCAGTGCTGTTAGTGCGGGAATTACTAAAAAGGAAGATGCGAGCAAAACGCCGGCAACTTTTATGGCAACCACTACAACAGCTGAAGCGAGCAGTATTACGACAGTATTGAATCTATCTACGTTTATTCCGTTCACATGAGCTATTTCTTCATTAAAGCTTATAAGAAAGAGTTCTCTATAGAATATCGTGATCGTAGAGAGGACTATAGCAAAAACTATAAAGCCTAAAGCAACATCAATCTTCGATGCAGTAAGTATGCTTCCAAAGAGGTATGAAAATATATCAGATTTAAATGCCTTTGCTATACCTATTAGCATAACCGCCAGTGCCATTCCAAAAGAAAATATTACCGCTATTGCTGCATCACCATAAACCCTGTTCTTCATAAGCTTTTTAACAGCAACTGCATTTGCCAAGGCAAATAAAAATGCTGATACTATCGGATTTATCTTAAAAAGTATACCAGCCGCTATACCGCCGAAGGAAGCATGAGCCAAGCCATCGCCAAGCATTGCTAAATTTCTCAGTATTAAAAAGACTCCTAAGAGTGAGCATGCTCCAGCAATGGCAACGCCAGCGAGCAATGCATTTTTCATGAACACATATTCAAACACCATGGAAACACCTAATCATGCCTGTGGTTAAATCTTCTAAACGATTTCCCATATACACTATAAATTTCCTCTTTTGTTTTTGTTATGCAGCATATACCTCTATTTACAAAGATAACAGTCTTTACGTGCTCATAAACCATTCCAACATCGTGAGAAACGAGAATTATTGTTTTCCCTTTTTTGTTTTCTTCTCTGAGGATGCTATAAAACTCTGTCTGTGTTTCAAAGTCTATGCTTACCGTTGGCTCATCAAGGATAAGCAGCTGTGGATCTTTTAATAGAGCTACAGCAAGTAAAACTCTCTGCTGCTCTCCACCGCTGAGCTCAACAAATTTCTTCTTCAAGATTTTATCTATATCAAATCTTTCTAAGATGTCATGATCAACGCTTCCGCTTGATAAGAGTATCTCTTCAACGGTTGCTGGAAAGCTACTTGAAATTACAAATTTCTGTGGAACATACCCTATTAAATCCCATTTTCTGAATTCTTCTATCTCTTTTCCAAAAATCCTTATTTTTCCCCTTTTTGGTTTTATAATGCCAAGCATTAATTTTATTAATGTTGTTTTTCCAGAGCCGTTTGGACCTATAATTCCCACAAAATCTCCAATGCTTATTTTGAGATTTACATCCTTGAGAACCTCTTGCTTTGCATAGGAAAACGATACATCTTCCATTTCTACTGCGAACATTCCATCGCCACCTTAAAAGCTTCAAGATTCCTCTTCATAGTTTCTATATAATTCCCAGAAATAATTGGATTTACCTCAAGAAGCTCCGCATTTATCTCTCTCGCTAAGGTTTCCGCAATTTTTTTGTCAAAACCTTTTTCGTATAGAATAAATTTTATTTTCTCTTTTTTCGCTTTTTCTATAATTTCTTTTATTCTTTTCGGAGAAGGTTCAACTTCATGAACCTCATATATCGGTATCTGCTCAAAACCGTATTCTTCTGCTAAATAAGTATACGCTGGATGTGTAACAATAATAATTTTTTTACTACAAGTGTTTAATGCATTTTTATACTCTATATCAAGTTCTTTGAGTTTTTTAATAAAATTTTCTGCATTTTTTTCATAATATTCAGCATTTTCTGGATCTATCTCCTTAAGACGATTTTTGATATTTTCTACAATAATGATAGCATTTTTTATAGATATCCAAAAGTGAGGGTCCCCTTCTATTATTTTTACTCCCTCAGATGCATTTATAATCTTTTTGTTTAAATTTTTAGCCCTTTTGTATATCCTTTTCTCCCAAGTCTCGGAGAGAGTTCCAGTAAAAACAACAGCCTTTGCCTTTTCGATGTATGCAAGGGTTTTTGGATCAGGCTCAAAGGTGTGCATATCGGCATTAGGTGGCATAACAGATACAACCTCCAACCTATCTCCAGCTATCTCTTTCGTAATTTCATATAGCGGATATATAGTAACCACAACAACATTTTTTTCCTCTTTTTCTTCACCTATGCATGCAGACATTAATAATATTACTAAAACTAAAAGTTTAGCTAAATTCATGCTCAAATCCTACTCCAGCGAATAGAAGCCTGTCTCCAAAAATGCCCTTGAGCTCGGCTATTACGCTTTGCGTTGTGCAGTGGTTTGGTGCTATAAATTCAAAATCTAAGCTCTTGAGAAATTTTATTGTTTTTCTTCTCTGCTCCTTGCCTACGAGTCCGAGATGTGTGCCACCGATTATTCCGCAAATCTTCTCGACTCCCGTTGTTCTTCTTGCATGCTCTATAATATTTACTAAGCCAGCATGTGCACATCCGAGAACAATTATTAAGCCTTTTTTTGTCTTTATATAAAGGCTCATGTCATCTTCTACGATGTCGGCTACTTTTTTTCCATTTTCTATAAAATAGAGTCTTGAATCTCCTTTTTCAAAAGGAGTTATTCTCTCAACATATCCGCTCACCCAAACGTCTTTTATGATCTCTCTTGCTCTGTCTATATATATAACATCTCCAAGATCCTCTATAACCTCTTTTTTAAACGGAATTCCTATAAACCCTTTAAAAGGTTCTTCCGCATATCTGGTTTTAAACGCCTCTCTGTGTATGAAAACCTTTGTGCTTGTATTTTCCAATACAGCCTTTAAGCCCCCAGCATGGTCGTAGTGTCCATGGCTAACGACTACAGCATCAAAATCTACATCTATATCAAGCTTCATTAAGTTTTTTAATAAGATATCACTTTGTCCGGTATCAAAGAGAACTTTTTTCCCATCTTTCTCTATAAGCATGCTTAGTCCGTGCTCCCCTTTTAATCCCATCGGCTTTATAACGGTGTTGTCAACAAGAACAGTTATTTTTAGCAAACAACTTCACCTCCCTATTTTTTATTTATTTCTAAAAATTTTTACGTGGATAAATAATTTCTAAACAGTATCATCATGAACGAAACCCTTGCACTAATTTTATCAATATTCCTTGTAATGATCCTTATAAGAAAAGTAGATATAGCCTATTCTATACTTATAGGTGCATTTTTCCTCGGAATTATTACTGAACCAGAAAACCTTGTTAAAGTGTCTGTTGAAACTGCCGCAAGCTCATCTACATTAAATCTCCTTGCAGTAGTATCTTTAGCACTGCTGCTAAGCTTTTCGATGAACGTCCTCGGTTTTATGAAAGAAATAACATGTTCTGTAGATTCAGTTGCTAAAAAATACTCAATAATCCTTATACCTCTTTTAATAGGGCTTATTCCAATGCCGGGCGGAGCTCTAATTTCAGCTATGATGATAAAAGACCTTGTGAAAAGATACGGTATAGAGCCCTCTAAGGCTACATTTATAAACTACTGGTTGAGGCATGTTTGGGTCTCCTCTTGGCCTCTCTATCCAGCAATAATAATTTCTGCAGCTGTTCTTGATAAAAACGTCTTTGACATAATAAAGACAACGTATCCAATAGCTATAGCTTCTTTTATCTCAGGCATTCTTGTTATTCTTGCACTTGGAATTAAAGATGTCAATGAAAAAAGAGCTTACAATGCACCATGCAAAAAGCCTATTTTTAGGTTTTTTGTCGCATTTTCTCCAATAATTGTTTTAATTTTAACGGCTATTATATGGAACCTTCTTTCTGCACTCGTTTTTTCATTGCTTCTAACTTTTATTCTCAGGAAACCAAATTTGGATCAGATAAAAGCAATAGTAAAGAGCTTCGACTATACAGTATTTGTTCTCGTCTTTGGAATAATGCTCTACAAAAATATTATAGTTGAAATAAATGCTGCAGAAAAGTTTCTTAGGGATACCTCTTTTTTAAATGTATATCTCTCCTCGCTTCTTCTCTCTTTCGTTGTAGGACTTGCAACTGGCATAGAGCTTTCTTTTGGGTCTATAGCAATGCCCGTTCTTATAAACTTTGTTGAAGAAGAAAGAAATCTTTTTTTAGCGTTTCTATCTGGATACATAGGTGTAATGGTATCTCCGCTACATCTCTGCCTCGTCCTTACCGCAAAACTTTATAGAGCTAATATAAATCGTGTTTATATCTATATTATCATTTCAAGTGCACTTACATACTTGCTTTCTCTTCTCTTTGCAATTTGCTAAGTAGTCGAAAACTACTTAATAAACGCACAACGATATTCTAAACCATGCGGATAGAGGGAATACAGATTCTTGCAAGCACGTCAATAGCTTCTGCAATGCTCTTCGTTCCAATATTTGCCAAAGAAATAGGATCAAAGGACTGGCAGATTGGAATAATAGTTGCATCATACGGCTTAGCTTCCTTTCTTTCTTCCTTTATTTTTGGAAGGTTTGCCGATGTCCACGGAAAAAAGATTGTTATAAATATAGGGCTGTTTTTTGCTGCTGTTACATCGTTTCTTCTTGCATTTGCCAATACTCCTTTTTTATTCTCAATTTTAAGATTTTTAAACGGATTTTCAACCGGAATGTTCTTCTCTGCGGTTGTTGTCTACGCATACGAGCTTAGGAGAAAGCTCGGCGGTTTTATTTCTCTATCAAGCTTAAGCTGGATATTTGGTCAAGCTGTTGCTGGTGTTCTTGCAGTTCAGAAAAATGTCTTCCTTTTTGGTGGTTTATGTTTTTTAGCAGCTTTCTTTTTCAGTTTATTTATTCAGAGAGATAAAAACAAAGTCTATGTAGAAAAGATGCCGGTTAGAATTATAAGGAAAAACTTTTCCGTTTATTTGCCGTTCATGCTTAGGCACATCGGTGCTCACATGGCATGGGCTATTCTTCCCGTTTATTTATATATTACAGTAGGCATACCAAAGATTGGGATCAGCATAATATACATTACAAACCATATAACCCAGTTCTTCGTTTTCAGAAGAATAGAAAACGTTGATCCTATTAAATCAATGAGAATTGGGATCCTTCTCACATCCTTAGGAATGTTTCTTTTTTCTCAAACTAAAAATATATACCATGGTATCTTTTCAAATGCTGTTCTTGGCTCTGGGTGGGCATTCCTCTATTTAGGAACTTTAAACTACTTAACTAAAAAAAATATTGAAAAAACAACTGCTGTAGGAATTCTACACAGTATTCAAGGTTTTTGTTTAGCTTTAGGTCCTATTCTTGGAGGATTTTCAGCAGAGTTCTTCGGTTATCGTGCAACATTAATACTCGCCAGTATAATTTCATTCTCCGCCTTTTTGATATCTCTTTTTATTAAAGATCACTCTCGTAACTGAAGTGTTTTATTTTTCTTTTTATCGTTTTGCATTTTCTTTGATATATCCCTTGTTTGAGCATTTTTTCCCTATTTTATTGTTGATGAATTCGAGAAGACTTTTCCTTATTATCAGAAACCTTTAAAAAAGCAATGGATCTTAAAACTAACGATTCCAAAAAGAAAAATAGTTGTCAACAATTTTAATAATTTTTATGAGAATTTTAATAACTGGAACCCCTGGTGTTGGCAAAAGCACCGTGGCGAAGATAGTTGGTAAAGAGCTTAAATATAAAGTTATTGATATAGGCAAGTTCGTTGAAAATAATAGGGATTTAATTCTTGAATATGATGAAGAGCGTGAAACAAATGTTGTTGATATTGAGAAACTTAAAGAAAAATTAAAAAATGAAAACAATGTTATAATAGAGGGTCATTTATCTCACTTTCTTGATGGTGATGTTGTTATTGTTCTCAGATTGCACCCAAACGAGCTAAAGAAAAGGCTTGAAAAAAGAGGATATAACAGTAAAAAGGTAAGAGAGAATGTTGAGGCAGAAGCTTTGGATGTGTGTCTAATAGAAAGCGTTGAAAACCATAAAAACGTGTTTGAAATAGACACTACAGGAAAAAGTCCTAAAGATGTTGCGGAGGAAGTATTAGAAATTATAAAAACTTTTAAAAATGGAAAACCAATAGAAAAATACATGCCGGGTAAAATAAGCTGGCTGGAGGAGTTTTTTAATGCATTATAAAATAGTTCCAATAGGATATATAAAGTCGAAATTTAAAAGTAGGGATGAAGCTCCAAAGCAAGGCTTTTTAACGGAAGAAGTATCTGAAATTGTGATATACGATGAATTTAAAAGAGGATTGATTGGTTTAGATAATTATAAATACCTGATAATACTATACTGGATGCATAAAGCAAAAAGAGATGTTCTGTTTTCTGAGATTAAAAACAGAGGTATCTTTGCAACAAGAAGTCCGGATAGACCCAATCCAATAGGATTTGCAATTGTTAAAGTTCTAAGTATCGAAAAAAATATTATAAGAGTAAAATATTTAGATGCTATTGACGGAACTCCGGTGGTTGATATAAAGCCTCTTGCTGAAGAAGAACTAGATATGAGGTGATGAATTATGGGAATGTTAAGAACAGCCTTGCTGCTTGGAGCACTTACAGGAATACTGCTTGCAATAGGAGCGATTATAGGTGGTCCTGCAGGTGTTATCGTTGCCTTTCTCTTTGCTGCATTGATGAACTTCACCGCATACTGGTATAGTGATAAAATCGTTCTTGCAATGTATGGTGCTAAAGAAGTTAGTCCAGCAGAGGCACCGAGGCTTCACAGAATCGTTGATAGGGTTGCAATGAGTGCTGGCATACCAAAGCCAAAGGTCTATATAATACCAACTGAAACTCCAAACGCCTTTGCAACTGGTAGAGATCCAAATCATGCAGCAGTAGCCGTTACTCAGGGAATATTAAGGCTGCTTGATGATGATGAACTTGAAGGGGTAATTGGGCATGAAATAGCACATATAAAGAACAGAGATACCCTTGTAAGCACGGTTGCAGCCACAATAGCTGGTGCAATTTCAATGCTTGCCTATATGGCTCAGTGGGCTGTTCTCTTCTCTGCAAGGGATAGAGATAAGGCTGAAGTAGTTGGTGCACTCTTAATGGCGATAATAGCACCTATAATTGCCACAATAATTCAGCTGGCAATTTCAAGAACAAGAGAATTTATGGCAGACGAAACCGGAGCAAAGATCACTCATAAACCACTTGCACTTGCGAGTGCATTAAGGAAGCTTGAGTATGCGGTGAGGCAAATACCCATGGATGCGAACCCTGCAACATCGCATATGTTCATAGTAAATCCTTTAAGCGGGAGAACGATTATTAAATTGTTCAGCACGCATCCTCCAACTGAGGAGAGAATAAGGAGACTTGAAAAGCTTGCCGGGGTGATACGTTGAAAAACTTCTTTGAGATCTTTGATAAGCTGAGAAAGGTTAACTATAAAAAGTATCCAAGATTTGGGGACCCATTATATACGACTGACTTCTACTGGAAGCTAAAGAAAACTTCTTAATTCTTTTTATTTTTAATTTTTTGTTATTTTTATAATGTTAATGTTTTAGAGGATTGTTGATCTGCAACAGCCCGGTGGTGTAGCTGGTCAATCATTCGGGACTCTGGATCCCGAGACGGCGGTTCGAATCCGCCCCGGGCTATATTTTTCCTTTTTTTCCATATCTAAATATTCCTTGAGCTTTATTTCTGATAGAAGGTTCAAAGCATTTAAGTTCTTGCTGAGGAATGTTCTGAACAACTTTTCGCAGCTGTGAGAAACGACGTTAAGAATAGGTGAAAGGATATGCCTAAGACGATTACAATAGAGGTTCCTGAGTGGATAGATGAAAAGTCAGAAAACTTGTTGAAAGAAAAAATAAATGAAATTTTACACGACCTAATTATAGATGCTATCTGGGAAAGGTCTTTAGAGGAATCCAGAATATCAGATGATGAAGTTGAGAAAATAAGTGAAAATATAAAGGAGAGAGCATGGAAAAAAATCGAGAAAATGTTAGACTTGTAGTTGATACGAATATTATCGTTTCTGCTTTAATAAAGAGTTTAAAGATTAAGAGGTTTATATTTGGCAGAAGATTATCCCTATATGTTCCTGCTTATATATTTTACGAAATAAGACAAAATTTCTTTATCGGAAGATCAGATACTTTATATCCTGACACAGAAGTTCCCAAAGGTTTTGAAGGTGATACCAGAGTTCTACTATAAAGATAAATTAAATGAAGCTTATGAAATTGCGAAGAATTTCGATGTTAAGGATTCTCCTTTTATTGCATTGGCTTTGAAGCTTAATATACCGATATGGACTAACGATAGGGATTTTATAATATATGGTCTTAAGTCTGAGAAGTTTTTAGCTTTGGATACAAAGGCTGTTGAGGAATTACTTAAGGGTAAAAGCTTAGATGAGATTAAAAAAGAATTGAGGAAAAGATATCAGATTTAGATGTCTTCACAGTTGTGAGAAATTGTCAATTGATTGCCAACTTGGTTGTGCATGCTTATAGCAATTCTATAAAATTCTTATAAGTTCCTGATTCTCACAGCTGTGAAAAACTTTGGTGGAACTCTTGTAAATTTTATAGCAACCCTAAATGGGTGATGCAGGAGGGTTATCTGTTAGTTTATTAATTTATTCTAAATAAAAAGCAATTTTTTGCTTATCTGAAAAATTTCAACCAATAAAAAAATTTACACAAAACCTGAACATTTTCTAATAATCTTTATAAGGGTGTCTTTATTTGGAACACCTCTTATTACTTCCTTTCCACACACTACAATTGTAGGCACGGATTTAACCCCATACTTTAGAGCCAGCTTCAAGTTTTCTTTCTTAGTTACATCAATCTTTTCCACATCAATTTCTATATCTAATTTTCTTCTGACCTCTTCAACCACTCTGAAAGTTTCCTCAAAAACAGGTTCGCAACTTGGACAGGTTGGGGTTACAAAGATCTGCACCTTAACAACCATTTTCAGCACCCCCTAACATTTTCTTTATCTCCCGTTCAATACCTTTTCTCATTATTCTTTTCATGCAGATCTCACAAAGACAACCGAACTCTGTTTCGACCCATATCTTAACCTTTGGATCGGGAGGTGCTCTGCCGCAGAGCACACAGAAGCAACAGAAAGCTTCCTTCACCTCATATTTTCTTTTCACCGGTATAGCCGAAGCTTTCAACATATCAATCCCTCTTTTCCAGCAATTCTCGCATAGCATGCCATCTTTAGACTCTACCCATAGGTTAAGTACTCCTTTTTTCTGCTCAGGTAATCTACCACAAGATGCACAGTTACAATGAAACTCTTCCATCGTTTACACCTGTTTTGTTTGCTACTTGGCTTCTCGTTCTTTCTGAACGTAATATTATCGATACTACCGATATCGTTATTGTCGATAAAATGCTATATAAAATTTACCCAATTTATCGGTGATCGATATGATATTTGCTGATACAGAAATCAAGGGAAGTTTGCAGGCAAAAATTATGCTTCTTTTAAGAGAAAATCCTATGTGCGGTGTAGAACTCATGAAAAAACTTAATATAAAGAGTCCAGGAACCATATATCCAACACTTCACTCCTTAGAGAGGAAAGGACTTATATTCCACGAGATCGTTAGAACGGAAGCTGCTAAGAAAAAGATTTACAAGATAACACCGAAAGGTGTGCAGGAACTTAGCCGGCTACTCTCCAGCTGGACAAAACTTACTTGCTGTGATTGGAGCGCTTACATAAAGCGTTTCATTAATGTGATAAATAGATATATTAGTATCAAAAAGGGTGAAAAGATCCTCTGCACCTTAGATGCAAAACTGACAAAAGAATGGTTGAAAGATGCTAATGTAACTTACCAGTTTGATCTAAAAAACCTGAAGCAAAATTTTTACGACAAGATAATTTCTATGATAGGAGTGGGTACTATAATGGAACGGAAAGAGACAAGCACAATCTATTATCTTTCACGACTTAAAAAAGCTCTAAGGAAGGGCGGGACTCTTGTTGCCTTAGAAATTGAAAGAACAGATAATATATGGGCCGAAAAATACTTTGTAGAGATAATGGGTTTCAAGGAACATCCTGGGATGACAAAAGATGAATTCAGAGAGATACTTGAGAAAGTAGGATTTAAAGATGTTCAAGTTCATTCTGTAAGTGGAATTTTGGTCTCCATTTCGTCAAAGTAATGTTGGTTGTTTATAGTTTAAATCTTCCTGAAGTATTTTCTTCAAATAAAACTTCGATTATTTTTTTAACTTTTTCATCATCTATTCTATACTTTCTCCATTTACCTTCTCTTCTCTCTTTTAAAACACCAGCTTCTTTAAATCTTTTTAAATGGTGAGATATGAGCGTTGGATCAACTTTAAAAAGCTTTTCAAGCTCGCAGTTACATACTTCTCTTTTTGACATTATATAAGCCATTTTTAGCCTTATAGGATTAGCTAAGAGCTTAACAATTTTGCACTTCTCTTCAAACACCTCTTCATCAACATCTAACACTATCAATCTGCACTCCACATAAAGCATTAAAAAAATAACATTTGAAAAAAATTTCAGTTGATAAAAATTTCAAGTATAAACATGATCGTGATAAAGGTTCTTGGCACAGGCTGTCCAAAGTGCAACATGACAAAGAAGATTGTTGAGAAGGTTGTTAATAAGCTTAAATTAAATGCAAAAATTGAGATGGTAAAAGATATAAGCGAAATAGCAAAATATGGAGTTATGATGACACCTGGAATTGTTATAAACGAAAAGGTTGTCACAAGCGGCAGGGTTCCAAGGGAGGAGGAAGTAGAAAAATGGATAAAAGAGTTTATTTAGAGGTTTTCGTTGAACCTGCCTCTTGCTCTTGCAGCTACGAGCTTTTAAGAAAAAGCCTTGAAAAAATTTGCAAGTATATAGAGGAAAAGTATAACGTTGAGGTTGATTGGTTTATAATGCAGGTAAACACAAAAAGAGCCTTCGACTTAGGTGTAACAATGGTAAATACCGTTGTTTTAAACGATAAAATCATTTTAGAAGGATTTTCTACATACGATCAAGTTTTAAAGGCTGTTGAAAGAGAGGTGGAGAATTTTGTCAAAACTAAGATTGTTTGAAAAGTATCTCACTCTTGAAATTTTTAGTGCAATGGCTTTAGGAATATTTGTTGGATATTCTTTTCCCAGCTTTTCAAAATTCCTAAGCTCTTTAAGCATAGGAACAACTTCACTGCCCATAGCTCTCGGTTTAATACTTATGATGTATCCTCCACTTGCAAAGGTTAAATATGAGAAAATAGGAAGCGTTTTATTTAACAAGAAGATTCTCTTATTTTCAATGTTCCAAAACTGGATATTTGGTCCTTTTTTAATGTTTTTCCTTGCAGCTTTGCTTCTAAGGGATTATCCTGAATATGCTATGGGTGTAATCATGGTTGGGCTTGCAAGATGTATAGCTATGGTAATTGTGTGGAACGACCTTGCAAGAGGAGATAGAGAGCTTGCAGTTGGTCTCGTAGCCTTAAATGCCATATTTCAAATCTTAACATACAGTTTCTACATCTATATTTTCCTAAACGTTATTCCAAGCAAGCTTGAAATATTTAGAAGTGTTTACATTGATATCTCAATATACGAGGTTGCAAAAACAGTTTTTATATTCCTTGGAATACCATTTATTGCTGGATTCTTAACAAGAAAAATTCTTAGATCAAAAAAAGGAGATTTTTGGTATGAGAATGAATTTTCAAGAAGGATAAGTATTATAACACCTGTAGCGTTACTTTACACAATATTCATAATGTTTTCTTTAAAAGGTGGGAATATCGTAGAGCTTCCATACCATGTTTTTAGAATTGCTGTTCCTCTAACTGCTTATTTCTTCATCATGTGGTTTATAACTTATTTCGTTGCAACAAATATAATAAGGACGGATCATGAAAAGGCGACAGCCTTAGCATTCTCTGCGGCAAGCAACGACTTTGAGCTTGCAATTGCTGTGGCTATAGGAATGTTTGGTATAAACAGCATGCAAGCCTTTGCAACTGTTATAGGACCGCTGCTTGAAGTTCCCATACTTTTAAGCCTTGTAAATGTTTCTATGTTTCTTCAAAATAGAAGGGTGATTGCTGTATGAATATTTTAGAGAAGGTTTTAATAAGCGGATATGAAGCTCTCAAAGAATATTTATCTTTTCACGTTCTAACATGCCTTCTACCAGCTTTCTTTATTGCTGGTGCAATTTCTGCTTTTTTCAGGAAAGAGGTTTTGCTAAAATATTTTGGGAGAAAATATGTTTCTTATGTATTCTCAGCATCAGCTGGAACCGTTTTAGCAGTTTGCTCTTGCACGGTAATACCACTTTTTGCAGGTCTCTATAGGGTAGGTGCAAAAATAGGCCCGTTGTTTACATTTCTATATTCAGCACCCGCAATAAATATATTAGCAATAGTTTATACAGCAAGAGTTATAGGGTTAGATATAGGATTTTTCAGGGCATTCTTTGCAGTAACTATGTCAATAATTATAGGAGCTTTAATATCTATTTTCTTTAAAAGTAAAGGAGAATTTATCCATGCTGCTTCTGGAAAGGTTTATGAGAGGAAACATCTTTATTTAATTTTTCTTCTCTTCCTTCTTTTAATATTTGGTAAGGGTATCTACTCCCTTGCAATCTTAGCCCTTATATTTTTATTTTTGTTTAAGAAGTTTGAAAGAGATGAAACGATATACTGGATAAGAGAAACGTATATCCTTTTTAGGATGATTTTCCCCCTAATACTGATAGGAATATTTTTTGCAGGAGTTATAAAGGCTTTTGCTTCAGAAGAAATTATAAAAGAATTTTTGGGGAAAGAAAACTTTATTAGCTATCTTATAGCAGGTTCTTTAGGTGCTCTTTTCTACTTTGCAACGCTAACGGAGGTTCCCATAACAGAATCTTTAATAGATCTTGGAATGAGTAAAAGTGCTGCAGTTGCACTTCTCTTAGCCGGTCCTGCAGTTAGTCTTCCAAACTTCATAGCAATATCAAGAATTGCTGGCATTAAGATCTCCTTGACATACATTTTTCTTGTAATCTTCTTCTCATCTTTCTCAGCTTATATTTATTCCTTAATTTTCGAAAATTATCTATCTTTATAAGACTCTTTGCGAAAGAAAGAGCTTGGTGAAAATCTCCGCCTAACGTTAACGCTGGCAAATATGATAGTTTAGCTATAGCGGAGTTTAAGCTCTGTTTTAACAACCTTAAGGGTGGTTTGTCGTCGTCCAGTGAGCAAGAGCAAAGGCATTGTAAGGTGTTGCACTGTAAATGGGTCAAATTCCACGAAAGCTCCCACATTCACTAAAAGTAGTTCGCTTTACTATATTCTTTTAATAGTTAAATCTTTATAGCTATTTATATGAATGTTCATACATTCTTCAAACTGATGAGCGATAAGAACAGACTTGAGATAGTAAAAATACTTGGATCAGGGGAAAAGAGTGTTGGTGAGCTTTCAGAGATTCTAAATTCCAACCAGTCTCTTGTCTCGCATCATCTAAAGAAGCTCAGAGAACACAACATAGTTAAAAGCGAAGTTAGGGGACAAAAAAGAATATACAGCTTAACAGATAGGAGGATCTACGATAAAATTGTTGAAATCGAAAATCTTTTAATGGAAATTGCTAAAGAGTCTCTTGGAGAAATAGGAAAAGAAAAAATTATAAGGGAAAACATTGCAGCTTCAAGAGATGTTGAGGAGAGGCTTAAAAATATAGAAAGGGAGTTCTCAATACTGTTTGGTGAAAGATTTGCAAAGAGATTTGTAGATGATATAAGAATGATATTAAACAACCGTTAATTTAGCAAATTTTTCTAAATTTTTCGTGAACGATCTTTATACATGCTGCAAACGTTAATATAACACATCCGCATGCTACATGAAGTATGTTTTGTATTGAATGCGTTACTACATACAGCCAAGCATCGTGATGTATATGTGCATACCTTCCAAAAACGATGAAGATTGCAAGAAGGGAATGGGAGAGTGCAAGTGCAGATATGTTCATAACGAGCAGCCCATATTCCCTAAATATTTTTTTAGCTTCTATAAATAGCAAGAGTATTGTAAAAACTATCGTTGGGGGTAGTGTTAAATATACAATCGGCTTTTCTATACGAATGTCGTATATATATTTTGAATTTTCTGCAAGAATGTAAGACACTAAAAAAGTTAGTATTACGATGAACAATCCTAAATTCGGATGAAATATTCTTTTTCCCTCATAAAACTCCCTTATAGCCATGTAGATAAAGAACATTCCTAAAGGTGCATTTAACATGTGCAAATAGTGCATGAAGTTGTATCCCTTGTAGTTTAAAAAGTAGTGCTCAAAGACTTCTCCAGCAGCAACAAGACCAAGGGTAAGAAAGCTTAGCATTATAAGATTCCACATGTATTTAGCTCCCCTAAAACTTCTGTAAAAGAAGAATATTCCTATAATACTTGCAATAATGTGAAAAGTCCCAGAGTAGAGGTGAGTGTAAGTTTCGAGAAGACCGTAGTGTATGTCCCATTGAAACGCTATTTTTCCATCCACAAATTTTAATTCCTTAAACCCAAGCTTTAGGACATTATAAGATAGAAGGAGTATTATAATAAGAATGATAAACGTAAGACTCTTATTTCTTATTTTGGTCATTACTGGAATACCATACATAATTATAATGAGGTTTTATGTCTATAAAAACTTAAGAGACATCACTTTATGGTATGAGGTAAGATAGGATAATATTTGCCATGATTTTTCCTTTTTTTGTTAGATAATAGGAGTTTTCTTTATCTCTTTTAATTACATCGTGTTTTTTTAGGTAATTTATATGAAAACTTAATTTTGCTGAATTTTCTATATTAACAGCATGCATAATATCTATAAACTTTGCTCTGTCGTTTTTAAAGAGATATAATATAATGGATCTTCTTGTTGGATTCAACATGCATTTAACTAAATGATCGTTCATAAAAATTTCTTTGAATTCAACTTCTTCAAGCGTTTTTAATATTTTTGAAAAAATTTCATTTATTTTTACATGTTTCGGTATATACTCGCTTGCACCGAGTTTCATAGCTTCTACAGCACTTTCTACTGTTGGATACTCGGCTAAAACTATAAATTTTGTTCGCAAGCTCATCTTTCTAATGGTTCTAAGGAGTTCAATCCCGTTAACTACTGGTAAGATTTCATTTGCCACTATAAGATCAAAATCTTCGTTTTTTATTATTTTTAGAGCCTCCTCACCGTTTTCTACGGTTTTCACGATAAATCCATAAGAAGAAAGCTTCTTTTTTAGTTTGTTTTTTAAATCTCCATCGTAATCCACTATTAGCACCTTCTTGCAGTTGCTGCTATAATTTTTGATTATTTCTTTGTTAAGTTCTTCTTGAATATCAACTTCCATACATATATGTTTTTAGTAGGTTTTATATATAAACTTTGTTCATATGAACGATTGTTGAAAGAACATGCACGTGAAAGATGGAACAACTATGAACAAATATACGGGCAGAGAAGACCAGTATATACTGAGCTGCTGGCAGGTATAGCTTAATAGGATAAATAACTTTCGCATTTGAAGAAGCGAAAGGATCGCAGAGGATCACAATAAGATTTGAGCAGAAGAAGGGAAGAAAGCTGAAGACATCTCCAAAGATTGTGATAAGAGGATTAAAAGGGAATACATAGCGAGAGGCTACGAGCTTGATCATGCTTTCACAGCATGTGCAGAAGAAGTTAATTGCTCGAGAAAGAACAGAAAAATGCAACAGTTCCATCTCTAAACATCTGTCCATCACAAATATTTTAGGCAATCGCGAAGCAAAATCGTTGATGATTTCAACGGCTTTTAAAATGATTTCTTCGTTGCCTATAACTTAATGGTAGTTAAAATTTTTCCAGCTCGCTGCTCTACAAGCTGACACAATATCTATGTGCATGTTTGTGTCATAATAATGATTTCTCAACATGTTTTAGAGTAAATTTTATATATATGTTTCTTCATATAAACACTTGTTGAAGGGGGCATGTGCATGAAAGATGGTATTTTAATGAATCGAAGGGAGTTTCTAAAGAAAACTGGTGCACTTCTTGCATTTGCTGCTTTGGGAAATTCTCTGGCAAATTTAGCTAAGATAAAAGCTGAAGCGGAAAAATCGAGTGGTTTAGCATATGCACTTGAGCAGAGCCTAAAAGGAGAGAGGTATATTCCAACAACATGCTGCGTTTGCGTAAACTTCTGCGGAATAAAGGTTAAGGTTGTGGATGGAGTTGCAAGAGCAATATATCCAGATGAGAATAGAGCCGAATACTTCAACTGGGGCAACTGTCCAAAAGGTCTAAGCGGAATATTTGACATGTATAACCCATACAGAATAAAGGCACCTCTAAAGAGAACGAATCCGGACAAAAGTCCAGATGCTGATCCAAAGTTTGTTGAAATAAGCTGGGAAGAAGCTTTTGATGAAATAGCAAAAAGATTAAAGAAAATAATGGAAGAAGATCCAAGGAAGTTTGTTTTCCAGTGGGGGCATGGAAAGTATTTAATGGGGGATAAGGTAACAAAGGCTTTTCTAAAGGCTGTGGGTTCGCCAAACAACGTTCATAGAACTACAACATGTGAGGCAGCAAGGCACATCGCAGATGAGATAACCTGGGGATACCATGGAATTCTTCCGGACTTAGAATACTGCAACTACCTTATAAACATGGGAGCTAACTACTTTGAAGCGGAGCAGTGGGCAAGGTGGCTCGATCATGCATGCTTAGATGCTATGGAGAGGGGAATGAAGCTCGTCGTTGTAGAGCCGAGATTGAGCAACTTAGGAGCAAAGGCTGATGAATGGATCCCAATAAAGCCGGGGACTGATGTTGTATTCTTATTAGCGATGGCGAGAGTTCTAATAGAAAACGGCTATGTTGATAAAGACTTCCTCATAACGTATACAAATGCGCCTTTTTTGGTTGGAGAGGATGGAAAGTTCTTAAAGAAGAAGGTAGGCTTTGGAAAGGAAGCTAAGAAGGTTCCATTGGTATGGGACAAGAAGAAAAACAGAGCAGTTACTTACGATGAAGCTGAGGAAATAGAGCTTGATGCAGAGGTAACTGTAGATGGCAAAAAGTATAAAACTGCTTTTAGGATATGGAAGGAAGAAGTATTTGAGATAGATCTAAAGGAAGCTGAGGAAATAACTGGTGTTCCAGCAGAAACTATAAGAAAGATTGCGATAGAGTTTGGAGAGAATGCAAGGATAGGCTCTACAATAAACATCGAAGGAAAGGAGCTCAGATACAGACCAGTAGCGATACACAGCTTCAGAGGACTGTCTGCGAAGGAGTATGGCGTTCAGAACTGGAGAGCGGCTCTGCTCGTTCAAATGCTCGTAGGATGCTTAGATGCTGTAGGCGGCTTAATACTGCACGGAGTATACAAGAAGCCTAAATATATGGGACCAAGCAAGTGCGAGTATCCTCCACAGAGGATTGATCTTGCTGAGAGCGTTTTCTTCCCGCACGCTACACACAACGTTGCACAGCAACCAATGCTAACAGCACTTGAGCCGGAAAAATACGGCTTAGAATACAAGCCTGAAATGCAGATGTTCTATGCAACAAACAGACCTATGTCAACATCAGACATAAAGAAGCAGTTTGAAGGTTTAAAGAAGACGTTCAACGTTTCTATAAGCATCGCCCTTGACGAAGTTGCACAGATGTGCGACATAGTTCTGCCAAACAAGAGCTACTTGGAGAGCTGGCACTTCAGCCCAACGAGGTGGACACCCGGAACAAAGCACACTGCTATAAGACAGCCAGTAGCAAACCCCTACAACCTAAAGTATCAGGACTGGGACATACTTTGGGAGATTGCAAAGAGGCTTGGAAACGGGTTCATGGAGAAGTATATAGAAAACTTGAACAAGAAGTGGGGTCTTAAAAAGGTTAAGTTTGAAAAAGGAAGAGAATATAAAGCTAAGGACTATGTAAGGGTTATATGGGAAGATAAGACTGGAAAGCCATTTGAATATGCAATAAAGCATGCATTTGTTGGAAAGAAGCTCAATGTCGAGAAAAGATATCTTAGCGGTGTTGAGAAGAAGTTCAAAGGAAAAGGAAAGCCGAAGATGAATTTCTACGCTGAAAATCTTGTTGTATCAAAGGAAAAGGTTAAGGAAATTATAAAGAAGAATCCAAAAGTAGCTGCAGTTTTTAAAGAGTGGTATGAAGAAGACAACATGGATAGGCTCTTAGATATAAAGCTTTCACCAATACCGATAAAGGAGCATGCTTTCCCGACCCCTCATAAAAAAGCTAAGGACTATCCATTCTATCTTATAACATACAAAAGAATGTATAGAAATCAAGCAAGCCAAGATGCACTTTATCCAGTGCTTAGAGAGGTCGCGCACGACTCAAACTACAACTACGTTCTAATAAACACTAAAACCGCAAGGGAGCTCGAAATAAAGGATAACGATGAAGTTTGGATAGAGTCGAGGATTGGAAAAGTAAAGGCGATTGCAAAGCTTACAGAAGGTATAAGACCTGATACGGTTGCAGTAAGCTACCACTACGGAAGGTTTGCGAGAGCCTTTCCAGAATATGCGAAGAAGGGCACCGCTATAAACTGGGTTCTCGAGCTTCATCCAGACATGATATCAGGAATGAACTCGTTCAACGACACAAAGGTAAAGGTTTATAAGGCGTGAGGTGGTTTAAATGGTTAAATATGGTCTTGTTGTTGACTTAAAGAGGTGCATTGGTTGTAGAGCATGCGTAGCTGCTTGCAAAATAGAGAACTTCGTTCAGCCGGGAAACTACTGGTTGTATGTTAACGAGTATGAGCAGGGGAGGTATCCAAGCGTTAGAAGGGTTTTTGTTCCGGTAAGCTGCATGCACTGTGAAAATCCGCCTTGCGTAAAAGCTTGTCCAGCAAAGGCGATAAGCAAAAACGAATACGGAGTTGTTCTAATAAACTATGATAAGTGCAAAGGGGCTAGATACTGCATCGCAGCATGTCCCTATGGCGTAATTCACTTTATAGATGAGATCAAGCCTTTGTATCCAAACAGAGAAAAAACTCCCTATGAAAACATACCATACGAAAAGAGGCACTGGACTCATAGAAAGAAGCCGGGAGTGGCTGAGAAGTGCACACTCTGCTGGCACAGGATAGAGAAGGCTATTAAAGAAGGCAAAAAGCCGGGGAGCGATCAGGAATCAACACCAGCTTGCGTAGTGGTTTGTCCAGTAAGAGCAAGACATTTTGGCGACTTAGACGATCCCAACAGCGAAGTTTCAAAGCTGATTGCAAAGAGAAGAGCTATACAGCTAAAGAAGGAGTTTGGAACAAGACCGCAGGTTTACTACCTTCTATGAGGTGATTGAGATGAGGAAGATCCTGTTGTTGATTGTCTTTGTAGGAATTCTATTTGTCTTCTCTGCATGCGAAAAGCCAGAGGAAAAGCCAGCTGCTGCAAAGCCGGAGGAAAAACCAAAAGTTGTGGAAAAGATAAAGGTGCTCACTTTTGCAGAAACTGCTGAAAAGATAAGAAAAGGTGAGATAGACGTTGGCAAGGAATACGGCATGGATATAGGCAAGAGATACCACAACATTCATGCAAATGCACTCGGCTTAACGTGTCAAACGTGCCATGTAGCTAAGGAGTATGCTCCAGACTACATATACCAGCGCAAGTATAAGGTTCCAGTAAGAGGAGCACCGGGAGTAGTTGACAGAGGAGTCTGCTTGGGCTGCCACAAGAAGGGAGGTATAGCTAAGGAGCTCTATGGAACCGCTGCACAATAATTCTCTTTATTTTTGTGGTGATGTAGTTGTTCGAAAAGATAGCAGAAGCAAGGAGCAAATTTTATTGGTTTTTGAGCGAGTTCTATTTAAGAAAACCAGATAAAGAATTTATAAAGAAACTTAAAGAAAATCTAAAAGAGATAAATACAAATGGAATGGAGAGAGAAATCAAAGAAGGCATTGATATTTTAAAAAAATCTTTAGAAAAAGAGAAAGAAGATAATCTCTTGGTAGAGTTTACAAGACTCTTCAGAGGTATAAAAGAAGGTTACAGTCCGCCTCCGCCTTATGAATCTGTTTATAAGGGAGAAGGTATAGTAATGGGAAAATCTACAATAGAAGTTCTCAAAAAGTTTATTAAAGCTGGATTTGGAATAATAGATGAATACCCAGGGCCTCAGGATTATATAGGAACAGAACTTAGGTTCATGTCACTCCTCTGCTATAGAGAGATGGAAGCCCATATAAAAGGAAATATAAATGAAGCTAAGAAATATTTAAATTTTGAAAGGGAGTTCTTAGAAGAACACATACTATCATGGATACCAACGTTCTGCGATGTCATGGAGAAAGAATCGAGGGTAAATTTTTATAAGGGGGTTGCAAAAATTACACGAGGTTTTATATTGCTTGAGAGGAGCATAATTGAAGAAATTATCGGTGAGCTTCATGCACGAGATGGTTAGCATAGATGATTCAATAAGCTTTATGAAAAAACTTAGGGAAAAATTTTACTACAATAGAGGAGTTGAGGAGATAAATGTGGATGAAGCCCTCGATAGAGAGCTTGCAGAAGACATAGTTTCACCAGTAACATTGCCTAAGCACGACTTAGCAACGATGGATGGCTATGCAATAAGGAGCTCTGACAGTTATCCTTTAAAGATAGTTGGCAGTATATATGCGGGAAATGAGAGTGATACAAAGCTTAATAAAGGAGAAGCGTTCTACATAACAACTGGTGCCGCTCTACCGAGAGGTGCGGATGCTGTTTTAAAGGTTGAGCTTGCTGAAGTAAAAGGTAGCTTGCTCTACGGTAAAAAAATAAAGAGCGGAACATACGTGCTAAAAAGGGGAAGTGAGGTAAAGGAAGGTGAAGTTGTAATAGAGGCAAAGAGACGTATTGGACCTCAAGAAATAGCTGTTCTTCACAGCTTAGGAATCAAGAAGGTTAAGGTTTATAGGAAGATGAGGGTTGCAGTGTTTTCCAACGGAGATGAGATAAAGAGGGGAATGAGAAACGATACAAATGGTCCAATGATAATGAGCTTTTTGAGGAAATGGGGGCACGAGCCAGCCTTTTTAGGTATAACCGATGACAGCTACGAGGAGATAAGGGAGATGATAATAGAGGGAACAAAGGAATACGATGCAGTCGTTACAAGCGGCGGTGTAAGCGTTGGAAGAAAGGATTATGTAATAAAGGTTTTAAAAGAAGAAGGTGATCTTTTGCTTTATAGGGTTAAGCAGAGACCGGGAAAACCATTAGCTATAGGTATAGTTAACAACAAGCCTGTTTTTGCCCTTCCAGGAAAGCCAGCAGGAGCTTTTATATCTATGATGTTTGCTTTGAGAGCGTTCTTCTACGGAGATATTCCATTTCCAAAAATTCGAGCAAAAATAGCACACGAAGTAAGAATACCAACAAAGGGATTTACATATATAGTCTTTGTTAAGATTGCCGATGGAAAAGCTTTTCCAGTAGGCTATGTAGATTCTCCTGTTCGTTTATTGCCTAAGGGAGATAAATATGCAGTAAGCCTTATATCTCAAATGACGAGAACAGTTTTAGCCGATGGCTTCATGTTAACAGAAAGAGATTTAGAAGAAGGTGAAGAGGTGGAGGTGAACCTGTATTGATAAGCAAAGAAGAAGCTATAAAGCTTGCTGAAAAAATCCATGGGCATCTTAGCCCCGGTGTAGCACTTGGGATAAGAATGTGCGAAATTGCATATAAGCATTTAAAAACAAATAAAAGAGGTAGAGGAATAACAGGAATCGCAGAAACAAGGGTATGCATACCAGATGCCATGCAAGCATTTGCTGGAACTACCCCCGGTAATCTAAACCTTATTGTTAAGGATTACGGAAAGCTTGCACTAACTCTTGCAAACTACGATACTAAAATAGGTTATAGAGTTTCTCTAAAAAAAGATGCAAGCAAGGTTTCAAAGGAGGTTGAAAAGTTTATATATAGAAATGGAAAGCTTTCAAAAGAGGATAGAGAAAAGCTTGTTAAAATCTTCCTCAATTTAGATGAAAGGTATTTCAATGTGGAAAAAGTGAAAATTACAGCCAATTTAGAGTTTAAAAAAGATGAAATAGTCGAGTGCAGTATTTGTGGAGAGCTTCAGCCAAAAAACTACATGAAGATTGTTGATAACAACCTTGTATGCAAAATGTGCCTCAATGAAAAATATTTCGAAGTTATTAGCTAAATTATTAAATAATTATTAAAAAAATTTAAAAACAAAAGGAGGTTAAGGTGATGTTTAACATAGGAGCCGGAGAATGGCTGCTTATATTGCTTGTAGTAATTATACTGTTTGGTGCAAATAAAATACCTGAACTTGCACGTGCTTTAGGAAAGACAAAAAGAGAATTCAAGAAAGGTTTAAAAGAGGAAGAGAAAGAAAAGAAAGAGTAAGGAAAATGTTGGAAGAAATTATAATTATACTGGTGCTTGCACTTTTAATATTTGGTCCTAAAAAGCTTCCAGAAATTGCAAGAGATTGGAAAAATAGTGGGAGAGTATAAAAGAATTATTAAAGAGGTTGAAGCAGAAATTGAACTTGAAAATGTAAGAAGAAATGTTAAAGAAAAGAAGAAAAATTGAAAATGGAAACACCACATGAAGATGTAGAAGAGACCATTGACACCCCCCTGCACTAAAGTGCTTAAGAGGATGTTCGTGCTTCTAAGGGTACCAATGATATTCTGGCTACATCAGCTTAGCAAAGAATCTCTTTAACATAAAGAGATGAGTGCCATATTCAAAGTAATCGTCAGCGTTTCCATGAGCTTTTATACAGCAACTGGAACATTTAAGTAGCCCGTCTATTCTAACAAGTTCCTCTGATTCTCAGTAAGTGTTACGTTCATCAAAAAGCTTAACCTTAATACCGAAATTTTTAGCAATTGTCCTAAGTACTGGATCCCGAGACGGCGGTTCGAATCCGCCCCGGGCTATACTTTGCTTCACATCTTTTAGCTAACAACAAATACTATTGTTAACCTTTGCTATATCCAGCATGATACATAGGTTTGATCCGAGCAAAGTTCATGTTCTTGAAAATAAAGAAAGAATACTAATGTATAAGAAATTTTTTGATGAAATAATGTATTTTCTGGAAAATAAGGTCGTTATGGATGTTGGATGTGGAACCGGTGTTATAACCGATATAATAGCAGAGCATGCAAAGAAGGTTTATGCTATTGATATCTCAAAAGATAGGATAGAGATGTCGAAGTTATTGTCTCTATATAAACTCTTCACGAAATTGAACTAAAAGCCTTAGATAAAATAGATAAAGCCATAATTATAATATCTGAATGGAAAAAAGAGGAAAGCGAAGAGTAGAATAGTTGGAGCGTAGATTAAGTAAGGAAGAGGTTGTTAAATATCTGAGGAAGAAAGGATTCAATATATTAAAGATCGGAGAATTAAACAACAGATATACAATAGTTGCGGAGTTGGGTTAAATGAAATTTACATGTATAATACTCGGTGGTGGTGAAAGCAAGAGGATGGGCAGAGATAAGAAATTCATCAAATACAACGGTAAGACCTTTATAGAGCATATATACGAGTTTGCATGTGAGATATGTGATGAAGTTATAATATCTATTGCAAAAAAGGAGGATTACGAGAAATTAAAACACCTAAGGGCAAAATTTGTTTTTGATAAGCTTAAAATAAAAACTCCTTTAATAGGGATCTGCAGCTCTGCAGAGGAGATTAGCAACGAATTTGTAGTTGTTCTTCCATGCGATTCTCCGAAAATGAACAAAGATATCTTTGAGTATATGAAGAAGGTTATAGTTAGCGGAAATTTTGATGCCGTTGTTCCAAAGTCTGAGAAGGGATACTATGCACTTCATGCAATATATAGGAGGAAGCCCCTCTTAGAAGCGTGTAAGAAGGTATTAAGAAATTCAAGAACGGTTAGAGAGATTTTAAAGGAGATGAACGTTCAATTTATAGATGTAGAATTCTTTAAAAAATTCGATAAAGATCTTATAACATTTTTTAATATAAATACGGAAGAAGATCTAAAGAAGTTTTTGAAAATGGTGGGTGAATGAGAGTTTTAACACTTGATATAGGTGGAGCAAACACAAAATACGCTCTTTTCTTGAACAACAAATTTAAAAAAAGCAGAATAATATACAATCCTGTATGGAAAAAGGGTGTTATAAGTGTATTAAGAAAAATAAAGAAAGAAACAAGACCAAATATTATCGCAGCAACGTTTACCGCTGAACTTAGCGATGTTTTTGAGGATAAAGAGAAGGGTGTGGTTAAATTAGTAGATGCATGCAAAAAAATATTTAAAAAAGTCTATTTTCTGAGTGTTGATAAAGAGCTTGTCGAGAGTATTACCGAGCCGAGAAAGCTTGCAGCCGCAAACTTCGTTGCGAGTGTATACTATTTAGAAAAGAAGTTTAATGAAGGAATCCTTCTTGACATGGGATCAACGACAACCGATATAGTTCCATTTAAAAGGGGAAAAATCCTATATTTTAAAACGGACCTTGAGAGGCTAATGAACGGTCAGCTTGTTTACATTGGTTTTTTAAGAACACCTCTGAACACGATAAAGAATACAATAAGGTTTAGAAATAGAGATATAAGGCTTGCTGGCGAATATTTTGCAATAACCGCAGATCTCTTCAGAATACTCGGATATAAGCTTAAATATATATGCGAAACTCCAGATAGGATGGGTAAGGATAGGAGATCTTGCCTGAGAAGGGTTGCGAGACTTCTCTGCAGCGACGTTTACGAGGTCAAAGAAGAGGAGATTGTAAACATATGCACGCAAATAAAAGAGGAAATTATAAGATCAATTTCAGAGCCTCTAAAGAAAATATCGAAAAATTATAAAATCAACAAGGCTTATTTAGCTGGCATAGGTGCAGAGTTCCTAAGAGAGATATGCGAAGAATCTGGCTTAGATTATTACGTGCTCGACAAAAAAATAGCTGAAAACCTACCCTGTATAGGCTTGCATGAAATCGTTAAAGATGAGGTTCTATAATATGGTTCATATAGGTGGTATAGTAAAGTTTACACTAATAGACTACCCAAAGCACAGAGCCTGTAGCATATTCTTTCAGGGCTGCAACTTCCGCTGTGGCTTCTGCCATAATCCAGAGCTTGTTGATTTTCGCGAAGGTATTTTGGAAGAGGATAATTTGCTTATGTTTTTAAAGGAGAGGAAGAAGTGGCTTAATGGAGTTGTTTTGCTCGGAGGTGAGCCAACTATCCAAGATGATATTGTAGAATTTGCCGAGAAGGTAAAGAAAATAGGTTACGATATAAAGCTCGACACAAACGGATCAAATCCTAAGGTTATAGAAGAATTGATAGAAAAAAAATTGGTTGACTACATTGCAATGGATGTAAAGGCTCCTCTGGATAGATACAGTGAAATAGTTGGTGTAGACGTTGACATTGAAAAGATTATCAGAAGTATAGAGATTATAAAAAACAGCGGAATAGAGCACGAGTTCAGGACAACCGTTATACCAACTCTAAAAAAAGAGGATATTTTAAAAATTGCAGAGATTGTTAAACCGAGTCCTTACTATCTTCAGCAGTTTAGGAATGAAAAAACTTTAAAAGATGAATATAAGAGGCTAAATCCATATCCGAGGGAGTTTTTGGAAGAAATTGCACGTGAGATTTCTGCAAGGGTTAGATAATGAGGGATAGAATATTAATTTTTTTGCTTATATTTGTTTCAAGCATAGCTTTTTTTCTCATAAAGCCAGCTTTAGCACTTAAGGTAAGATCAGAGCACATATCCACAGCTCTTGAAGTTACGGCAATAACCTCAAGCTTCATGATTGCAAGGGCAATAGCTTCCTCTATTGCAGGAATTGCAGGAGATAAAAATCCAGCTCTGAGAATAACTATTGCAAGGTATTCCCTACTTCCGATATCATTTTTTGTGCTCTCCTATATCTATGCACCAAATACAGCACTTATTATAATGTTAAGCGGATTTCATGGATTTTTTTCAGGTCTTTTATGGCCAACGGTTCAGGTTATCTTTGGATTTTCTGCATCAGAGAGAAGGAGGGGTGCATATATGGGTCTATATTTTGCTGTTTCTGGCATTGGTTCAAGTTTAGGATACTTTTTATATGGAATACTTCCACTTAATAATAATGAAATAATTCTTGTCGGCTCCATACTCTATTTTTTATCCTTTTTCCTTGCGTTTTATTTATTTAAATCTATTAATTTAAAAATTAAAAAGAAAAAGATTAAAATCGGCTTTAGAGATTTTTCTACTAAAACTGTATGGGTTTTATCCGTTTCTTTTGCAGTAGGTGGTGTTTTTGGGCTTATGAACGAATACATATATCTGTTTCTTTATGAAGTTCACGGGCTTACAAAGATGCAACTTGGTTTTGTGCTAACGGTTTCTGCAATGCTGGGGATTTTTAGTGGAATATTATCTGGTTTTTTAGCTGATAGAATTGGTATTGAGAAAGTTTTGGTAGTGCTTCTGGTGTTTTCTTTTGTAGGACTTCTTGCCATTGCTCTATTCAAAGATTGGTTTGTTATAGCCGTTGCTCTTTCATTTGTAACTCTGTCTATAAGAGCAACTCTACCACTTACACGTAATATTGCTGTAGCTAAGAATTCATCTGTTGCTGGATCAGTTGTAGGTCTCTCAAACACACTTTCAAATGTTGGATCTTCTCTTTTTCCATTGATTGCTGGCTATATTTACGATAGTTTTGGTTCATCTCATGTAGCTGGAATAGATGGAAGAGCTACTCCTTTAGTGATAGTTGCCTTCTTGCTTTTCTTACTTGTGCTTCTCTTTCCAAGATAACGAATTTGTTTTAAATCGTTATTTGTAGATATCCAGCTTGTGATTACCATGAAAGCGGGGGATTACGTTTTACAAGCTTGAGGAAATAAGAAAGAGTTTTGATTTGCCAGATAAAGTTAGTATTTTTGATACAACATTGAGAGATGGTGAACAGACACCGGGGATTTCTCTAACAGTTGATCAGAAGCTTGCTATTGCAAGGCAGCTTGATAAGCTCGGCGTTGACGTAATAGAGGCTGGATTTCCAATTGCATCTAAGGGAGAAAAGGAAGCAGTAAAAAAGATTGCAAACGAAGGGCTGAGTGCAACCGTGTGCGGGCTTGCAAGAGTTAGAAAAGAGGATATAGATGCATGCATAGACAGCGATGTTGATATGGTCCACGTTTTCATATCTACAAGTGATATCCAGATAAAATATACGATAAAGAAGAGCAAGGAAGAAATACTCAACATGGCTGTGGAGGCTGTAAGCTACGTTAAAGACCACGGACTCAAGTGCCTGTTTTCGGCAATGGATGCAACGAGGACGGATATAGACTATCTAATAAGGATATTCAAAGCAGTTGAGGAAGCCAAGGCTGATGTAATAAACATCCCAGACACCGTTGGCGTTGCTATTCCAAGCTACATGAGGTATCTAACCAGCGAAGTGGTTAAGAACGTTAATATACCAGTGGATGTTCACTGCCACAACGATTTTGGTTTGGCTGTTGCAAATACGCTTGCCGCTGTAGAAGCTGGTGCAAGGGAGGTTCAGGTTACGATTAATGGGCTCGGAGAGAGAGCTGGAAATGCAAGCTTGGAGCAGGTTGTAATGAGCCTACATAGCCTATACAATGTAAAGACAAACATAAGGACAGAATACTTATACGAGACCTCAAAGCTTGTTGAGAGGCTTACGGGAATAAGGGTGATGCCAAACTATCCAGTTGTAGGTGAAAACGCCTTTAGTCATGAGAGCGGCATACACACGCATGGGGTCGTGCAGAAACCAGACACCTTCGAGCCGGGGGTAATGACACCAGAGATGGTGGGACACAAGAGGAGAATAGTCAGCGGAAAGCATGCTGGAATGCATGGCATAGAAGCCATGCTGAAGGATATGGGATACAGAGTTACGAAGGAGCAGTTGAAAGAAATCACAAGAAGGGTAAAAGAGCTCGGAGATAAAGGGAAGCGTGTTACAGATGCAGATCTTCTCGCAATAGCAGAAGCAGTAATAGGTGAGGTATCTAAGGCGAAGAAGATCGTTGATCTTGAGGAACTTGCTGTAATGACAGGAAACAGAGTTATACCAACAGCAAGCGTTAAAATAAGGTTTAAGGACAAATATCTTGTCGGTGCAGAAACCGGCGTTGGTCCGGTAGATGCGGCTATAAGGGCAATAAGAAGCGTTCTAAAGGAAGTTGAAGATATAAAGCTGATAGAATACAGACTCGAAGCCATAACTGGCGGAAGCGATGCATTAGCAGAGGTTATAGTTAAGTTGGAGGATAGCAAAGGAAACAAGGCTACCACAAGGGCAGCGAGAGAAGATATAGTGATGGCAAGTGTTGAAGCAATGGTTACAGGGATAAATAGAATATTTTTAATGAGAGAAGATTAGTTTTCAAATTTTTTAACATATTATTTTATTTCTGCAGTTTTTTGGGTTATATTCATTGAATATTTTTGACTTGTAGTTAACTAAGAAATCTGTAAATTTCTTCATTTTATCAGTTTCTGCAAAGTTGCTTAATGTTGCAAAATAAACCTTTCTCAAGCCGTTGAAGTCTGCAACCTTCCTTATCTTTATAATACCAAGTTCACATGCTCTTTTACATGCTATAAAGGACGTTAAAGCTATACCTAAACCCTGGGAGACGTTGTATATCTGTGAATATATAGAGTTGACAAATATCTTGCTCTTGAAATCGTCTAAGCTATATCCTGCTTTTCTAAGCGTTTTCTCTACAAAAGATGTTATACCAAAGTCCCATGTTAAAGATATGAGAGTATATTCGAGCAGATCTTTTATGTAAAGAGGTTCTTTTTTGTGGAGTTCTTTGGCATCTGGAGGTGTTATTAAAAGAATTTCATCAACGCCAAGCGTATAAACCTTGAATCTTGGATCGTTAAAGACATCCTCTGGCAGGTATCCGACAAATATACCATCAACTTCACCCTTTTTCAACATTTCTAAACAAATATTTGCTCCTTCCATTATAATCTCAAAATTTGCATCTGGATACTTGACTCTGAATGCGTTCTGAATCTCACCGATGATGGGTATGCATACAACACCAATAGCAAGCTTATACGTAAGTTTTTTTAGATTTTCTATCTTTTTCTTTGTTGCTGCAATGCTGTCCATGATCTCGAGCATGTTCTTGTATGCTATTTTGCCCTCTTCGGTAAGAACAACCCTATCGCTTCTCTTCTCTATGAGCTTTGCACCGTAAAACTTTTCTACAGAACTGACATGAAAGCTAACTGTGCTTACACTTAAGCCGAGGGATTTAGCTGCTCCGAGTAAGCTACCTTTATTTAGAACTTCTATGAATGTTCTTATGAAATCCAGTCTTATACCGTCTTTCATATATATCAAAACATACTTTCAAATTTCCCGAAATAAAAGAAATTGTATTTAAAATATAGTCTACATGGCATCTATGTATTATCCAATATAAGACATTTTATCTTTAAAAATTTAGCCTATTAAATTTTTTTTAAAATGAAAAATCATTAAAAATTGCTTGTTTAAAAAATCGAAAGTTGTTTTCGAAAAATTTATATATGAAAAGCTCAAAAACTTAATGTTGGGGTGGTAGTGTATGGAAGTTACGTGGTTCGTCGGTGAGCTTGTAGATAAAGCTGGCAATCCTACCGGTGAGACCATAAAAATAACCTTCAATGCACTGCTATATTTTCTGTGGTGCATCTGGGTAGGCTGGATATTCTCTACAGTAGGAGCTTTTGGCGGAATAATGGCGGGCTTTGGACATATAACTGTGCTTGGAATAAGATCAGCAGCAGCAGCTTTTAAAGGGAAGTATTTGAACATCGAGGGAAGAGGAATAATAGAAGTGCCAAGATACGTGGGCTCAGATATGATAAGAGCTGCAAACTCTTCATTGACACTCATAAATGGCATCACATCGACACTCGGCTACCTAACGCAGAAGAGATTGGTATGGCCAGCGGGAATATTCCTTGGCTTGGGAATGGTAATAGGAGCGCAGCTTGCGGTTATAATAACGGGTGGTATGAAGCTTAAGCAGTATGTCGGGCTCTTCGGCTTAGCCGCCCTTGCGGTATCGATATTCATGTTCAACGAGATATCTCCATGGATGCAGAAGAGAAAAAGAAAGGGGGTTGAAATTGCTAAGAAGTTCCAAGAAAAGGTTAAAGAGCTTAAAGCTCAAGGGAAACTCCATGAACTTGAAGGAATTAAGAACTTAAAGCTGTCTGCGAGTGCCGTTGAGTTCGACTTCTTCGGAGAGCATTTCAGAGTTGCCTCTTTAGCCCCCTTCCTCTGGGGTCTCTTTGTAGGCTTCATCGCAGCGATGATAGGCGTAGGAGGTGGCTTTCTGCTCGTGCCGTTCCTAACGATAGCCTTAGGCTTGCCGTTCTACATAGCACCTGGTATATCGGCTTTAGCAGTCTTCTTAAACATGGTTTCAGCAATAATAGGCTGGATCGTAATAAAGAAAGTTGCAATACCACCAGCGGTAATAATAGGCATGCTCGGCATAATAATAGGTGCAATAATTGGTCCAAGGACTCAGAAGTATCTGCCGATGAAAGTTCTTTACATAATGTTCGGTATCTTAGCGTTCTACGTAGGTCTTAGATACATACTGCTCGGATTCTTCGGAATAAAGCTGCCACCATAAATATGAGCGGAGACGTAGCAGCAATACTAAGTGCCTTTGATACGCTCTTTTATCCTTTTTTTAGTTTTCTTTATTTAGTATTTGGAAGTCCTTCTCTCGCCTTTGCGGTATATACGTTTGCGATGTTTATAGTTTTCGATTATTTATCCGATAGGGTAAAAAAGAAGATTTTTAAGAAAAACCTTGAAATGATAAAAAAATGGGAAGAAGAGCTTAAAAAATGGGAAGAGACATATACAATAGCAATTTTAACAAGGAAAGATGATAAAGAGCTTATAAAAAATATAACAAAAATAATGAACGATATCTCGGGGAAAATATTTTTTGCAAGAATTGCAGTTAATACGACATTTTTAGCGCTGCTTTCTCCATACGTCCTGTGGGCATACTTCAGATTTACATATATAGATAAAGATCTGCTTATATATCCACCAATAAGCTTTGTATTTCTTCTACTTGCTCTCTATATCGGTTTTCTGATACTTCTACAAAAAATAGGGATAATATACAGCAGAAGAAAAGAGAAAAAAGATTTATAAATCTTAATCTGAGTTTTGCTCTTAGTTCTACCAGAAATTTTTCATAGTTGCAAGTTTAGCCTAAAAAATTTAACGCTCTTATAACCCTTTTGGAACTTCTCGCTTTTAAGCTTAAAATCATGTTAAAAAAGCTGTAAGTTTAAGTAAATACCTTTTCTTCAAGCTTTCTCAACCTAACCAAGATATCTTTTATTACCTCCTGATCCTTTCTGAACCTTTCAAATTCAGCTTTCAGATTGCTTATCTCTGTAGTAAGCTCGTCTATCCTCTTGTTTGTTTCGTCAATCCTTGCATTTAAGCTTGCTGAGAGTTCATCTATTCTCTTGTTAGTTTCGTCAATTCTTTTATTAGTCTCATCAATTCTCGCGGTTAGCTCTTTTCTAACTTTGTCAATTCTATCCCTAAGCTCTCTTAAGTCTTTTTCTAAGGAGTCCATCCTTTTCTCCAAAGAGTCCATGCGTTTATTAGTAGTTTCAACCGCAGATCGCATGCCCTCAATAGCGATTTTAAAGCCCTCTAATAAACCAGAGAACTCCTTTTTAAACTCCCTAAGCTCTTTTCTTAGATCACCAAGCAAGGCTTCCTTGAGCCTATCAACGAGCTTGTCGTAGTCTATCATATAGC
>JALTZZ010000010.1 GCA_027051165.1 archaeon | reverse complement strand
TCTATTTCACCAAGACCTTTATACAGCTTTACAGCTGTGAGAACCTTCTCCTTATCTATTCCTCCGAGCTTATCTAAATCAACGTAACTTCCAGAAAGAATCTCCTCTGCAGCTTTCCTCTCGAAGAAGTTCAGCTCTGGAATTTCTATGTCGTAGTAGAGCTCTCCCTCGGATTCGATTATTCTTACCGTTTTTCCTTTTACGGTGTATTCTTCAACAACCTCGTATTCTTCCGGCAGAACCCTTCGGAACATGATATGCTGTTAGCTTAAAAATTAGATTCCTCACAGCTGTGAGAGTTTAGATATCACAAGCTTTATTCTCTAAGGGTGTTGCAACACAAAAATTTTTATGATTTATTTTTAATATTTTTTTAAAATATAGAGACAAGACTTTAAATTTCTCTCAGGAGTTGCCGAAAAATGAAGAGATGCCTCATCCACTTTGATATATTAGGATATATAAATAAGCCAAGAGAAATTGCAAAAAAACTAAAAGTAGATGAAAATAAAATTAGGGAGCATATATCAAGTCTCGTAGAAAAAGAAATTAAAAATATAGAAAAAGAGGGTTTTAAAGTTGATATACGTAGTGATGACTATACGGTAATTGTTGACAATATCCAAACTGCATTCAAAATAATCTGTAGAATTTCTAATATTAAAACATTATTTGAAGAAGATATTAAGCTTGCGATAGCCTTAGATACTAAAGAAATAAAAGACCTTGAAAAATATGATAAAATAAAATCTATAAGAGAGGTAGTTGAATCCTTAAAATTATGTGGTGATATAACTGAAAAATATAAAGAATATTATAAAGAAAAGCATGGCAAAAGTATTAAGGATACATTTTTATTGCTTACAGAAGATGCTTATAAAAACTTAGAACCATTAGATAAAAAGCATTGCAAAAGAATTCGATATGATGGAAAAACCTTCTATACTACTGATATAGAAAGAATCAGGCAACGATGTAAAGTTTTTGAGTTTTTAAAAAAGATTAAACGTGAAGAGAGCAAACTCTACGATAGAATTGATGAGCTTTACGTAGAGCCTATTGAATATAACGAAATAAAAGAAGCGCTTGAAAAAGACAGAATTGTTTTTATTGTTGGAACCCCAGAGTATGGGAAAACTTATACTTCAGTAAGACTCCTTTGGGAGTATTTCTCCAAGGGGTATGAACCTATATGGAAAAGAGGGGATGAAGAAGCTCTTAGACTTGAAGTTAGAGATGTGCTGGAGGATATTGAAAGTGTTCTAAAGCCTCGTCGCATAATCTATTTTGAAGATCCCTTTGGAAAAATAAAGTATGAGAAAAGAGAAAGCTTGGAAAGAGATATTGACACGATAATAGAGACGGTTAAGAAGGTTGATGACGTTTATGTAATAATAACTTCAAGAGAAGAGGTTTTCAAAGAGTTTGAGAAAGAGTGCTACACTGATATTCCAGAGGAGCTTGTAGAAAGAATAAATATAAAAAAGCCTTCGTATGATACTGAAAGAAGAAAAAAGATTTTGCTTAAATGGGCTGAAAATGTTGGTTGCAAGTGGCTTGAAAATGAAGATTTAAAGAGAGAGGTGTTAGAATTTTTAGAAGAGGACTATCTGCCAACACCATTGAGCATCAGAGACTTTGTCATGGCTACACGAGATATTACAACGTTTGAAAAATTGAGAAATGAAATAAAGAATAGATCTGAAAAAACTGCAAAAACCTTTGCAAAAGAAATAGAAAATATGAGCAAGGATAAAGTTATATTTCTATCGTTTTTATTCATATCAGACGATTTTACTGTGGATTTCATTAGGAAGATGTATGAAGAAATGGTGAAAGAGCTAAATATAAGTGATGCTTGGGATTTTGATAAAGTTTTTAACTGGTTTAGAGATGATAAGATTGAGGTCTTTCTTGATTCCTTTGTGAGGTTTTCTCATCCCTCGTATAAAGAAGCATTAAAACATATACTTGTTGATAAGGGGGGATCTTTTACGGAAATAAATAAAAGGATATTCAGCAAACTACTCATTAAGCTTGCTAAAAAGGAAGAAGCCACATCAAATGTTGCATGGGTAGTAGCGAAGAATTATGATAGACTACCAGATGATGCGAGGAGCTTGCTCTTTAAGCTTGTAGAAAAAGAAATAGCTGCATTAGGTGTTGCATGGGGGATAGCAGAGAATTTCAATATATTACCAGATAATGTAAGGAATTTGCTTTTTAAACTTGCCGAAAAAGAAGAAACTGCACGATATGTTGCAAAGGCGGTAGCGGTGAATTTCAGCAAGTTACCTGAAAATGTAAGGAACGATCTGCTTATAATTCTTGCAGAAAAAGAGGAAGCCGCACCAAATGTTGCATGGGTGGTAGCGAAGAATTTCAACAGATTGCCTGAAAATGTGAGGAACCTACTCTTTAAACTCGCCAAAAAAGAAAGAACTGCATTAAGTGTTGCATTGGCGGTAGCATTTTATTTCAGCAGACTACCAGATGATGTGAAGAGCTTGCTCTTTGAACTCGCTGAAAGAGAGGAAACTGCACGGCATGTTGCATGGGCGGTAGTGAAGAACTTCGATAAGTTACCTAAAAATGTAAGGAACGATCTGCTTATAATTCTTGCAGAAAGAGAAAAGGCTGACCTGATGTTGCAAGAGCGATAGTGGAGAATTTCGATAGGCTTCCTGAAAATGTGAGGAACTTACTCTTTAAACTCGCAGAAAAAGAAGATGTTGCATCAGAAGTTGCATTGGCAATAACATGGAACTTCAATAAGCTACCTGAAGATGTAAGAAATAAACTGCTCATAATTCTCGTCGAGAAGAAAAGAGCTATAAAATATGTCAAACTAATTATAGAAAAATATTCTGATAAAATACCGGAAGATATAAAAGAAAAATTAAAAAATTGTTAGAAAATGAAGATTTCTAACAATGATAAAAAACTGTTATAAAAAGCTTGAAGATCGGGGAATAAGAGCAGTTAAAATTTTATATCAAAAGAAAAATTATATCCTCGGAGAAATTAAAAAGTCATCATACAGACTTTATGTAATTTACGATAAAGAAGAAAACATTTTCCATATAGTCGAGTGGGAACATAAAAATAGACAAGAGGAAGTTATAAGAAAACTTAAAGAAAAATTAAAAGAAGCTTTCAGATACGGTATTGGGGATCTTCATGATGTATTCTTCAAATAATCATTCTTCTAAAATCTTATACAGCTCTTTAATTCCCACTCCCTTTATTTCACCTTTTTTAACAGCTTCTATTTCCGGAATATATCTGAGGAGCAGAAATTCGTAATACAGCTTCTCTGCTACTGCTTCTGCAACGGATTCTGCAATTTTGTCCAAATCTTCTTTCTTTATTTTGACCAGCATCTCCATCGTATAAAGTTTACACTATAAAAACTTTATATTATTTTTCACAGCTGTGATGATATAAGAACCAGCACATAAATTAAGATAAGGATTTTATACGCAGTCTTTCTGTTTTTGAGCTGCATAAGCTTATAGATAATTAAAGGCATGAATGCATAGACAACTGCTAAAAGATGCCATCCTTTGATAGCGGATATAATTATCGAGACTGCAGATGCAAGAACAACAAGCTTTAGGTATATATTTTCCGCATTTTCATATTTCGTGAAAAGAGTTTCCCTCAGCCCTTTATCTCCTTCAGCATCTCTGTAGTCCTTAAACATTGAGCCAACTGCTACGCTTAAAGCCACTATGAAGCCGAAGGAAGGCTCTCTATACAAGGGCATGAACACCGCAAGACCGATTATCACCTGCCTCAAAACGAAGTTTGCACGGTTGTAGAGCACCGACAGAGAGACCGCCGTCAGAGTAATGAGGAAAACGTCCCAATGGATCGCAACGCTTTCAGCCGGATATCTTCCGTTCATGAAGCTCAGGAGCACAGCCGTGATGTAGAGCGTCAGAGCAGTCTTTTTATACTCCTCTTTAGTGAACAAGCCCAAAACAAGAGGTCTGTCTCTGTGAATCCTTTTATCTATTTCCAAATCTCTTATATCGTTCATCATAACGCTTGCCTGCCATATAACGGCATAGCACGCCGAGAGCATGAGCGCCTTTACATCGGCCTCTGCAAGAAGCGGAAGCACGGCAAAGAATAGCATCTGCGGGAACCTGAAGGCTTTTAACAGCTCTTTATGATAAGCTGTGGAGAAAATCAGAATGAATATGAAGGCTGAGATGATGTTTATAAGGCTCCAGAGGTAGTGCCTCGCTATATCTGCTTTCATACCCAGAATCGGCAGTATATAGTATCCCTCAAGGATTATATCTAAGGTGAGAAAGATGATTGCGACAGCAGACTTTACGGGACTGAACCTTACACCGTTCTCTCTGCAGAACTTCCGGCTCAGGAAGAATATAATACCGATCATGAAGAACTCCGCAGGTGGGAAATACAGATAAGAAGGAAGGAAATCAAACCTGTATTTTATGTGAGTAAGATACCATTCCTTTCCGAAAATGATTATGAAGATGAAGTTTATTATCGGCGGAAGAACGTATATCCAGCTGTATTTCAGAACGTATTTGAACAGATTCTTGACTGCATTGAAATCTCTGTGGATGCCGAAGGCTATCGAGTAAACAATTGAAATTTTAACCATTGCTGCGAGAAGAAAGGTAAATGCGGAGACAAAGAACAGGTAGTCCTTCATCTCGGGCGGTCTGCTCAGATCGTTTGATATGTCGAAGAGAACCCTTATGAGGGAGTATGCGAGGAGCTCCAGCATGTCTTTCTGCGGGCTTAAAAATCCGTATCCTCACAGCTGTGAAGATTCGGATTTAAAAGCTCTGCAGAAAGCATGAAGAGGATTATTGAAAGAATTGTAGAACACTATAAAAAGATCAGGACAAAACGTGCTGTTAGAAGTGCAATAAAAAACTATGATAATGTCTTAATAATAGGAAAGAATTGAGACAAATTTCTTCTCTCAGCTTCCCTTAAGATTCTCTATAAGAGAAGAGTTGTTGCAATAGATTTCTCAAACAGAAGCACCAGAGAAATGAATATTCTGAGAAGGTGGTGCAAGACGTTCAGAGGTATCAGCATTCTAAAAAGAATTAGCGAAGGAAATGTTTTCCTCTTCGAGGCTGGGAATGTTCTAAGCAAACTGAGGGATTATCTCATATCTGCAAGGCTTTCGGAAAGCTTGGGTGTTGTCGCTACCGCTTCAAACCTCAGCTTATCTCCAGATATTGAAGAATGCTTTGATTATGTGGTAAATTTAGAACAGCTTTAGTTTTGAGAACATTTTCTAAGGTCTATATTTAACATACAGATAGAAAGCTACACAGATCATTTCAAAAATCTCAATATATTACAATAGAAATTTAATGTTTGGTTAAAAGTTTAAATATGCACTAATTAGTAAGATAGCACAGAGAAACGGGAAGAAGTGTTCTTAATACAAAGAAATTCAAGTCATTAAGTAGCTGAGAAAAATCAAGCGTAAAAATATTAGTAAAAAGATGGTTGTAGAATATCTCAGTGTAGAATTACATAATGTAATTCTATTCATGGTTATTTTGCTAACTCTTTGGCGTGTTATATGTTAATTTTGTTAACATAAAAACCCTCTTCTGCGGCATGCTCCATTAATTTTCCTTATTTTATATACCAAAAAAATTAATTTTTCCAAGTGATACGAACGTTATCATCTTCTAAATTGTTTTAACAGGTTATTTTATTCCATAATGAATGAAAAACATAGGAGGTGAAGTAGATGGGATGATATCGTTGTTGATACAACAGATGAAATTATAAAATGAGGTAATTAGCCTTAGATATATAAATTTAAAACATAAGTAGAGTGATAGTAATTGAAAGTTTTGAATTTGTTGATAATGTTAAGATATTGCATTTAAATTTGCCTTGTACAACACGTTTAGGGTGATTCTGTGAGAAATATTGGTATATTGAATTTATTGAAAAAAGAAAAAAAGAAAGAGGATGAAAGAAGAAAAATTGTGAAGTGGTATATAGAATTTAATAATGATTTAATTTCTTCAAAAATTAAAGATTTCTTTTTCCGCGAATTTCCTAATCTAAATGAAAAAAGTGAAATGTATATTAATTTAGGTAAAAAGTTATATATTTCTGGTTTATTATCGTTTTTCTTTCTTCCTACACATACCTTTTTTTCTCACGCAAAAGAATTATCACGAAGTTTTAATAGATTTTATGACTGTCTAATAGATATAGAGAATTTTTATAAAGAGAAAGGAGCTATAGAAAAAAGAGATGATAAATATTATGAATTTCTTCAAAAATTAGGAAAATCTGTCTTTTTCCTAAATATTTATAATAATAAGATAATAAAAATATTAGAAAAAAATAAGATTAGAAATTACGATGAGTTAGAAAGTTATTTATGCGAATGGTTCTTCTATCTATCTCTGTATTATTCATTCATATATGATGACGATGAAAAAAAGGAGTTTTTTTAAGATTTTTACTAAATAAAGATCTTTTTAAGAAAATAAAAGATAAAATAGATAAAGAAATAAAAAATATAAATGATGAGAAGAGTTTTAGGTTATTTGCACACTCCTTTTTACCAATGATTATTCTAAGAACTCTTTTATCAATGATTATTCTAAGACATTCTTTTCAGGAGGAACTTCCTTCTGAGTCGGAGTTTGTACCAAAAGTTATTTATAAAAAATATGTTAATATTTATAAAAAAATTAAAGAAATTTATGAAAAAGAAAAATATAAAGAGAAGGAATTTGAAAAAATATTTTTGGAAGAGATTGGACTTGAACCTTTAACATATCGTATATATGATATTATCTGGAAGATAGATAGAGCTATTCAAGATAGTAATGAATTTCTTTTTTTAGAAGATAAGAGGAAGTTTGAAAAAGAATTTTTAAAAGAAAAAGAAAAAAATATTATTAAAAATATTAAAGAACTATTAGATTTATATGAAAGGCATTATGAAGAAATTTATAAAAATAATACGGAAATTGTTTTTAAAAAATCTTATGAGATA
>JALTZZ010000009.1 GCA_027051165.1 archaeon | reverse complement strand
AAGAAATATCGTTAAACCATGTATCCTTTTCTTTTTTATTGAGAAAGATTATTTATATCTCAGCTCGTAAATATATGAACGAATTTCTTTGCTTGTATAATGCATTCTACAAGAGGATTATAATATATCATTATGGAAAATATAGAAAAAGTTAACTGACTATCGCATCGAGGTTGATCTGCTTGAGTGAAATTTTCGTTAATAGCAACATCACGACTGAAAATGATACTCTTGTAAAGCTTTTAAAAGATTATAATAGAAACATCACTTAATGTGATTGAAGAATCTTTTTTAAAAAGATTAAACTTTCTTGAAGAAGTTGTGGAAGTATAATTAGAGTTTTTTTATAATAGCTTTATTAATCTTTTAATACACTAATTTAGATTCTTTACTACCATCTCTTAAATCTAAATTCAAATCTTTTATTGTTTATATAGAGGACGAGTGTCATGTTCTTTGCCTTTATAGAAGCTTCTGGCTTGAAGAATATTATACCTCTTCTTGTGGCGTTTGGATATATAACATCCAATTTCAGCTGATCCTCATGTTCCACCCACAAACCATATGGTTTTCTAACTCTAACGTTTTGATACGTGTATGTATTTCCAAGGTCGTCTATCAAAACAGGTTTATAAGGGGTAAACTTGGGATATATTTCCCTGCTACCTATATTTTTAATAGTGATTTCTACTCCAGAGTAATACTCTTGGTATACCGTTTTCCCAGAGAAATACTTGACCTCGTATCTGTCGTAGAATCTGTTGAGGGTAACTGCAAGATCACCTTTAACAATAGTATCACCTAAGGTATAAACTTTTTCTTCAGCTTCTTTTTCTACACCTTCTTCCTCACTCTTATTAACCCATATCGAGAAGTCGTCAAAGTAAAAAGTTCCTTTATAGTTTCTGTTGTTGTTTGCTATCCTTATCTTCCAGACGTTGTTCCAGTCTATTTCACCGTTTTTGATAATGTTTTTCTCCGTAGAAAAAACAAAACGTTGCCAGCCATCGTATATATCCTTAAACCTTAAAACAACGTAGTTTTTCCAGTTGTTGAAGTATATGTAGACATCAAAGACCAGACCAGTTTTATTACCCTTGAACCAGAAGCTTATAAACTTTGCATTGCTCCAGTCTTGAGTGGAAGTAAACGTATATTCCACAAGAGGCCAGTATGCTCTTTTATCCTTCTGAACTATCTTTAAGCTGCTTTCTCCGCTAACTTTATCGTTAAAATCATCGTAGAGGTAAACAGCCATGGGGTCGAGGTTGCTCCAGATTGCTGATTGATCATCATCAAATATGCTGACCTTTTTATACATACTTTCATTAAACTCTTCTGGTATAGGGGGTTTTAAAGCTTCTTTAACATTTTCTTTTTGCGAAGCAATTTCGCTATGGGATTCCGTATTATTTATTTCGATCTTAATTTTAGCAGATTGATCAACACCTTCATTACCTTGCTCAACCTCTTCCTTTGGCAGATTTGAGAATAAGAGAAAACCAAATATGACAATAACAAGCAAAATTCCAAAAACTTCAACATTAACTTTACTTTTTTCCTTAATTTTCTCTCTTATTTCTTTTCTCCTTTTTTCTATTTCTTCCATGATGGTTTATATAATTGTAAAAATTGGTATAAATAATTATGGCTTGCTGTGCAAACGTTTCAAAGCTTTAAATATAGTTTCTATGCAAAAATCCTCTTATTTCTTTCTGAACTCTGCTTTTAGAAAGTTTATTAATATTAAATTGCCAAAAAGTTCTCTTGCTTGCCGTTTGCTGCATGAAAAAGAATTGTTTGTTTAATAAGCTTTTTGTCATGTTAAAACATTTCAGTCCACCTCTCGCTCCACCACCCTCGCAAAAGGTCTTGCAAGCAACAAAAAGATAAAATACGAGATGTTCCACAAGATATATCTGCCAGCTTATGTTATATCAATAACAATTTAATTAAAAAATCAAAAAAGAAGTTAAGAGTTTAAGAGAAAGACAGAAAAACTTCTGGAAGATAATTTTTTGATGTCTTTCCAACATTATAATAAAAAGTAAAGACCTTTATGAAAAACGATATACAGAAATTTTAAATACGGTTATGCTTTTTAAATTTTTCATGCAAATTACAAGAAGAAGAATGATAATAGAGCTTCTTGAAGATAGAGAGTATAGTATAGAGGAGCTTGCTAAGCTTCTTGAAACGGATAGAAAAACGATACTCGAAGATTTGAAACATATAAAAAAGACTCTAAGATCCGTTAACAAAACATTATACGTTGTTCCGCCTTTTTGTTATAAATGCAATAAAGAAATCATCATAAGGGATGTAAAAAATATAAGCAAGTGCCCGAGATGCAAATCTACATATATATCAAAACCCAAATTTTTCATTAAGTAGATTCGGGCTTAAAATAAGGTTCTCTGAACATAACAGCTCTTTTAAATAGCTCCTCAAGCTCCTTATCCGAGGCTCCTTTCCTCATCGGTGTAAGGAAGTCCACCAAATTGTCGTTCCTCATGAGGCACGGCTTAAACTTTCCGTCTGCGGTAACCCTGATCCTCGTGCAGTTTGCACAGAAGTTTGTGTTGTGCATAGGTCTTACAACCTCAACTTCAACACCGTTTAGAACATACTTTTTCCTTGCCTGCATGTTTTTCCTTAAAATTATACTTTTTGCATTCTTCAATAGGAAATTTTCTATATTTTCTAAGCTGTAGAAATGCCTTTCGAAGAATTCGTTGTCCATGTTCGACTTCATCAGTTCTATTAGCTGTATTATAATGCCGCTCCTTGAAAATCTTTTAAAAAATATTTCAAGCTCGTGATCGTTAATACCACGCATTACAACAACGTTTATCTTTATGGGCTTCAACCCTACGTTATATGCTTCTTCAATTCCGTTTACAACCCTTTCAAGAAAATCTGATCCAGTAATTTTCTTATAGACCTCCCTCTTTAGCGTATCTAAGCTTACATTAACCCTATCGAGCCCTGCTTTCTTTAAATCCGCTGCATACTCCTCCAAATAAACTCCATTCGTTGTCATTGATACGTCTTCGAAGCCTATATTTGCTATCCTTTCAACGATCTCGCATATATCATCCCTTACCAGAGGCTCTCCTCCGGTAATCTTCACCTTTTTAACGCCAAACTTCTTTCCTATTTTCGTTATCCTTTCTATCTCTTCTGGAAGCATCTCTTTGTTCTCATTTTCCGAAATACCTTCTCTATGGCAGTATATGCAGTTCAAATTGCATCTCTGGGTTACTGAAATCCTCATGCTGAGTATTGGTCTTCCAAATCTATCATAGATCATTGTGCTCACCGCTTTCCTACCCTTACCCTAATCTCAATTATATCTCCTTCTTTAAAATCAGCCTTCTTGAGGCTTGATACCATGCCAACAACAACATTCTTAACGAAGCTTTGAACAAATTTTCCAAGAGGAACCTCTCTATCATTTATTCGAACAACAACTTCTTTTTCAGCCTTTAAAACGACACAGTTATCAAAGCTCGCTTTTCCTTGATATATAGCCTCTGCCATTTCATTGCATGAGCTAAAACCGCACTCTCCGCAGTTTAAATTCGGCAGCTTTTCAAGAATTTCGTTGAGCTCCATTAGATCACCTCACTCCCTTGCATGCTTAACTATATGGGTAATTTCTTTCAGAATTATCTCCATACCTATCTCAACAGCGTTAGGCGAGCCGGGGAGTGCAAAAATAACCACACCATCAACAACACCTGCTGTGGCTCTGCTTATCAGCGCACCGTATCCAACATTTTCTATGCTTATTTTTCTAAACAGCTCCCCAAAACCCTCAATTTTCTTGTCAAAAATGCTTTCGAGAGCCTCTATTGTAACGTCCTTGCTCGTTATCCCGGTTCCACCTGTTGTTATTATAACATCTGGGCTATATGTTTCGATTATATGATCCACCATTTCAACGATTAAGCCCTCATGATCCGGTATTATCGTATAGAACACAACCTCATGCCCAGAATCTCTCAGCTTTTTAATAATAAACTTTCCACTCTCATCCGCGGTTTCTTCCAAACTAAGATTTTTGCTCCATAAAAAGTCAAATTTTGAAGTAGAAATAGTAACAACAGCAGCTTTTACCTTTTTTGGTGCTTCACTTTTATGCTTCTCCATTGTCTTGCTCTTCATGTTTCATACTATATTTAGGGTTTGTAATTTAAACTTTTCTGAGCGTTAAACAAAAATAGTTAACATCTTGCTTATAGTTTTGCAAGTAAACTAAAAATTGCAAAACAAGGATATAATGTTAAATAGCAAAAATTAATTAGAAATTAAAACAAAGAAATTATAAAATCATAAGTAACCAGTTGTGTGCAGGGGCTTCAATAAAAGATGCATAAATAGATTTAGCAGATAACCTTCTCCGATTTTAATATGAAATACATCTTAGAGAAAAACGTATTCAGAAAGAATCCAAAGGGTAAACTAAGGGTAGCCCTCGTATATCCCAACCTATACAAGGTGGGTATGAGCAACCTCGGCTTTAGAATAGTTTACGACATGCTTAACTCCTTAGACTACGTATACTGTGAAAGATTCTTTATGGACTTTGAGAGAACGCTTGAAACAAACTCCCCTCTTAGAGACTTCGATATTATAGCGTTCTGCTATCAGTTCGAAAACGATCTCCTAAATATAGTAGAAATTATAGATAAATACGATATATGGGATAAGGTAAAAATTGCCGGCGGTCCTTGCACTGTAAATCCGTATCCCCTTAAAAAGTTTGTTGACTATATATTTATAGGAGAGGCGGAGGCAAATTTAATTGATTTCATTGATGCATTCATAGAAGATGGGGAAATCGAAAAAATAGATGGGATATACATTTCAGAAAAAGATAATAAAACAAGAAAGGTTTCTATGAAGGATCTCGATGAATATTTTCCAGTAGCACAGATTTCGAGCGAGAATACCGCATTTAACGATGTATTCATGCTCGAGCTCTCAAGAGGCTGCATGTGGAACTGCAGGTTCTGTATGGGAACACATATTTTCAAGCCGAGAAGGGAGAGAAGCTTAGAGAAGCTTATAGAAATTTTGGAAAGGGGTGTTGAAATAAACAAGCCAAAAAAAATATCTTTAATAGGTGCAAGTGTCTCTGATTACTCAAAAATAGACGAGCTAAGCGATTTTCTAATGGGATATGCAGAGAGAGGTATAGAGATATCGGCACCATCGCTTAGAGCGGATACTATTAAGGAAAGTCTCTTAGAGCTCCTTGCAGCAAGCGGGCAGAAAACTATAACAATAGCTCCAGAAAGCAGCGAGGATTTGAGATACATGCTGAATAAAAGAATTTCCAACGAAGATTTATTAAAAGCATGTAAAATGGCGAAGAAATTTGGAATAAAAAAAATTAAGCTTTATTTTATAATAGGACTTCCAAATGAAGGAGAGAAGGATCTGAAGGAGATTGCTGAGATCGTTGAAGATATAAAAAAGCTCGGACTTTGGGTCAAGGTAAGCGTAAATCCTCTTATACCAAAGCCCTTTACCCCTATGCAGTTTTCCGCATTTGAAGATGTAAAGGTTTTAAGAAAGAAGATGGAGTTCCTAAAAAGGAACGTAAAAGCTGAGATTGAATTTGAAGATTTAAAATCATCCGTCATACAAGCTATAATAGCGAGAGGAGATGAAAAACTTGGAGATATACTTTTAAAAGCTTATAGATATGGAAAAACCTTCTCCGCAATAAAAAAGGCTTTTAAAGAATTTAAAATTGATTTTAATGAATATCTTAGGGAAAGAAGCTTAGAGGAAGAGCTTCCATGGGAAAAGATAGATATAGGGATAAATAGAAGTTTTTTTGCAAAAGAATATGAGAGGATGTTAAGTATTTAGCTTTCTATTATGAGGATTGTTCACATATCCGATATACACTTCGGCGAGGAGATAGTTAAAGGTAAGGTAGAGAAGGCTGTTAAACAGATAAACGAGCTTGAACCGGATCTCGTTATAGTTACCGGCGATCTAACATGCTGGGGAATACATGCGGAGTTTAGAGAGGCTTACGATGCGCTTTCAAACATAAAATCTGACATCATGGTTATACCCGGAAACCACGATGCAAGAAATAGCGGTGACGTATTTTTTGAGCTCTATTTTGGGAAGCCGAAGAAGTATATTAATATGGACAGCTTCGTTATAGTCGCGGTTAATAGCACGCAACCGGATAGGGATGAGGGCTACATTGGACACGACCAGAGGGAATGGATGGAGAAGAAGTTTAAAAAGAACAAGATAAACATACTGACTCTCCACCACCACATAGTTCCAATCCCATACACAGGTAGGGAGAGGAACGTTCTTATAGATGCTGGAGAAATCGTTGAAACACTCGTTAGAAAGGGAGTAGCCCTCGTCTTGGCTGGGCACAGGCACATGCCATACTCAATAAAGCTCATGAGAACACACATAGTTCATGCCGGCACCTTAGGCTCGTTCAAGGTTCTTGCAATGCCGGACAACAACTACAACATAATAGATATTGATGAGGAATACGTTAATCTCAAGCTCAGATTTATAGACCTCGGAGAGGTTGAAATTGGAAGGTATAAGATAAAGCCTGAGGCTCCGGAGTCTATAGAGATGTATCATAAAATACAGAAACCAAAAAGAATACTCTTTTTATCAAGGAAAAACGAGTGCAGAACACATATAGCTGAAGCATTGTTTAACAAGCTCGCACCTAAGAACATGCTCGCTTTAAGTGCTGGAGTTGAGCCAGCAGAGAACGTAAATAAGCTTGCCATAGAAGTTCTAAAAGAACTTGGAATAAGGGCTGATAATAGAAGAACGAGAAAAATTTTAAAGGATGAAATGAGGATATACGATTATGTAATATCGTTTGATCCAGATATTGAGGCTGATGAATATTGGAACATAGAGTTCCCCAAGAACATGCAGGAGTGCAGATTGGTGAGAAATATTCTTCAGAAAAAAATTAAGGAGCTTATATCAAAGATTGTGCGAGGTATGCTGAAATGATATGCCTCGGAATAGAGGGCACCGCTCAAAAGCTTGGCGTTGGTATAGTTGACGAAGATGGAAATATATTGGCAAATGAAGGGAAAATACAGAAGATAGTCGAAGGAATCCATCCGAGAGAGGCTGCACAGCACCATGCGGAGAATTTGAAGCCTCTTATAGAGAGAGCTGTAGAAAAAGCTGGTATAAAGCTTAAAGATGTTGATCTAATAGCATTCTCCCAAGGCCCCGGTCTTGGGCCGTGTCTGAGGGTAATAGCAGTAGCTGCAAGAACCTTAAGCTTGATGCTCAAAAAGCCGATTATAGGTGTTAATCACTGCATAGCTCATATAGAGATAGGTAAATTGCTGACAAAGGCTAAGGATCCTGTAACTTTATACGTGAGTGGAGGGAATACACAGGTAATTGCATACGCAGATGGAAGATACCGAGTTTTTGGAGAAACCCTCGATATAGCTGTGGGGAACATGATAGATCAGTTTGCAAGGGAGCTTAAATTGGGAGCTCCCGGCGGACCTATCGTTGAGAAGCTCGCAGAAAAGGGAAAATACATTCCTTTACCTTATAGCGTTAAGGGCATGGATCTAACATTTTCTGGTCTACTTACTGCAAGCATAAAAGCTGCTAAAAATCATAGAATAGAAGATGTTGCCTTCAGCCTGCAGGAAACCGCTTTTGCAATGCTTACCGAGGTTACTGAAAGGGCATTAGCTCAGCTTGGAAAAAAGGAAGTCCTTCTTGTAGGCGGCGTTGCGGTTAACAAGAGGCTTCAGCAGATGCTTAGGGATATGGCTAAGGAGCATGGTGCAAAGTTCCTTGTTCCAGAGAGGAGGGATGTTTTGGGAGACAACGGAGCGATGATTGCTTGGCTTGGAATTCTCATGTTTAAGAGCGGATACAGGCAGAAAATCGAGGATACCCTTGTTAAGCAGAAGTTCAGAACGGATGAAGTAGAGGTAACATGGATTTAACCCAGAATAACCCCCTACAATGAGTGGTAGCTCATCATAAGTATTTTACCTTTATTTTCGTTTTTAACTTAATATTTTCATTTTCCAATAAAAGAACATAAGATTTCTGCATATATTATTAAATAGATTTATTTTTAATCATGAAGGCACGCAAAAATTTATTTTGGCTGAAAAATTAAGAAGAATAATTTAAGCTCAAAAATTTTAAAAAAGGGTAAAATGGTATAGCTAATTTTAACTGCTGTTTGAGGAAGATTTACTAACTTCTCAATAATTTAGAGAAAATTTTTGAACATAATTTGATAATAGATGATAATTATATGTTCTTTTATTTGAAAAGACTATATATTGCTCAGCTTGCAAATATATTAGCAAATTCCATTGCATGCATGCTGCTTTCTGCAAGGGAGTTAAATCTTATTTATACTTTTTCTTTCTCTTCTCTATATTGCATGGTTGTGTCAATACTTTGTTATTTGGACAAGTCTCATTCTAAAATCCCTAATAAAATCTTAAAAAATTTATTTATATTTTTCCATTTTTCATTTATTAAATCAATATACCAATCATATTTATTAGTTATACACTCATATAATACGTTTTTTGTAAAAATAACATCTACAGTTAGTGGATACACTATTTGTCTAAGTTCTGATAGGGTATCATCCAATCCTGGTTCATTTTCCCACCATGAAATTAAAAATCCAGATATTGGTAAAGATTTATCTTTATATCGAACTCTCTTAGCTAATAACCAAGGGAACTTCCAGATACTATCAGAAAACGGCGAATAAAACAATTCCTGAACCCAATTTTTAGCTTCCCAGACAATGTATTTTCCTTTATATTCGAGCAGACCATCAGGCACACAATAGATACCACTATTTCTTTTACGTTTTAGTTCTTCTATTAGTTTTTTATGGTTTTTTGAAATTTCTCTTTTGGGAATAGGAATTTCATTCCAATAAATTTTAGGTTTTCTCGGAAATACCTTATAACCCTTTTGCTCTAAGTATCCTCTTAGCAATTCTTCATAAAATTTTGAAAATAAAACAACTCTCATTGCGCCAGAATTATTCTTTGCAAACAAATCATCTAACTTTTTTCTAAGCTTCATTATAAATCCCTTCTTGTAAAAAATTTAAAAATTAAAGAAAAAGAGCCTTTATATCAATAACACCATCTATTTTTAGCTTTTCTAAGACATCTCTTGTAACCTCGTGGTCGAGTGTAAGAACCATGAGCTGTTCTTTGCCTTTTTCCTTTCTTCCAACCTGCATCGTTGCTATATTTATGTTGTTCTCTCCAAGTATTGTTGCAATTTTTCCTATCATTCCGGGTTTATCCTCATGCCTAACGATTAGTATATTTCCTTTTGGATATAAATCTACTGAATATCCGTCTATTGATACTATTCTCGGCTCTCCTAAGACAACCGCACCTTCAAGCGTTATCTCTTCCTTGCCTGTTTTTATGCTTAAAGCTATGCTGCTTTCAAGCTTTTCAACCTTCTCTCTCTTCGCTTCTACAACGCTTATTCCCCTGTTTTTAGCGATTACTGGAGCGTTTATTAAATTAACTCCCTCGGTAAGTATGGGCTCAAGTAGCCCCTTTAAAACGGCGTTTGTAAGTATGTTTGCGTGCTTCTCTTCCTTAAGCTTTCCGCAGAACGTAACTGCAACCTCTTTTATATCTCCTGTTATGAGCTTGGATGCAAAGGCACCCAAGGATTCCGCGAGTTCAAGGTGATCCCTAAGCCTTTCTATAGCATCCCTCGGTATAGATGGCATGTTCACTACATTTTTTGCAGGCTTTCCTAAGAGAACGTTTTTAACTTCTTCGCAAACGATAAGGCTTGCAAGCCTCTGAGCTTCTACGGTGCTTGCACCCAAGTGAGGGGTAACTATTACGTTTTCGAGATCGAGCAGAGGACTCTCAAAGGGCGGCTCTTTTTCAAAGACATCTAAAGCTGCTCCAGAAAGCTTTCCTTCTTTAAGAGCTTTATATAATGCTTTTTCGTCAACAACGCCACCTCTTGCACAGTTTATTAAATAAGCTCCGTCCTTCATGATATTTATTTCCCTCTCACCTATAAGATGCCTTGTTTTCTCCGTTAGGGGAACGTGAAGAGTTAGAAAATCAGCCTCCCTTAAAACATCTTCCAAGCTCTTAAGCTCAACACCAATGCTTCTCGCCACCTCTTCAGGTATAAACGGATCATAAGCAATTACCCGCATTTCAAAAGCCTTAGCCTTTTTTGCCACCTGAGAACCTATCCTACCTAAACCAATTATACCAAGAGTTTTTCCCCTAAGTTCAACACCCATAAGCTTCTTCTTTTCCCATTTCCTCGCCTTTAAGCTGTTGTTTGCCTTTACAATGTTTCTCGCAAGTGCAAGCATCAAACCTATGGTGAGCTCTGCAACTGTAATGCTGCTTGCATCCGGAGCATTAACTACCACTATACCGCGTTTTGTTGCCTCCTTTACGTCTATGTTGTCAACACCAACGCCAGCTCTGCCTATTACCCTCAGCTTCTTAGCTCTATCCAGCACTTCTTTTGTTACCTTTGTCGCGCTCCTCACGATTATTGCATCTGCATCCTCCACCTTTTCTAAAAGCTTTTCTTTATCTTCAAGAATTTCTACAGTTGCAATCTCCTTAAGGAGCTCTATACCCTCTTTGCTTATTGGATCCGCTATAAGAACCTTCATCTCAACACCTCAGCAGATGCTTTGGTATAATCTGCTTTGCTACAAGATCGCTTAAACTATCTCTCTCCCTTATCAAATAATAATCTTTTCCATTAACAAGAATTTCCGCCGGCTTAAGCATGGAATTGTAGTTGCTTGACATCACGTATCCGTAAGCTCCGGCATCAAGAACAGCCAAAATATCTCCTTCCTCAACCTTAGGAAGCTTTCTTTCCTTTGCAATCATATCCCCGCTTTCGCAGAGATTTCCTGCTATGTCAAACACCTCTTTTCCTTCCTCTCCAGCCTTATTTGCAACAAGAACCTCGTGGTGTGCATTATACATCGCTGGTCTCAGGAGAACGTTGAATCCCATATCTACACCTATAAACTTCTTATACGGAGTTTCCTTAACCGTGGTTACCCTCGTAAGAACGATTCCAGAGTCTCCAACTATGTATCTACCCGGCTCTATTAAGAGCTTTGGTTCGTAGTCCAAATCCATATCTATGCTCTCCGCCACCTGTTCGGGCTCAATAAATTTTTGATCGGGCTTATATACGATTCCAATGCCTCCGCCCATGTCTATGAAGTCAAGCTCTATTCCGAGCTCTTTTTTGAGCCTCTTTACAAACAGTATTAGCTTTGAAAATGCCTCTTTATACGGCTCAACACTCGTTATCTGCGATCCTATGTGCATATGAATTCCTACAATGTTTAGATATTTGTTCTCCTTTGCAATTTTATAGGCTTTTAGTGCTTGCTCTTCATGCAAGCCAAACTTGCTCAGCTTTAGCCCAGTCGAAAGCTTTTCGTGGGTTTTTGGATCAACTTCCGGATTTACCCTAAAAGAAATTTTAACTTCTTTTTCTCTTTTTTCGCAAATATTTATCAGTTTTTTAAGCTCACTTATGGAATCTATATTCAAAACAACACCTGATTGAACTGCAAAATCAAGTTCTTCATAGCTTCTATTTACACCAGTATATATGATCTTTTCTGGGTCAAAACCAGCTAAAATTCCGAGATATATTTCTCCAATAGAAACTACATCTAAACCTGAGCCGAGACTCTTTAAAATTTTTAGAATTGAAAGGTTGCTGTTTGCCTTGCATGCAAACCTTATTTCGGCATTAAATTTTTTAAAAGCATTATATATCTTCTTATAGTTTTCCCTAATTCTGTTTTCCGAATAGACATATAGAGGCGTGCCGAACTTCTCCGCAAGCTCTACGGTGCTTATATCTTCTATATAAAGGATGTTGTCCCTTACTGTTAAATGCGGCTTGTATTTAAGAATGCTCATTCAACCTCCTCCTCGCCCTTTTTATCTCATTTCTTATAATTTCAACAGCTCTTAAAGAATCTTTCTCATCAAGTATAAACAGAGTTTCTGTGGCACTCGACATCATTTCAACAATATTTATTCTATTCAGTGCCAATATGCTTGCAAGGTGTGCTATAACACCTGGCGTTTCTATTATGCTGCTTGGACTCTTGACAACAATGCAAACAAGATTCTTTCTTAAATTTTCACCCCTAATATTTTTTATCTTCTTTTCCTCTGCAACAATTGTTAGGGTTTTCGTTCCTTTTATTATTATGCCGTCCCTCAGATCTACGCTTTCTTCAGGCTTCAAATAGAGGGCTGCAAAATCGTATTTTATGCTTACATCGCTCTCTGCAAGTATTTCAACAACTTTGCTTTCTATGCTCGTTTCTTTAGATGAAAGCCTTCTCAGAGCGGTTACAATGCTCTGTATCTTTACATCCTTGTTAACTTCATTTTTTACCTCTTCTCTTATAAATCGTGCGGTGGCGTTGTAATTTATAAGTCCAAGTGATAAGTATTCTCTAAGGTATGGATACCTTTCAACGACCTTTGAGACAGCCTCAATAATTTTCATACATATTAAAAGAAAGAAAGCAAAAACAAATAAAATTAGAATCCGAATAGTGCACCAAGTCCGCTAACGGCTTCTTCTTCGCTCTTTTCTTCTTCTTTTTCCTCTTCCTTTTCTTCCTCTTTAGTAGCTTCCTCCTTCTTTTCCTCCGCTGCTGGTGCTGCGGCTGGAGCTGCTGCTACCGGAGCTACAGTAGCCTGCTTTATCGCTTCTTCTATATCAACCTCCTCAAGTGCAGCTACCAAAGCTTTTACTCTTGCTTCATCTACTTCTACACCAGCAGCTTCCAAGACTTTTTTAATGTTCTCCTCATTTATTTCTTTACCAGCACTGTGCAGTAACATAGCAGCATAAACATATTCCATTTCACGGCACCTCCTCAACCGAATAGTGAAGCTAATCCGCCTAAGGCTTCTTCTTCACCTTCCTCTTTTTTCTCTTCCTCTTCTTTTTTCTCCTCAACTTTCTCCTCTTTCTTTCCTTTCTCAACCTTTTCAACTTTCTGTTGCGATATCATCTGCTTAAGCTCATCATCAAGAGCTTCTTCCTTAAGCCTGCTCGCAACGCTTAGCATTTGAGCATGGGCTTTCGCAAGAATATCTGGCATAACATCTTTCTCAAATATTGTAGCGTTAACAGCTAAAGCCTTAGCCTCTGCAAATGCTTTCGCAAGTGCAAGAGGAGCTGTTTCTTTTGTTAAATAGCCGGAGTTCACGGAAAGATTTACCGCTCTTCTGTAAGCCTCGATGAAATCCTGCATCACCTTGTTCGAATCTACGGCAAGGACGTCTGGCGTATAGACTACACCGTCTTCATATGCGGCAAGGAGATTTAAGCCAACCTCCATGGGCTCTATTCCAAGTCTGTTCAGGACGTTTGCAAGCTGCTCGCTTATAACATCACCTTTCTTTGCAACCACCACGTCCTTTGTGACGACTACCTTACCCTTCTCAACTTTCGTAGGAATGCCTACCGCCTGTAGCTCAGTTAGTATTGGACCGGGGGCAAATGGAGTCTCACCCTTGGGAACTACGATGTCCTTAGGTGCAACCATATTCGGCTTTGCTGGAGCTGGAGACTTATTCTTCTCAAGTATCTTGTAAAGTTTAAATGGATTAAGCTTTGTAAGAATTAATGCGGGTTGACCATCTAAATAATCCTTAAGCTTAACAATTTTATCTTCTCTTTTTGCTTTTTCTAATGCAAGCTTTATCAATCTCTTTTTTGACATTCTTATGAGAACCTCGCCTCTTAGCTGAGCTCTTATATTTTGAAGCTGTCTTGCCGGGATGTTTGTCATGTCAACTATGCCAACTACTGGATAACTTTCTATAAGGTTTTTAAGCTTTTCAACTTCTTCAAACTTCCATTTAGCTACCATTTAGATCACCCTAACAGCCTTGCCCATTGTTGTTTTAACGTAGGCAGATTTAACATTCCCTAATCCTTTTTCGAGCTTGTTCTCTAAGAATTTAAATATTGTTTCTATATTTTCTGCTATTTTTTCCGTCGGCATGTCTTCTGTGCCCACTGGAACGTGAAAGACTGGGTTATCTTTCGTTCTTATTCTAACGGTTTTTCTAAGCCTGTTTATTATGGGCTCTAAATTTGCGTTCGGCGGCACGGGTTTGGGCATCTTTCCTCGAGGACCAAGAATAGGACCGAGATATCTTCCAATTAGTGGCATCAAATCAGCCTGAGCTATAAAGAAATCATACTCCTTTGCAATTTTTTTAGCTTTTCTTTTATTTTTAGCAAGGTCTTCAAGATCCTCCTTTGTTAATACTATGTCAGCAAGCTTCTTAGCCTGCATTGCAAGTTCTCCCGTAGCAAAAACAGCTATTTTTACTGGTTTTCCTTTTCCATGAGGAAGCATTATCTCATCATTTAATCTATTTTCAGGCTTTTTCATGTCAATATCCTTTAAATTTACAGCTAATTCTATTGTTTGTTTAAATTTTCTCGGCTTACTGTTCTTTTTTGCTTCCTCCACAGCTGTAGCAATTTTCTCCCTCATAATTTATCCCTCTTCGATTTTATACTTACCCTCATCAATTTCCTTCTGAACGATTTTTGGATGCTTACCTTCAACTGTTACACCCATAGAAACGCATGTGCCGAGAACCTCTTTAACAGCAGCCTTTAAGCTTGCAGCAAGCATGTCTTGCCTCTTCATCTTCGCAATTTTTATAACCTGATCTATCGTTAGATTTCCAACCGGCTGCTTAACATCCCCAGCACCTTTCTCTACGCCAAGCTCTTTAAGGATTAGAGCACTTGTCGGCGGCAGTCCAACTTCTATTTCAAACTCCTTTGTTTTAGGATCAACAATTACCTTTACGGGAACCTTCATTCCCGCAAAATCCTTCGTTTTCTCATTTATTGCATTAACTACGGCTTGAATGTTTACCTTTAACGGTCCTAAGGCTGGTCCTAAAGGTGGTCCAGCACTTGCCTTGCCACCTTCTACTAAGAGCTCAACAACCTGCTTTGCCAAGCCTATTCACCACCCTTTCTGACTATTTTTACGCTATCAGCCTTCACAGTAACGGGAATGGGAACTGTAGCCTCTAAGAGCTCAACAGTAAGTTCTTCTTTCTTAGGATCTACTCTAATAATTCTTGCCTTCTCCCCCTTAAATGGTCCTGATATAAGCTCAACAATATCTCCAACATCAACCTTTACTATCGTAGGCTTGGGCTCAAAGAACCTTTCAATATCTTCGAGAGCTACAATCCCTTCTACTACACCTTTAACGTGATTAACATTTCTAATTACCTTGTTAACTTCGGTTTTATTTTCGGCTTCAACAAATATATAGCCTCTAATATCGCTTGGAACGAGTATCGAATAAACAAGCAGATTTTCCTTCTCAGCTCTTATACCGAGCATATCAGCAACATTTTTCTCCTGCCCTATTGTAGTTCGAACTGCAAATATCGAGCTCATAAGCTACCACCGAGGAAGTGAACGATTATCTTTATCATATAAGCTATCAGCCCAACAATAACTATACCTAAGCCCGTTATTTTAGCTACCATCATGAATTCATCTCTTGTCGGCTTCCTTGCAAGCCTTACTGTTCTTCTCCAGCTTTCTATCTGTTCAGATATTTTTTTAGATAATTCTGCTTTGCTCTTTTTCTTTACAACACTAACCTGTGCTCTGGTTTTATTTCTATTCTTAATCTTCATATGCCAAAATGATTTAAAAAATAACTAATTAAAAAAATTAAAAAATCAGTCGAGGAAGTCTATACCCAATTCTTTCTTTAAATTTCTTTCTAAAGGAGTTCTTGTTATTCTTTCACTATCCATGTTGCTTCCAAGTATCTGTGGAGATTTTACTCCAGTAATAACGAGTAAAACTCTGAGGGAGTTCTTCATGTTGTTGTCTATCTGTGCTCCCCATATTATGTTAGCCTTTGGATCAAGCCTCTCGGAAACGGTCTGAACAACCTGCTCCGCCTCGGCTAACGTTAGGTCTTCTCCACCGACAACGTTTATAAGGGCTCCTTTAGCCCCAGCGATGTCAACGCTCAGCAGGGGATTATTTATAGCCTTTTCTATTGCCTCTATAGCTCTGTTCTCTGTATCGCTCTCTCCCATTCCTATCATTGCAACCCCACCACCTTCCATTACCGCACGAACATCTGCAAAATCGAGGTTTATGAGTCCCGGTCTTGTTATAAGCTCCGCTATGCCTTTAACAGCCCTTACAAGGATTTCATCTGCAACTCTGAACGCTGCATGTAGCGGTAGATTTGGAGCTATCTCTAAGAGCTTATCGTTGGGTATGACTATCACGGTATCAGCTACCTTGCTCAGCTTCTCCAATCCAAGTTCAGCGTTGCTTCTCCTCCTCAGCCCTTCCATGGAGAACGGGAATGTAACAACGGCTACAGTTAAAGCACCCATTTTCTGGGCTATCTCTGCAATTACTGGTGCAGAACCGGTGCCTGTTCCGCCTCCTAAGCCGCATGTTATGAAGACCATGTCAGCATCCTCGACGAGAGCCTTTATTTCGTCTTCGTTCTCTCTTGCAGCCTGCTCTCCTATCTGAGGTATAGAGCCTGCTCCCAAGCCACCTGTTAGCTCCTTTCCTATCAGGAGCTTTCTGTGAGCATAGGTGTTAAGCAAGTCCTGTGCATCCGTATTTACAGCTATGCACTCAGCACCTTCTATTCCTACCTCCATAAGCCTCGAAATTGTATTGTTTCCAGCCCCGCCAGTGCCTATGACCACGATTCTTGCCTTTGTCTGAGCAAGCATTCTCTCAAGTTCTTCGTCAATTTCCGTTCTTGAATAAGACTGCGGAGAACTAATGCCCTTCGGCGAGGAAGCAGATTTCCTCATATTTGCTAAGGCTTCGTTTATTATGCTCTCCATTCAAATCACCTTTTTAAAATTCATTTTACAAGCTACATATTTAAATCTTACCTTGACAGAATCAGAAAAATATATTAAAAAAATTAAAAGAATCGAGGAACTACTCTTCTAACTTAACCCCATATACGCACATTCCTCTATCGAGAAGCTTGTCAATGGTATCCTCGTCAATTCCGAACTCATCAACGAGCCTCTTGCTTATGTTTTTCTTCCCAGTAACAGCACTCTTACACCCAAGCTGATATATCATCACATTTTTATTTCCAACCTTTATTTTTCTGCCAACAATAGCTCTAAGCGGTTGATGTATTGGGCAGAAAGGTCCAACTCCAGAGCCAGCACCAACCTTTAGTTCTTCGGTTATCTTTGAGGATTTGTTAAACTCTTCCAGCAACTTCAATACAACTTCTCTTGGAAATGTGTTCTTAAAGTGTGCAAATGGACATTTTGGAAGATAAAAAATATTGCCATGTATTCTTATGGATTCGCCTTCAATCTTATAGAGCGGATTTCTCCTCTCTCTAACAGCCAACTCCCATTCATTAAGATCCTTATAATTAACACTCGGAACCATCTTAGCTACACGAACAGCCCTTTCCAAGAGCTGAAGCTGTATTTCCTCCGGACTCTTATCCTTAGAATTCTCCATAACCTCCATCATTGCAAGTTTTACTACATGGAGAGGATCAAACATATCAACCATTTTTTCACTCCCCCTCCTTTATTATTTTCAGCCCGCATAGCACTGAAGGTTGTTGTTCTTATTTTTATAAGCTAAATTATTAATATAATATTATTAATAAATATACCCATATAATTTTTTAAATTAAATGCAAATTTCCTTTTAAATTAAAAATAATGTTGAAAAATTTCAAATAAAAAATAGAATTGGCGGAATATTAAAGAAAATTTATAAAATGTAAAGGAAACTATACGTGAGAGAATTACATAACGTCGCTAAGAAAGCCCCGCCCTTTAGGGCGGGGACGAATTAGGCTTGCAAGCGGAGAGGTTTGTAGAACAATAGCAAGCAAAACGTTTATAAAGCGGTTCTGCAGAGCTGATAATATGCGAAAAGTGAATTGTAGAAAGGCGGAGAAGCAAAGAAAGCGGAAAGTAATGAAAAGAACCAACGTATTCAAGCTGCATCCAACAAAGGAACAGGAGAAACAGCTTTTCAAAATGTGCAAGATGTCAGCTGTGCTGTGGAACAAAATAAACTACATAAGGAGGCAGGCTTTCTTTAAAGACAGATTCAGCTGGGAAAAGGGAGTTAAAGAGATATACAACAAGTTTAAGCAGATTATAGGCTCAGCAGCTGCACAGCAGATGATAAGGAAGAACAGCTTTGCTTGGAAAAGCTTCTTTAAGCTAAAGAAGCTCCAGAGCAAAAACAAGCTGTCTAAGCACATAAAAAAAGTTTCGCCACCGAGATACTGGAAGGACAGAGAAACTGGCAAGAGAAAGCTTATGACGATAGTAAGAAGGGACTGCTACCGCATAGAAAAGAGCTCTAAGGGCAGGAAGTATCTTGTTTTTAAGGGCATGAGGATAAGGATAACCGGCAGGGTTAAGTGGCATGGAAAGCAGAGGCAGATAGAAATATTCTACGACGATTTAACTAAGAGCTGGTATGCCCATCAAACGATTAACGTCGAGAAGCTCAAAGCTAAAGGAAATAAAAAAGCTTTCGTTGACGTTGGAAGACCTGTCCAAATAAGGCATCACCTCAAGGAGTTGTAGTAGGGCATGAACAAGTAGGCGATGGAGTTAGCATTTTTGAGGGCTTTTTTGCACCACTTTGATTTCAGTCCACTTCAAAATAAAGAAGACTCTGCTTGTAAGAGGAGACGTTCAACCTTGCTTTTTTGCTAAGGGTTTCATGAACATAATCTAAGCCGAGCCTTTCGACAACGCCTTTTTTGATAAAATCCATCGAAGTTAAGAAATTTCTCGTTGAATAGACTTTTATAAAAACGATTCTCCACATCCAAAGCTGCGTATAAGTAGAACTTTTCTCCGTTAATTTTTATCGTCTATCGCTATAGTTTGCCTTTCTTTCTCCTCCATGCCTATCTTAACATTCTCTTTAAATCTCTTGACCTAATAGTGCACAGAACTCTTGCTAATCTTTTAAAACCGAAAATATCTACCTACGTATTCCCTTGCCCCCTCTCACCGCCTATTTATATTTTACTGTGTGCATGCTTGTGCCAATACCTCGTTATTTGGACAGGTCTAAAAGGATTAAGGGAAGATTTACTTATCCCTTTAAAGCCCTTAAGGATAAAGAGACTTTATGATAGATTCTTTTCCTCTTTCAAGAGCTTCTTGAGCTCTTGGAAGGAATTTAAAGCTGTCAGAAGCGTTGTCGAAGATTTATTCAAGGTTCTCAAAAATTCTCTCTCCTTAAAAAATCTGCACAGATATTCTAATCGCTCTGTTGCAAAGTTCATAGCTATGCTAAGCTTTTATTAGGCATATCTATGGGATTTAATAAAAAGGAAAAGCTCCAAGCCCTTGCTGAGTCATGACTCAGCAAGAGGGTTACATAAGTAGATTCTGCAAAAGGCACTTATAACTCTTTTGGTTGGAAATTTCTCGCTGGCATAGACATCGAAAACGAATGACAAATATTTGGACGGTTTTCATCTACCAATCAGAAAAGTTATAAGAGCGAATTTATGCTAAGCTCTGTGAATCTTTGCGGCACTTGCAACTATCATTTCCCTTATATTTGGTGTTTCCTCCTCCAACATGTCTAAGAACTCATGTATCTTCCTCCTTAGGGTATCTCCCCTTTCTCTGCTGTATTTGCACATTTCTTTGTCTCTGAAGTATTCTAAGCCAAGTTCTTCAATAGCTTCTCTTATAACCCTCTCTTTTACCTCAATTAGTGGTCTTATAATTCTCGATTTTTTGAGTTGTATGCCTCCTATTGTGCATCTTTCGAACTCTTTTAGTGGTGGAAGAACTTCGATCTCCTCTCCCTTAAACATCCTTGAAAGTATTGTCTCTGCATTGTCATCAAGCGTGTGTGCGAGTGCGATGCTGTTTGCATTTATTTTATGCATGAAATCTGTTAAAAAACTTCTTCTAACAACGCTACATGAGAAGCATGGAGAGAATTTGTGTTTTCCACGTGAAAGAGATTCTGCAATCGCCTCTACATTTTCGTCATGCGAAAACATATAGTGCTCTATCTCAAGCCTTTCAACAGTCCTTTTTATAATCTTATATCCATCGCTGTTGATGCTCCAAGGTCTATCCTCGCCAACAAGTATATCTACGGTAGCTGCGATCAGTTTTACGCCAAGCTTTCTCTGATAGGCTTCAAGCACATGGAGAAGCATTGTGCTGTCCTTTCCACCGCTAAATCCGACAATAATCTTGTCTTTTGGTCTTATAATTCTGTATTTACTCACCGTTTTAGCCACTTTTCTGCATATCTCTTCGTAGCTCTTTGAAAATCTAACCTCTAAGTCTAAATTTTTTGCTTTTCTTCTTGAAAGCTTTGCTAAGCTTCTATTGTTGACTATAACAAAATCTCTTCTAACAGTTACATAGTTTGTGTCTATTTTGTTCTCCTTTAATTTTTTAATAATTTCTCGTTTACTGATATACATTTTCATATCCGTTTGGAAAATTGTTTTTAGATTTTAAGTTCTTTATTAATAAGTTAAAATATTTTGAAAACATTTTATCGTTAAGTTTGCATTATTATCAAAACAAAAATAAAGGGGGTGATAGGCTGAGAGAGGGTGTAAATAAAGATGGAACAGCCTATGAATATGTAGATGAGCAAACGGGTGAGCTTAAGAGGATAAGGCTTCCCGGCAAGGGTGAGCTGCTTGGAGTTGTTGAACAGATGCTTGGTGCAAGCAGAATGCTCGTAAGGTGTAGCGATGGAAAAACAAGAATTGCAAGGGTTCCGGGAAGAATAAAGAGAAGAATGTGGATAAAAGAGGGTGATGTTGTTATAGTTAAACCTTGGATTGTTCAAAGTGATAAGAAAGCTGACATAGTTTACAGATACACAAAAACGCAGGTTGATAGACTACAGGCGGCTGGACTCATAGATTTATAATGCGAGCTGAATTACATGGGAATTGAAGAGAAAATAAAAAGACTCGATAAGCAGATAGATGAGATTAGGGATAGAATAAAAGGTTTGGAAGATTTTAAAACTTTTAATGAAGTTTTTGATAGAAGCACCTTACTTACACTTTATAAACTTTTAAATAAGGGTTATATTGATATTATGTATGGTGTCATAAAAACTGGTAAGGAGGCTAATGTTTTTTTGGGTTTGGATAGAAATGGAAATAGGGTTGCGGTTAAAATCTACAGAATAGCGACGAGCGAATATAAAAATATGATAAAGTATATTGAAGGTGACTGGAGGTTTGCAAGGATAAGAAAAGGAAAAAGAAATATTGTTTTTCTTTGGGTTCAAAAAGAATTTAAAAATCTCGAAACTGCATATAGATGCAAAGTAAGAGTTCCAAAACCAATTGCATATAAGAACAATGTTCTCGTTATGGAGTTTTTGGGGGTGGATGATATACCCTATCCTATGCTGAAGTTTTACGAGCCAGAGAATGCAAGGAAAATTTTTGATAGGGTTGTTGAATACATGAGGAGATTATACAAGTGCAATCTCGTTCACGGAGACTTAAGCGAGTATAACATCTTAATTGATGAAAACGAAGAACCTATTTTAATAGATTTCTCTCAGGCAGTTCCTCTCGATCATCCAAATGCAATGGAGTTTCTTGAAAGAGATGTGAGAAACATTTGCAGATACTTTGGAGAATACTTTGATGTAAGCTTTGATGATGTATATAAATATGTTACAAAAAAGTAGCTCTTTTTTGAAATACAATATAAGAAGTGCAAGATAATAAGCAGTAAAATTCATCTACTCTTGATGATATTTAAAAATTTTAAATTTTGAAGTAAAATATGCTTTTTAGTTTTTCAGCAAATTTTGGATAGATAAGCCACTACAAGGTTTATAGTGATCTATATACCGCTCTTACACAAAACTCTTACCATACTTTTCCTTAATTAATCCAAATCTACAGAAGGAACTCTCTTGGCAACAAATGTTAAAAATGTTTAAAAATTTATGTATCTCATTTTAGATATTCTTGTTAAGTATTCTATAAGATATTCTTTTCCAAAATCTTCAATCATTTTATTTAAATCTAAGTAATATTCTTCATGAACTCTTCTTTTATAGATTTTACCATTTCTTTTAACGTATATTATTTTGTAAAAACATATATACTCAAATCAAGAGTATCAAGAAATTCTTTTACAAATGGAGGTAGTGGAAAAACTTTCTTTCCAATTTTAATTGCTTTTCTTAATTTTAATAAAAACTTTCTTGTTTTGGGATTAAGTACAGGCTTTGAGTATCTTCTATATTTTTTCTTTATTTTTTTCTTTCTTCTATACATTTATACTTATCTCCTTCCCCTATTATTTTACTCAAAACATGAAAAATTAAAAGGGAACTTTAAATTTAACTCTATCCTGCCATTCCTGCTTTTTGCCGGCATTCCAGTTTTTGGTTGGTCTGAAGTATCCTACAACTCTGCTGAAAACCTCGGTTTCTCTTCCACAAACTGGACACCTTGTGTGCTCGCCGCTGAAATATCCATGCTCTTTACATATGCTGAACGTTGGCGTTATACTGAAGTAAGGCATTTTTGTTTGAGCAAGCATTTTAACGATTTCCTTAGCTTCTTCACCGCTTATGCTTTCACCGAGGTATGTATGGAATACTGTTCCTCCTGTGTATAATGGTTGGATGTCATTCTGGTGCTCTATTGCAAATATTAAGTCGTCTGTATAGTCCGCTGGTAGCTGTGTGCTGTTCGTTAAATACGGTCTATCCTTTGTTCCAGCCGTTATTATATCTGGATACATCTTTCTATCAAGCATTGCTAAGCGGTAGCTTGCACTCTCTGCTGGTGTAGCTTCTAAGTTGTAGAGATTGCCGGTTTCTTCTTGGAACTCTATGAGCTTCGATCTCATGAACTTCAAGGTCTTTATTGTGAACTTCTTTCCTTCAGGATCGGCTATATCAATTCCAAAGAGGTTTAATAGAGCCTCGTTCATTCCAACCAAGCCTATTGTGCTGAAGTATGTTGTAAACTCCTTCTCTCCAAGGTATACCTTGCTATACGGCATAAGTCCTCTTCTGAGGTTCTTTGTTATAACTTCCCTCTTTATCTCAAGGCTTACCTTCGCAACTTCCATATAGTATTCGAGAAGCTCGAAGAATTTATCATCATCTCCCTTAGCTTCATAGCCAAGTCTGTTCATGTTTATAGTAACAACACCTATGCTTCCAGTCTTCTCTCCAGCACCAAACAAGCCGTTACCTCTCTTCTCAAGCTCTTTTAGATTCAAATTGAGCCTGCAGCACATAGCCCTTATGCTTCTTGGATCAAGATCGCTTCCTATGTAATTTTGGAAGTATGGTATACCATATTTCCCAGTAACCTCAAAGAGGAGCTCTGCTATCTCGCTGTCCCAGTCGAAGTCCTTTGTTAAGTTATACGTTGGTATTGGAAAAGTAAATATTCTTCCCTTTGCATCTCCCTCGAGCATTAGCTCTAAAAAGGCTTTGTTTATCATGTCCATTTCTTCCTGCACTTCCTCATACGTATAGTCGAGCATCTTGCCACCAACAATAACGTGCATGTCCTTCATATCCTCTGGAACCGTTAGGTCGAAGGTGAAGTTTGTAAACGGTGCTTGAGCCGCCCACCTGCTTGGTATGTTTAGGTTGTATATGAGCCTCTGAAGGTTCTGCTTAACCTCTCTGTAGTCGAGCTTATCTTCTCTCACAAAAGGAGCGAGGTATGTATCCACACTGCTGAAGCTTTGAGCTCCAGCGAACTCCATCTGTGCACAGCCGAGGAAGTTGTTCATCTGCCCCACGAGGGCACTTAAGTGCTTAGCTGGCTTTGCATCTGTCTTGTTTGGCACGCCTCCAAAGCCCATTATCAAAAGATCTCTGAGACTCCAGCCGCTGCAGTATCCAACGATTCCGTAGCCCAAGTCGTGTATGTGGAAGTATCCCCTTAGATGAGCCTCTCTCACCTCTCTCGGATATATTTCGTTCAGCACGTAATAGGCTATTACCTTGTTCGCTATGTGAGCCATTAAGCCGCTGAAGCTGTATGCACTGTTGCTGTTCTCCTTAACTCGCCAGTCCTCTTTGAAAAGGTATTCTGCAACCGTATTATGTATATCTATAGCTAAATTTTTTGCTTCTCTAATCTTTCTGTGCTGCTCTCTATAAAGGATATAAGCCTTAGCGGTTTTGTAATGACCATTTTCAACCAAAACCTTCTCAACAATATCCTGAATCTCCTCAACATGAGGATATTTATCCTTAAACTCACCCTTTTCAAACTTTTCAGCAATAATCCTTACAACCTGATCGCTAAGATATTTAGCTCTCTGCCAATCCTTACCACCCACAGCCTTTGCAGCCTTAAATATGGCGTTTGTTATCTTAGTCTGATTAAACTCTTCAAGCCTACCATCTCTCTTTATAACATATTTAGGCACGTTTATCTCAACAGAACCTTTTTTATCGAGCTTTACATACAGAGCCACGCTCTTACCTCCCTTCTTGCACTTTTAGTATTACTAACTTACATTACAGATAATTGTTAGGAAAATTATAAACAATAGTGATGTTAAAGATTTCTGTTAGTTTTGCTAACTATATTAGGGCATTTTAGTTAAAATAACTAACAAAGTTTATACAGATGAAGTTGAAGACCTCCTTTTCAGTTAGAAATATTAATTGATTGAAATTTGGGCAGTCCTCTTACGAAATAAGATCTGTCTAAATAATGTAGTCTTGACATAATCATACACAACCTTTGGCATGTAACAAGCCTAAATTTATCTTTTCTTTCAATTTTAAGCTAAAAGTTCAAATTAGGTTGTGCATATTTGTGCCAATACTTCGTTGTTTGGACAGTCTAAAACCAATCTCGATAAATATATATAAATTAGTTTCATTGAAGTTGTTATTTTACAATAAGACTATAAATGTGTGAAAATTGTAACAAATTTAAAAATGTTTATGAAAAAATCATAGAAGTATTAATGAAAAGAAGTGATGAACGAAAAAGAGTAGTTGAAAGGATATCTGACTATATTTTTTTAAAAAATGAACCGTCCAAAGGTTTTATTTTCTTTATAAAAAATGTTATAACAGGAAGATTAGAAGAATATATAGGATATATAGATAATATAGCATCATCTGCTAATGTATATTCTAGAGAAGATAGGATTTTTTATGAAATTATCCAAAATTCAGAGGATTCCGAATCAACAAAACTTTTATTTTCAATAAATGAAAAAGAAATTATTGCAATCAATGATGGGAAAGTATTTGATATTGATGATGTTTGTGGCATAACTACGATCTTTCACAGTAAAAAAACTGAAAAGCCTACTATAGGCAGGTTTGGTCTTGGATTTAAGTTTATATATAAAATATTAACCGAAAATCCATTAAAAGATCTAAAAGAAGATAAAAGACTTGAAGAAAATTTTGAAAAGATAAGTGACGAAATATTTAAAGAATACGAAGCCAAATATATAAAAGATGCCCCAGTGATGATATTTTCGAGAGATAAAAATGGAAATGGCTATTGTTTTAGAATATGTGGTGTAATATTTCCCATACCACTTTGTAAGAATGAAAAAGAATATAAAGAGATGGAAAAACTCTACAATAGAATGCTTAAGGATGAGTTTAAAGGTTCAGATCGACTGACGATCTTTAAGATAAAGCTTAAGGAAGGTATAGAATTTGACAAAGATCCTATAGATAAAAGAATTCTCTTATTTTTAAAAAATTTAAAAGAGATAAAAATAATTCAAGGAAATCAATGTAAAAAATACAAAAAATCTGTTCTTAATGGAAATTATGTTGAACTTTCTGGAGAAAAGTGGTTATTACTATCGAAAAATATAGAAGATGATATAGACATTGAAAAACTGCCAGAGGAAGATTTAAGGGAAAAATATAGAAAAATGATGGAACATAAACGTTTTTCCATAAATGTAGCAATTCCACTTAAAGATTATGATATACATACAAATATATACTGTTTAAATCCTGTAAAAGAGGAGTGCTATGGATTAAAATTTTTGATTGAAGCACCCTTCATTTTGGAAGCAAGCAGAGATAAACTAAATGAGAGTAAGGATTGCCAAGAATTCAATAAAAATCTTATTAATATTGCAGGAAATATAATAAAAGAAAATTTAGATAAATTTGTTAAAGAAGGAAAAAAAGATGAATACACAAAAATAGCTAAGGTTATAATAAAATCTAAAGAAATAAATAAAAAATCAGAATACCTTAATATTATAAGAAGGTTATTAGAAGATGGGAAGAATTTCATCAAAAATAATATCCCAACTTATATTGGTGATTTTAAAAAGGAAGACGAGGTCTGTTACATAAAGGATAGGAAGGAGCGAGAGTTTCTCTGCAAATATTTTAAACTACATGAAATAGGGATTAAAAAATATTACATTGACAAAGATTTTCAAGACACTGTAGGTAATTTTGGAGATGAACTCACAACATTAAAACTTCTTAAAGATTGTAATGATAAAAAGTTTAATGAAGTATTTCTAAAAAGTGCTAAAAATGATGGTTTTCTCAGAGAGTTTTATAAATTTATTGTGAAAGATTATCTAAAAAACATTCTAAAAGAGCAAATCGATTTAAAGATAATAAAAACAAACAAAGGCTTTAGATCACTTAGAGAAATTAACAGCAGTTTGAGTGAGGAAAATTATTGGTTTATAAAATACAAAAACAATTTAAATATTGTCGAAGAAATTTTTGAAGAAATTTTTAATATAATTGATATAACGTTAATTGATGATAAAGAAGAGAGAAAAAAATTTAAAGAAATAATTAAGGAACTGTCTAATAATAATTATTTTTTAAAGGAATTTAATAAAAAGAATATAGTCGAATATCTAAAAGATAATAATGATGAATATGTAAAATATCTTCAAAAAATAAAAGACGATTCAAAAAAATTATCTGTGTTGATATTAAAAATATTTGATAATGATTTAAGGATTATCCTGTGCAAGGACGGTAAGTTCAGGGAACCATCAAAAACAATATTTAATGGAGATAGTAAAGTATGTAATTTTTTAGATATAAAAGAGATAGTAATTAACGATAATCTTAAAGAGAAGCTGAGAAAGAAAGAAAAGGAATTTCCAGATAAAGATGATCTCTTTGAAGTTATTAAAATTTTAAAAGAAGAAGGTTTTTTAGAAGATAAACTCAGCAAAATAGTATCTGATAAAAATAAGCTTTATGAATTTTATAAACTTATAAAGAGCAACCACCAAAAATACTCGCTACCCAACATACCAAGAGCAGTTATAGACAAGGTAGAAAATATTATTAAGGAGACTAAAATTGATGAATCTTCTGAAAGTAGTAAAGATTATGAAATATTGAAAAAAGAATTCATCAATCATGTTAAAAGTAAATGTAGGCTGAATAATCGTAGCTTGCTAAAAATTGCAGAAGAAGTTTTAAAAAAATATTGGACAAATCCCATAAAGCGTAAGCTTGAATCTTATATAAAGAAAATTATTGAAATTGTTGAGGAATTGTTAATTGAAGAAAGAAAGAGAGCTTACAGCTATCTGGAAGATTTCGCATATATAGACACTCTAAATGGCTTAAAAAAACCGAGTGAATGCTTCATAGTAAATGCTGATTATAGAAAATACCTACATCTGTTTAAAGGACATGTTACTCCTGTAAAAGAAAGCTTAAGAAATACCTTAGGAGACCAAATTTTAAGAGAGATGGGGGTAAAAGAATTTAAGCCAGAAAATGTTATAGAATATGTTGAAGAAATAGCGAAACATTATAAAAATGATTATGAAAAGCTCTACGAACTGTATGAGTTTTTATCTAAGGACTTCAACATAAAGAAAAGATTAAAAGGTAAGAAAATAGTAGTTACTACAGCTGGAGAGCTTAAGAGTATTGGAGAGGTAAAGTTTTTACCAGCAAAAAAAGGTTTTAGTTCGAGATCTTATGAGCTCCTCAGAGAAATTACCAAAGCTAATATCATCAACGAAAATATCTATAAAAAAATAAAGGGTAATCAAAATATTAAAGAATTTCTTGAGATAGAGGAAATAGATATAAAAAATGTTCTCGATCTTATACCAAGAGACGATAAGTATCTCGTTCTTGTGAGAGATCTAATACTCAACAGTGAAAATATTAATGAAGTAAAGGATATTTTAAGAGAAAAAATAGTTATCAAGAATGTAGAAGGAGAAGTCGTTGATTTAAAACATCATCATATTTATCTTAGCAAGGAATATGGAGCATATGAAGACTTAGATAAATATTTGAAGTTTGTAGGTGCAAAAAACGTTATTTCTAATGAATATTACGATGGAGATCACAAAAAGTGGAGAGAATTCTTTAAAAAACTTAATGAA
>JALTZZ010000008.1 GCA_027051165.1 archaeon | reverse complement strand
CTAGTGTAATTGTATTCCTCCTTAAGGTAGTTGATAACCGTAGAATACATTTCATATCTGGTGTTGGAGTCGATTTTCTTCCCCCAGTTGGACCTCTCGGAGAGATAAACCGTCCACGACCTGTCCTTGGCGTTGTTGATTGTGGAGGCGAGCCCTCTAAGCGAGCCTATAGTTATTCTCTCAGGCTTAAAATTTTTAAATATATCATCAATCAGCTCAACATAATGTTCCTTCCAGTTATTTACCGGCACCATTGGGTCTATACGCACGCGCGTGGTGTATCCAGCGTCATAAACTTTTTTAGCGGCTTTTATGCGTTCTTTTACAGGAGGTGCGCCCCGCTCCCACCGCTCGGCAACCGGATAGGCATTTAAGCTGAAACTCATTATTATCCTGTCGGGCCTCTTCATCTCCAGGATATTCTTTACATATACGGACTTCGTTAGAAACAAAACTTTATGTTTTCTGTCTTTGTCATATTTATCAAGCACATTGACGATAAACTTGGAAAATGGGGTTTTTCTACTTTCTGTCAATAAAGAATCGGAAAGCTCACCGGAGTTTAGTATTTCAGGCTCAATACCGTTGTTTTTAACAAAGGCGGCGATGTGCTTCTCTATCAAATTGAAGTCCTTGATATTTGGCTTTCCGTTCTTCCACTCCGGATGGAAGCGGTATGTACCCTGCAGGTAGCACCACGCACAATCGAAGTAGCAGCCGTTCGCCCACTTCAATTCGAGAAAATGAGGGCAAACCACATCCTTTGGATTTTTGGGTGGAGGGGTTTTTTCAAATCTGCAGATTATAATGCCACTGCCAACTTTACTTATGCCACTTTTTGCACGACCCTTAAAATCAACATAGGTTTTGCGGTAAACTTTCGGCATATCACTTTTTAGTTTAGCATCGGTGCTTATAAGACTTTCTTCTCCGTACAGTAAAGTCTGAATTGTCCTATATCCCATGCTTTTTAGCTTTTAAAATGCTAATTTATGTCTTGTGTTAGAGTGTTGGAAAAGTGAAAACTAAACAAAATCCAAAAGCGTCGCTCCCTTAGCCTTAGCTTCGCTGAATATCCTCTCCTTCCCTGTGAGAAAACCATCCAGCAGCTTCTTCTCCTTGCTTTCGTTGGGCAGACACTCGCTGACCGCTTGGGCAAATCGGAAGAAGCTGTCCTTCAGCATTCCAGCATCTTTGAGGACTTCCATCATCTCCTCCCTCTTGCCCTTCTCCCACAAAAGGAGCACTTTGTGGAGCACATCCACAAGCTCCTTTGCATCCTCAAGCTCTTCCAGAGTGCGCTCATGCGGACCCAGCAGGTAGATGTACTCTTTCTGCTTGACTATAAAGCCCCTGTTCCACTCCTTTTCTAAATCAACACCCACACTCTGGGCAAGCTTTCTCGCCTCGTCGAAGTGAATCTTTGCGTTCTGATAGCTCCAGCGGTAGAGGAGGTAGAATCTGGAGAGAGGAGAAAGCTCGCCAGCGATTCCATTGTGCAGAATCTGCTTTACAGCATAGTCGGTTACTATTTGCCTTATGTACTCAAGGAGCTTATCCGCTTTTATAATGTTGCCCTCATAGTCCATGATTTTCTCGTATTTGCCGAAGACCTCTATGGCAGAGCCTATTGCTGAGATGAAGAAGTCCGCTCCACTTATTCCCTCTTTCCAGAGCCTCTCCAGCTTTTCATGGAGGTGCTTTTTGATTTCTTCTCTTACTTCGTTGTACCAGCCTGTGGGTTGCCTTTTCATTTTGCGGGCGACGATGTAGATGGAAGAAGCCAAAGTTGCAGATTCTCTCGCTCTAAGGCGAGATTTTTGCTCTGTATGGATAGGTAATGAAGCTGTTATAACTAAGCTTGTGTCAAGAAGAGAGTTAATAAGGGTTTCCCAACCACTGGTTGATTTGTGGGCGTAAACGATTATAGCGATTCCATTTGGTTTCAAAACTCTATGAATTTCTTGAAATGATTTTTTTAGCATGTCTTCGAAGTATTTCTTTCCAGCTTCAAATCCACCATCTTTATGTGTATATGCGACGATTTCCTTCGATTTAGGAGTTAATGGTGTTGAGAATAATTCTGGATATAAATCCCCTCCCACTCTTTTTAACCATACATAAAAGAAATCTGAAAGATAAGAGTAAGGCACATTATCGTAGTAAGGTGGATCTGTGAAAACTGCATCGAAATAGTTGTCTGGAAAGGAAAGTTCTGTGGCTGAAGCTTGAAAAGTATTAATTGATTTATTGTGCGTTAATAAATTCATTAATACACTAATAACTTCGTTTAATCGATTTTTCCAAGTTCCACCATGATTTCCTAAAGGATTATTTTCATTATAATCCCATAACATCGGTAAAGCTTGTCTTCCAAAAACATGGACTATTGCTTCAGCGTCAGTTTTCCAAGGATTCAGCATACTATTGAATCGCGATAATTCATCGATTCCTAAAGCCAAATACGTCGTCACCGCCTTTGCAAACTCCTCTTCATACCCAGCCTCAACCATCTTCTTATAAGCCGCTCTAACCTTCTCCACAAAGGAGATTAAAGCCAGCTTCTGGCGTGAGTTGAAGAGATCACCCCATGTGTTCAAACCGTAATTTCTGACAGAAAAAGCTCTCTCAGCGCCACTGCCTTTACCTTCAGGTGTTGGTTCATCAGGCACAGGCTCAATTCCCCACTTTTCCCTGAGCTTCTCGACCTTCTCATGGAGGTATTCCTCCGCTTTTTTGTAGGCTTCTAAATCTCTTTCAGTGGCTATGCGGTAGCCTTTGCCTCTCTTCTTTGGATGGTGCAGGACAGCCGCTATTAACCTCTGTCCCGCCTTACCCCCCTGGAATAATCTCCGTGTGGTGTTTGCATCCACGCTTGAGCCGCATACTAAACAGGTGGCTATGGCTCTCTTCACAGTGCCCTTTGACGGGTTAAAGCCCTGAGGAAACTTCTCATAGCCGTCGCCCACAATCTTAAACTTAACCTCTCTACCCTCAACGTAGGGGTAAAGAGCAACCTTTTTGTTGCTCTTCTTCGCCAGCCAGAATTGCCTCATCAGCGGTATCTCTGCCCCGCAGGATGGGTTCTGACAGGGAATTGTTCTCGCCCAGATGTAGCCCACTGGAATAGAGCCGTCTTCGTCAGCAGGGTAAAACCTGCCAATTTCCCTTCTGGCTTCTTCAAGGACCCACTTACCCCACTTTTTAACACCTTCTAGGAGAGGATTCTCTTCTCCTGCTAAATCTCCCCACTTTTTATTTCCAGAGCTTCCGAACTTTTGAGGATACTCCAGAACAGTCTTGAGGATGAGCACCGCTACGGGGTTGTAGTCAGAGGCGTAGGTTTCGCATCCCAAGCGGAGAGCTTCCAGAGGGATTGCACCGCCGCCGGCGAAGGGGTCAAGCACGCGGGGAGAATAGCCCAGGGCTTCTTTAATATCCCTTCTGGCTTTCTCAATATAAGTGGGGTTTAGAGAGTTCTCCCATTTGCAGAGGTCTACAATAAAATTCCTCTTCCTCTCCAGTTCTTTGACATCCTCAGAAGCCGGTATAAGGGCAGCGTAGGCGGTGGCTCTTGAAGAAGCCAAAGGGCGACGAGCCCACCAGATGTGCAACGTTGAGATGTGTCCATGGCGGATGTTCTTCTCTCTCGCACTTTCTTCGCTCACCTCTTTTACAGGGAAGGTTTCTTCAATGAGGGTGCGTTTTATTGGGAATTTATCCATACATTATAACTCCTTTTTTTGTTTTCTGATATATAAACTTCTAACTTATTGTCATCTATGCTCTAATGTACGCCCTTTGGAAAAATTTCCTTAGGATTGCTAATAACATCACTAATTTCTTTAAATTTTGGAAATGATTTGATTAGATCATTAAAAATTCCTATTCTAATATTATTATAATCATCCTTATCTCTAATATCATTAATAAAATTTCGAAACAAACTATCTAATGTATATATCTCATCTACCATATAAAAAATCCCCAGTGAATATAGATAGAGGTCTGAAGATTGTTCAAAAGAAAAATATTTCGAAATAATAAATGCAGTTTTTATAATATCCCTTATTTTATCTTCAAATTCTGGATAGGTTAGTACGATACCATTATCACTAAGAATTTCTTTATGCTTTTCCCAATATTTCCATACTTTATCTTCATAATTAAAATTTGCCTGAATTCTGAAAGGATTTCTACGTCTGATTCTGTGTGGGATCTTTTTTATCCTGAGTTCTTCCTCAATATAACTTTTTAAAAAGACACCTAATAACTCCATTTCGCTGTATAAGGAAAATAATATTTCTGCATCATCATTTTTAATTTTATCCAATAAGTAATTAAATGCTCTATTTCCATCCTTAATATGTTCTAAATCCAAAAAATCTATACTTATATTCATAGAGGATAGTTTTCTTTTGATAGTATTCAAATCAGAACCTATATCTACCCCTGCAAATTCGCAGGCATCTATATATTGAGATATTCTTGCAACAGCGTTAGCATCTATTATAATACTCTTACTGCCATTCATTTTTACCCCCCTCATCCAGGGGATAAAATCGATCAATTATTTCTTTTTTTATAAAATCTGATGAGATTGGAGGTTCTATTTTCTCCAATACACCTTTACTTATTGCATAATAACATATCTTTACCAAAGGTCTTGGTAATCTAATATTTGGATTTTCTTCTAGTAGTGTGATAAAATCATCTGAAAATGGAAATATTTTATTTCGAAATGATTTAAATTCATCTTCTTCTCTTGCCCTGTTAAGCCACCAAATAATCAATTCTTTACATTCGTCAGTTTCTAGAGGTTCTAGCTTCAAAGTAGTTCTTTCATCATGAGTAAATCTATCCCATAAAGCTTCATTCATATCCTTTGTTTCTTTTGCAGCAGCTGGTGTCATTGCAATTACAATCCATAGATTTATCTGTTCTGATAAATCTATCAAATGTCTTAGAGTAGCAAGATATTCATATGTTTTATTTCTTGACATTCTTTTATGGAGAGCAACATCCTCAAATTCATCAATGAGAAAGGCCACGCCATCAACATTGTAAATCTTGAATATTGTTTTTATTATTGCTTTGAAATATTTGGGTTCTTCCCCTTCAGCAACTAAGGAAGTTTTAGTCCCTGCTACAAAATCTCGATATTCAAAATGCCGTTTTATACCTGTTTCAACCACCATAAGTGCAATTTTGTCGGCAATCTCTTCATCATCAGTTATTTTTAATTTTTCTCTAATTATTATCGAAAGTTCATGAGCTTTATTTTCTCTGTCTGTTTTAGTTTTCAATGCAGCAATCATATTATCGAAACTTAATGGGGCCAATACTCGCTGTTTCCCTTGTGTAAGAAACTCTTTTGCTAATTCCCATATTGCTTTAGAGAACTCATATCTACCTATATTTCTCAGTAAAGTATTTGCTAAATCATAAAATTGTGTACCTGGATTCTCAAAGTAAAAACTTTTTATTCTGTTTTTTTCAAAAAATTCTTTTAAGTAACCTTTAAGTAAAACAGTTTTACCACTTCCATACTCACCTATAATTGGAAATGCTTTTGCACCTACCCCTCCCTTTAATTCGTTATAGTATTTATCAATTTTTTCTTTCCAACGTCTTGGAATATAAATATCTCTTTCTATATCAATACCAGCTGCAGCTGGAGGAAAAGGATTTCTAGACAGCTTATATTTTTCTTCTAAGAAATTCATGCTATCACCTTCCCTAGGATTTCTTTTTTTATCCTTATATGGGATAAATATCCTTTATCAGCTTTATATAAATAGAGTTTACGAATTACTTTATCTTGTTTTTCATATGGAGTTTTAATATCTATGAAGGCTGTTGAAGTGGGAATGAACATTACCATTGAAGGATACTTTAATCGAAGATTATATAAAGCTTTCTGAATTTCACTAATTGAAAATCTATATGTCAACACAACCTCTTTTATTAAAGATGGGATATATATAAGAATCCAATTTGAATCGCTTTTGTCGATTTTAACCTTTTCTATAATTTTGTTCAAAATACTATTATAAACTTCTTCAAAAAAGCTTTGATTTATAGGATATATTATTCTACCTTCTGTAAAACTTGTCATAATCTCATCTGTAATTCCCAAATTCAATGCCCATAATCTTACACCCCAGTAAATTGCTTGCACTTCGTCTTGAGTATTTAATTCAATAACTTTACCTAAGGGAGACCTAAGAATAATACGATTCACTTTTTTTTTCTTGTTAGGAGTTTTAATATTTGGAGAACTTATCATGCTTTTTGTTTCTACAAACACATGTGTTCCTTCTTTTCTGAGGTCTTTGAGTGTATAATAAGATTTATCTATAAATACATCGAAAAAATATCTTCTACAATCTTCATTTTCCAAAATAATTTCACCTAATAACTCTTTGGCTTCTAAAGATAAGGATACATTGAAATCTGTTAGTTGTAATAATTTTATGGCTTTTTCATTTTCCGATATGTAATAATGGCGATTTTTGACTTCAACAAGCTCCAAATTTTCCATAACTTTTCTATAGTGATAACGAGGTGTATGTGTAAATGGTTGTCCGTTTTCTTTTACCAAAATACCTTTTTTTATGCTCAAATTTTCTAATTCTTTTGCCCTGAGTTTGCCATTATTTTCGTATATTAAATGTAACATATCCTTTATTTTTTCAAAATCTACATATCTCATCCAGAGAGTTTTCTTTTTTATTTTTTCTGCCATATCAGTATACTCTCCTCCATAGGCTCCTTACCATATTTTTTCATTTGTTGAGGACTATTTCCTCGAACTCTTGCAATTATTCTCCCTTCGAATTCTAATCCTATTTGGCTTCCTATGTTTATTAAGATATCACCAACTGGAATTTTTATTCCACCGTATCTAACATCACCAACCACTAAAACAATTTTACCATCAGGCTCTATAACTCTCTCAAATTCCTTAAATGCTAGATACATATCTTCAAAATACCCTTTTAACATACTTATAATCTGTTTATTAGGGAGATGTACATTGTTTAGCTTTTTTAGGATATTTATGAGAATTTCTGGAGGTTTGTATTCCTCAACATTATATCTTTTTTTAGCCTCTACATGAGATCTAATTGACGAATATCGGAGTTTTTTAACTTTATCTTCAGTTCTTACGAAACCAATGAGTAATTCTAATAGATATGTCCTTGTATAGTCATGTCTGTTTGGATAAGGTGGAGATGTTATAATAGCTGAGAATATTTCAGATTTTAATCCAATGTTGCGAGCGTCGCCTTCAATCGCCGTTACTTCTACATCAGGAAGTTCATTAATAAAATCAATATCATTTATCATTTCATGTAGTCTATTTAGATAGGTAGAATTAAAATCAGGAATTTGTTTTTCTTTTATAATTCTCAAAAATGCGCCGTCTTTACTTGTATATGAAATAGATTCTAGTATAGAAAGC
>JALTZZ010000007.1 GCA_027051165.1 archaeon | reverse complement strand
GAGAAAAGGGCAGCGGAACGAGAAGTGTCTTAAGAATTGGAGCTACTGGAACAAATCTTGTTAGATTCTCATGTGTAACTACAGAAACATATAGACACTTTGGTAGACTCGGATTAGGAGCTGTGTTTGGAAGCAAAAACCTCAAAGCCCTCGTAATAATAGGTAAGGGAACATTTAAGCCGAAAGACGTCAAGGCGTATAGAGAGGTCTATAAGGAAATTTTTAAGAGAATTACAGCATGGAAAGAGGCTAAAAAGTATTATACGCTTGGAACTGCTGCAAACATTATACCTCTGAATGAGATAAAAGCCCTGCCTACAGAAAACTTGAAAAGATGTAGCTTTGAGCATGCGAAAAACATAAGCGGTGAAGCATTTGCTGAGAGAGTCTTGGGAAAGAGGGTAGCCTGCTCCCACTGCCCAGTAGCGTGCATACATATAGGAGCGTTGCGTTTGGAGTATGGTGACGAGCCATATTTCTACAAAACCCTCATGGTTGGCTACGACTATGAGCTAATATACAGTCTCGGATCAATGCTGTGCATAAGGAGTGCTGAAGAAGTGCTCAGACTAATACATGCCGTAGAAAAGTATGGACTCGACGCAATAAGCACGGGTGTTGCACTTGCATGGGCTACAGAAGCCCTTGAAAAAGGGATTCTTTCAAAAAACGATACCATAGTTGAGCTTAGATTCGGAGATACGGAATCCTATTTAAAGGCTATAGAGCATCTCTCTTTAGCAAAGAACGATTTTTACAGAGAGCTTGCCAAAGGCGTTGAGAATGTAGCAAGGCTATATTCCGGTGAGGAGTTTGCACTCTCCTTCGGTGGCAATGAGATGCCCGGATACTGCACCGGTTATGGTGCATATGTAGGTTATCTAATAGGAGCAAGGCACAGCCACTTAGATGCTGGCGGCTATGAGCTTGACCAGAAGCTTGCGAAGGAGGGAAAAAGCTTGGATTACAGGCAGCTTGTAGATAAGCTCATAGAAAAAGAGGTTGAAAAACAACTGCTAAGCACTCTTGTTGTATGCTTCTTTGCAAGAAAAATATATAGTCCAGAACTTATTTCGAGAGCATTTAAGCCATTAGGAATAGAGCTGAGCGAAGAAGAGCTTCTTGATATCTCCAAGAAAATCTATATTGAAAAGCAAAAGTTCAAACTTAGGGAGGGATTTGATCCAGAGAAATTGAGAATTCCAAAGAGAATAACAGAAACAAAAACGATATGCGGTGAAATTAAAGAGGAGTATATAAGGGATGCACTTAAATACTTTAAAGAAAAAATTTTAGACCTATAATTTTTTAATTTTCTATGAGGGTTTTCGATAATTATCTATACGGTTGTAATCCATGGAAAAGAGGTTTTAATGCGTATATAAGGATGCAAGATAGGGAATTTAGCACTATCCAATATATCATTAAAGATTTTCTATCTTTTAAGTTCTCAAAGGCAAAACTTGAAACGTATCCAAGGAGCAGTGATCCGGGAATGCTTGTAAAAGCATGAACCAACCAAAAATTTCTAATTAACCCCTTTGCGGGATGAGTGATGCAAGGGAGTTATATCACATAATATTTGATCCTTAACCCTCTTGCAAAAGACATCATACAAGCGAAGAGACATGCTCATATAATTGCGAGCTAAGCTATACATAATATTTTCCAATAAAAGGACATTTAATTATTAATCATCATCAAAAAACAGTTAAGATATTTTTATAAATTGCCGACAAAATGGTAAATCTTTCTTAAACAGCTGCTGAAATTAACTTTAAAATTTTAAGATTAAATTATTCTTTTCAATTTCTCAGTAAAGCTGTAGAATTTTTGCACATTTTTCGACAATATAATTTAAAAACAGAAGCTATATAACAATCTATGGAAAAATTTAATGTCATTTTATCGGAATACATAAATATTAAGTTAAAAAGGAAAATAAAGGAAGAATATATGTGATTAGCTCTCGCATTTTGCAAGGGAGTTAAAATTTATCAAATAGCGTTAAATGGCTCAGGGATAAGATGGATGAGCTTATAGCTCTGGCAAAAAAGGATTGATTCTTTAAAGAAGTAGCAATGCAAGCATTCTCTCAATTATTAAAAAATAATTTCTCTTATCAAGAATCTTCAGTCACACGTTTCATGAAAGAATGTTAAATAGATTGTTTTTCTTGTACCCTGCACTTTGTGAGAGAAGAAAAATTTGAAAGGAAAAAAGGCGAAAGGTTTATATATACGGGTCTGCCGGGATTTGAACCCGGGTCTCGGGGTCCGAAGCCCCGTGTGCTATCCGCTACACCACAGACCCATAAAATGTTATAAAATTAAGAAATTAAAAAATTTTAAAAATTATGTATAAAGTCTCTCGAATCTCTCTGCAATTTCCTCATACTTCTTTAATTCTCTCTTGCCAGTCGGCTTTATCTTCTTTAATGCTTCTTCAAAGTGCTTCATTGTAACTTTAAGGTTCTTTTTAATATCCTCCCTGTTTAGTTCTTTTCCATCTTTAGCTTTTGTAAGTATGTATTCTCTTATTGCAAGCATTGTTGCCTCATTGCAAACTGCGGCTATATCTGCGCCTGTGTATCCTTCTGTGCGTTTAGCAAGCTCATCTATATTGACATCCTCTGCCAAAGGTTTTCCTCTTAAATGTATCTTAAATATCTCCTTCCTTGCCTCTAAATCTGGAGGTGGAACGTAAAGTAATCTATCGAATCTCCCTGGTCTAAGCAAGGCTGGATCAAGGATATCTGGTCTGTTTGTAGCTGCTATAACAACTACTCCCTGAAGCTCGACCAAGCCGTCCATCTCCGTTAAAAGCTGGCTAACGATACGCTCGGTAACCCTCGCATCTCCTATACCAGTGCCACGCATGGGTGCAATTGAGTCTATTTCATCTATAAATACTATGCATGGAGCCGCTTGCCTCGCTTTTCTAAATATTTCCCTTATTGCTCTCTCACTTTCGCCTACCCATTTGCTGAGGACTTCTGGTCCTTTAATACTTATAAAGTTGGCTTCACTTTCATTTGCTACCGCCTTCGCTAAGAGAGTTTTACCAGTTCCGGGTGGTCCATAAAGCAGTATCCCCTTAGGAGGACTTGCGTTTGCATGCTCAAATACCTCTGGATACTTTAATGGCCATTCAACAGCTTCTCTAAGTTCTTGTTTTACGTTCTTCAACCCACCTATGTCGTGCCACCTGACGTTTGGAACTTCTACAAGAACCTCTCTTAAAGCACTTGGTTCTATATCCTTAAGAGCATCAAGAAAGTCCTTCATTGTAACCTCAAGCTTCGCAAGAACCTCTGGCGGTATGGTTTCTGCTTCGAGATCGATTTCTGGTAAAACTCTTCTTAAAGCACGCATTGCAGCCTCCTTGCATAGTGCTTCTAAGTCTGCACCGACAAATCCATGTGTCATGTCCGCAAGCTTTTCGAGGTTCACATCTTTAGCTAAGGGCATTCCTCTCGTATGTATCTGCAGAATCTCAAGTCTTGCGTTTCTATCTGGAACCTTTATCTCGATTTCTCTGTCAAATCTACCAGGTCTTCTTAGAGCTGGATCCAAGGCATTAGGTCTGTTGGTTGCACCTATAACAATCACTTGACCTCTTGCCTCCAAGCCGTCCATTAACGCAAGCAACTGTGCTACCACTCTACGCTCAACTTCACCAGTAACCTCCTCACGTTTAGGTGCAATTGAGTCTATTTCATCTATAAATATTATACTTGGTGCATTTTCTTCTGCTTCTTTAAATATTTCTCTGAGCCTCTGCTCGCTTTCACCATAGTATTTGCTCATAATCTCTGGTCCACTTATGCTGTAAAAGTTGGCTTCGCTTTCATTTGCCACAGCCTTCGCTAAGAGAGTTTTACCAGTTCCAGGTGGACCGTAGAGTAACACGCCCTTAGGAGGTTCTATTCCAAGTCTTTCAAAGAGCTCTGGATGCTTTAAAGGAAGTTCAACCATTTCTCTGATCTTCTGAATTTCTTCTTTAAGTCCGCCTATGTCTTCATAGGTAACTCTTGGTATTTTGCGTTCCGCAAGCTTCGCTGCTTTCTCGCTTACCTCTATTTTTGTATTGTAGTCTATTATAACCGCTGCGGCTGGCGGCTGATAGGAACTGACAACAAATTCTATTTTTCTGCCCATTAGGTTAAGCTCTATTATATCGCCCTTTGTAACAGCTCTGTTTTCTAAGTAGCTCTTTAAGTAGTAGTCTGCACCGACGATTCTTAAAGGCTCCGTAGGCGCAAGCCTGACCTTTGTAGCCGATTTTGCAGATATTTTCTTTACAATTACCTTATCATCTATTCCTACGCCAGCGTTTCTTCTCGTAGTTCCATCAATTCTTATGATTTTTAGCCCATAATCTTCTGGATAACCGGGCCAGTAAATAGCAACGGTTCTCTTTTTTCCGATAATTTCGACAACATCTCCAGCGTGCAGCCCAAGTTCTTCTGCAACCTGCGGGTCTATTCTTGCAATTCCTCTACCTACATCGTTAGCTCTTGCTTCTGCAACTTTAAGTTCAATCTCCTTTATTTTCCTCACCTCCCTCAACGATGATTAATAATTATAATATAGATACGATAATATTTCTTCTTCACTCACGAGACCTACAATTTTATACCTACCGTTTATTATCAATGTTGGAACGCTCATTATGCCATATCTTCTTGCAAGTTCCGCATTCTCAGGTTCGGAAATATTTCTCTCAATTAATATAGCATTTTTAAGTTTTTTGACTATATTTTCTACTCTTCTTCTTGCTTCTGGACAATATGGGCATGTTGGCGATGTAAACAATTCAAACACATATCCATGCACCTTTATCACCTCGCATATTTTTTTCTTACTAAAGGTTACTAAAATATGTAACAATATCAACTATTATTAAAAGTTAAACTAAAGAATGTAACCGTTCAATTGAGAAGCTTTTCCTCCATTTTTGCTTTTCTAATAAAAAGACGGAAAGTTTATAAATATTTCCGAGATGACAATTATTCTCAAATACTTATGGGTATCATTGATAAAGCATTAACATATAAGCTAAATTACTCAAAATTCAAGCGTATTTTTTCTATAAAAGGTCTGTCATTTCACGAGATACTACTAAAAATTTATCTACACACTTTAGAATTAAGAAGAAAAAAATATTATTATATCTTCACGAACTTTGTTATAAAGAATCCTTGGCTTTTATGTTTTTTTGGATAAAATCTTTTAGCTTTTTTTATTCTCTCATCGAGTTTTAATCCATAAACCTCGGTAAATGATTCATCTCCATATTCTATTTCTAAAACATCTAAATTAAAATTTTTTAATGCATAATCAACCACCATCTCATTTTCCTCCGGAAGGATACTACACGTGCTGTAAACCATTACACCGCCCTTTCTTAAAACACTATATCCAGCCTCAATGAGCTTTTTTTGAAGATTTGAAAGCTTTTTTATTTCTTCATCGCTCTTTTCAAGTGCTTTTTTATCTCTAAAAGCAACACCAGTGCCCGTGCATGGTGCATCGAGGAGTATCTTATCAAACTCCAAACCAAGCTCTTTAACTTTTAACACGTCCCTTCTAATAGCTATAACATTTTCTACACCAAGTCTTGTTATATTTGATCTTAATGCTCTCATTCTATCCCTATTTATATCAAAAGCTATTATAACACCTTTATTTCCCATTAATTGTGCAATATAGCTTGTTTTTCCTCCGGGTGCAGCACACATATCAAGAACTAAATCATTAGGTTTTGGATCGAGAACCTCGCAAGCAAACATTGATGCTGGGTCTTGTATTGTATAATATCCAAGCAGATATTCAGTGGTAGCTCCAATAGAGTATGGGGCTTCTATAATCCAGTATCCATACATTGTCCAAGGTATTTTTTCAAGAATAAAGCCTTTTTCTTTAAGTCTTTCTACTAATCTTTTTTCTTCTATCTTTATGGTATTAACCCTTATAGATTTTGGAATATCGGTAAAAATATCCTCACCAAAGAGCTTTACAATTTTCTCAAGCAACATTAATAATCCTAAATCTTGTTAACCTCCAGCTAATTTTTTAATGATAGCTTCTGCTATATCCAAATATTTAAAAAAATTTTGTGCTGAGAAATCCGCACAGGTTAGCTTAGAATACATTTTGCTCGTAGGTGGTGTTCTTGCAGCCGCTATTGTTATAGTCGGTGTTCATAGATCGTTACGTGAGCTTGCAAATGTGACGGAAGATTGGGTGGAAGTTGAAAGAAATAGAACGATTTCTGAGCTTCTCGGATAATTTATGTATATCTTATATATTGATTATTTTGAGAAGCTGAAAGAAAAACTTTATATAGTAACTTATGTGATACGTTGACTATGAAAAAATTAAGAATAGTGGATTTGGATAGGTGTGTTGGCTGTCAGCTTTGCATGTATGCGTGCTCGCGAAAAAACGGCAAAATTGGTGTAGAATATTCTGGAATTCTTTCCGTAAGCCTTGCTGGATTTGAAAGAGGTGCTACTGTAATTTTCTGCAAAGCCTGCGAAAAGCCACCATGCGTAGAGGTATGTCCAACAAAAGCTCTAAGACCAAGAGAAGGTGGAGGGGTAATTTATAGTGAAAGGAAATGCATGGCATGTGGTAATTGCATAGATGCATGCACCCTTGGAGCTATTTTCAGGAGAAAAGACGGAAAGATATCTGTGTGTGTTCACTGCGGTTACTGTGTAGAGTTCTGTGCACACGGCGTTCTTGAATATTCCTGAGGTGGCTGCTATGCGTAAAAACGTCCTGTTTATAGACTTGTCTGAATATGAATACTGGATTGAAGAGAGGGAAGACCTTCTCGAATATATAGGCGGTGTAGGGGCTGGAATAAAGTTGCTAGGCGAAAACCTTCCTAAGGGTGCAGACCCCTTAAGTGAGGAGAACGTTATCGTTCTTGCAACCGGATTGTTTACCCCAGCATATCCCATGGCATCGAAAACCGTGGCACTTTTTAAGAGTCCTCTGAACAACAACCTTGGAGAAAGTCATGCCGGCGGTAGATGTGCAACGGCAATTGCAAACGCCGGATACCTTGCTGTTGTAATAAAAGGAAAAGCTGAAGAGCCTGTTTACATCGTTGTAGACAACGACAAGGTATACTTCAGAGATGCGAGAGCCATATGGCACGTTAGAGATGCAATCGTGGTAGGCAGGATAATTGCGAGAAGAGAAAAGGGCAGCGGAACGAGAAGTGTCTTAAGAATTGGAGCTACTGGAACAAATCTTGTTAGATTCTCATGTGTAACTACAGAAACATATAGACATTTTGGCAGACTCGGATTAGGAGCTGTGTTTGGAAGCAAAAATCTCAAAGCCCTCGTAATAATAGGTAAGGGAACATTTAAGCCGAAAGACGTCAAGGCGTATAGAGAGGTCTATAAGGAAATTTTTAAGAGAATTACAGCATGGAAAGAGGCTAAAAAGTATTATACGC
>JALTZZ010000006.1:5521-28944 GCA_027051165.1 archaeon | reverse complement strand
AATATGTAAAAATAAAAATTTTTCCAATAAATGAGGAGAAAATTGTAGCACTCTGCGAAGATGTAACACAAGAAATAACAGCAAAAAAGAAGGTGGCTGAATACTACAAAAAGCTTGCTCGCAGCTATGAAAGAATAAAAAAGCTTGCTGAATGGTTTAAAACGGTTTTCGAACTTTCTCCAGATTATGTAATAATTTATAAAAAGGACGGAAGACTTCTAAATATAAACAAGAGAGCGAGAGAGCTTTTTTCAATAGAAGAGAAAGATATAAAGAAACTAAGTATATACGATTTTCTTCCAGAAAAGTATAGGAGAATTGCGAAAGAGAGAATGGAAAAGATTCTAAAAGGCGAGCTACCTTCTCCAAGCGAATTTCTATATGAAATTTTCTGGAAAGGAAAAAAGAGATATGTTCTTGTAAATACGAGCCGTTTAAAATATGAAGATGACTCAATATTAATATCAACATTAAAAGACATTACGGAACTTAAAGAAAAGGAAAAAGAACTTAGAATTATGTATAGGAACTTAAAGAGCCTCGACTTCTTGAAGAGTTGCATTATAAACAATGTAAGTCACGAGCTCAAAACACCGATTACCGTTATAAAAGGCATCGTTGAAGAGCTCTATGAAGAGCTTGAGAATAAAGAAGAATACAGAGAATTGCTTATTATTGCCAACAGAAATATAAAAAGGCTTCTCGAAATTATAGATGATCTGCTTATAATAGCTAAGCTTGCGAGGGGTGATTATAAGGCAGTTTTTGATGTTTTTCACATAGATACAGTTATAGAGGAAGTTATAAATGAAAAAAAGGATTTTATTAAGTCTAAAAACGTTGAAGTAATAAAGGAAGTTGAATCTGTTCCCATAGTTGCAGATAAAGTTTTAATAAAGCATGCACTTTTAAATCTTTTGGATAATGCTATAAAATTTAATAAAGATGGTGGAAAAGTTTTTATAAGAGCTTTTAAAGAAGGAAAGAGCTTAATATTGGAGATTGAGGATACCGGTATTGGTATATCCGAGGAAAAAATTGACAGAATATTTGAACCTTTTTATCAGGTGGATCCAAGCATGCACAGAAAGTTTGGTGGCACCGGTATAGGGCTTGCAATAGTTAAGAGGGTTGTTGAGATTCACAACGGAAAAATAAGCGTTGAAAGCAAAGTTGGAGTTGGAACGAAATTTAGAATAGAGATCCCACTTGGCAGCTGATTGCAGTTGTTAAACCTTCTTAAGATTCTCAATGAAGGTTTACATAGAAACCTATGGTTGCACGATGAATCAGGGAGATAGCGATATAATAAGGGCTTATTTGAGCAGAGAGCATGAATTAGTTGATAGTGCAGACAAGAGCGATGTTGTTGTCATAAATTCTTGCGGAGTTATCGGATTTACGGAAAGAAAAATTGCAAAAAGAATAAAAAGGCTTAAAGAATTGGGAAAAAAGGTTGTTGTAACTGGCTGTTTAACGAAGATAAATCCAAAGATAATATCACATGCAGATGCTTTATTAAGTCCAAAAAAACTGGAAAAGGTGAATTTGGCAATAGCAAAAATAGCCTCTGGAGAGAGGTTCGTTGATCTGAGCAACGGAAGGGTTGATAAGTCTTCTCTACCAAAAAAGAGGCTGAGGATAAATGCTATAGCAATAGTTCCTATAAGCGAAGGCTGCCTTGGGAAGTGCAGCTACTGTGCAACGAAATTTGCAAGAGGGTCTTTAAAAAGCTTTTCCTTGGAAAAAATAGTTAAAGAGGTTGAGAAATGCGTTAAGGAGGGTTATAAGGAAATTCAGCTTACAGCACAGGATACTGGAGCTTATGGAAAAGATTTGGGACTATCTCTTGTTGATCTGCTTGAAAAGATTGCTGAAATAGATGGAGAGTTTAGGGTTAGGGTAGGAATGATGAATCCTCACCATGCCTTAGAGATGCTTGATGAGCTTTTAGACGTTTTTTCAAGCGAAAAGATATACAAATTCCTTCACATACCAGTTCAGAGCGGTGATAACGAAATCCTCAGGCACATGCGTAGGGATCATACGGTTGAGGACTTTTTAGAAGTTGTTAAAGCTTTTAGGAAGAGATTCGAGGTTACAATAGCAACGGATATAATAGTTGGCTACCCAACGGAGAGCGAGGAGTCCTTTGAAAGAACATATAGGCTTATAGAGAATGTAAAGCCGGACATTGTAAATATAACGAGGTTCTCTCCGAGACCAAATACCTTGGCAAGCAAGCTCAAGGACATGCCAGACTGGATAAAGAAGGAGAGGTCGAGGAAGCTTACAAGGCTAATGGAGAGGATAGGCATGGAAATAAACAGGAAATACTTTGGAAGAAAGCTTAGAGTTCTCATAACAAAACATGGAAAAAACGATACTTTGCTTGCAAGAAGCGACAATTATAAGCCAGTAGTTGTGAGAAGCGGTGATATTGGTGAGTTTGCCGAGGTGAGAATAGTCGGTTATACTTCGACATATCTCGTAGGGTGCGAAGATGAGCATTATTAAGGTTCTTTCGAGCGATACAAGAAGAAAAATAATAAAAATCCTTCTAAAGAAGGAGATGCATATCTCCGGTTTGGCTAAAGAGCTTAACTTATCGAAAACAATTGTGGCAAGGCACGTTAAAATCCTCGAAAAGCACGGCATTGTTGAGAGAAAGAAGTTTGGAAGAACACACGTCTTAAGGATAAAAATAGATAAAATTTATGAAACCTTTGACGATTTCAAGGATGTTTACAGCGTTGAAGTTGAAGAAGGGGTAAGCGTTCTCGACGTTTTAAAGAAGGTGATGGGGGTTGAGATAGAGAAAATTGGAGACAGGGAGTATGTTACAAAGATTGATGGTGAAAAGGGCTGGTATATCTATGAGGTTAACGGAGAAATGCCAAATGTTTCCATAAACAAATTTATACTTGAAAGAGATTCTAAGATAGTTTTAAAGAAGCTTGTTCCAGTAAAAAGAAAGGAAATTAATGTTAGAATTAAGAAAAATAAAAAAAGAAAATAAGCTACAATCGCTCTCTTACCTTTTTGTAGAATTCCTTTTTAAACCTTATAAATCTAACAACATTTTTGGAAAGCTTTGCAAAGACTTCATCTTCAAAATTTAATCTGCACAATTTTTTTCCATCAACTACTACTAAGGCTTTGCACTTAGATTTTCTAAAAACAACCTTTATTGTCTTTTTATCTGGAACAACAATTGATCTTGATCCGAGCTTAAATGGGCATATAAATGTTATAATAAAAGCCCGTGTTTCTGGATCAAGTATTGCACCTCCCGCTGACATGGAGTATGCGGTTGATCCAGTAGGGGTTGCTATAATTACGCCATCCGCTCTTAATGAATCTACAAGCTCTCCGTTTATGATAAGATCAAGATTCAGCATTCTTACGGGCTCTTCAGCCACAACAACAACTTCGTTTAGAGCTTCTCCGATTTTCTCACCATTTATAAAAACATCTATCTTGCTTCTCTCTTCTATATCGTATTCCCCTGATAGGACTTTTTCAATCGCGATTTCCCACTCCTCTGGGGAAGTCTCAGCTAAGAATCCAGTTGTCCCAAAGTTTATTCCTAAAATAGGTTTAGGTTCTTTTAGTTTTGAACACGTTTTAAGTATTGTTCCATCGCCTCCGAGTATTAAAATAATATCCCCTGATAGATCTCTTCTTACCTCTAAACCTCTATTTTTTAAATATTCTGAAATTTTATTTGCAAACTTTTCAGCACTTTCCTTCGATATTATACTTACGCTTCTAATATGCATCGTTAATCAACCCCGAAGAAGAGCTTTCCTATATCAACCTTCTCCAGCTCAGTTGGTGAGCCTTCATAAACCTTCTTTCCACCAACAAAAACGCATACTCTGTCGGCTATATTTAAAGCCTTCTTAACGTTCTGTTCTACGAGAACTACTCCTAAGCCAAGTTCCTTTATTTCGTTTATCTTCTCAAGAATCTCTCCAACAAGCTTTGGAGCTAATCCGGCACTCGGCTCATCTAACAACAGCAGCTTTGGTTCCTGAATTAGTGCCCTCGCAATTGCGAGCATCTGCCTCTCCCCACCGCTCAGATTTATTGCTTTTTCTTTTCTTTTTTCTTTTAAAACTGGAAAAATGTCAAAAATATCTTCTATCTTTTCATAGTTCTTTTTTAGATATGCACCGAGCTCGAGGTTCTCCATAACAGTTAAATTTAGGAAAACGTTTTCTGTTTGCGGAACATAGCTTATACCACGAGAAACAATCTCGTTTGGCTTTAATTTTGTTATATCTTCTCCATTAAAGTATATTTTTCCTTTAAAAATTTTCACAGTTCCGAATATCGTTTTTAAAAATGTGCTCTTTCCTGAGCCGTTGGGTCCTATTATTGCAACAATCTCTCTTTTACCAACTTCAAGAGAGATTCCTTTTATTATTTCCATTTTTTCGTATCCGGAGTAAATGTTTTCAACCTTCAGCATGCTCAACACCTAAGTATACTTCTCTAAGCTCCCTGCTTTTTAAAACTTCAATCGGCTTTCCGCTCAAAACAATTCTTCCTCTGTCCATGAGGAACATTTCGTCGCAGAAGTCGAGTAGAACGTCTATGTTGTGCTCAACTATAAGGAAGCTTATTCCAAAGTTCCTTCTCAGCTCCTCTATCTTCCTGAATATCTTCTTAGCAAGCTTCGGTGCAACACCAGCAATGGGTTCGTCTAAGAGCATGAGTTTAGCATTAGCCATTAGAGCCCTTCCGAGGGCAAGCAGCTTTTGCTGACCTCCGCTCAGATTTTTTGCATACTCATTTTTTAGATGTTCTATTTCGAGAAATTCGAGAATTTCCAAAGCTTTCTTTATTATCTCCTTCTCCTCTTTTTTTATTAATGGTCTTCTAAATATGACATTTATCAGGCTCTCCCCTTTAAGCATTCTTGCTGCAATCAGCATGTTTTCTATAACGCTCAGATTCTTAAACACCCTTGGGACTTGAAAAGTCCTTATAATTCCGAGGTTTGCAATTTCGTATGGCTTTTTTCCGTGAATCGGTATATCGTTGAAGTATATTTCCCCCGAGTCGAGAGGTATAATGCCGGATATTACGTTTATTAGTGTGCTCTTCCCAGAGCCGTTTGGTCCTATAAGTCCTATAATGCTTCTTTCGCCTATTTCAAGGTTTACCCTGTCGAGAGCCTTTACCCCACCGAAGCTCTTCTCAACATTTATTACTCTGAGCATCTATCCTACCTCGAACTTCTTTTCTTTAAGCAAGCCTTGCGGCTTAAAGAGCAGGAAGAGTATTAGGAGCAAGCCTATTATTATCATCCTTAAGTTGTAGTCCTCTACTGGTAGCTCAACAACGTCTTTAAGGAATCTCGTCGCCCTCTCTATTATCTGAACTATAGCCACGCCTATTAGCACGCCCACGTTGTTTCCATAGCCACCTATTATCATCATCGTCCAAACAGCAAACGTAACTGTGGGCATAAACATGTCTGGGCTTACAAACGTTATGTAGTGTGCAAACAAAGAGCCAGCAACGCTTGCGAGAATGGAAGCCACCAAAAATATTTTTATTTTAAATAAAAATGTGTTTTTTCCAAGAATTAAAGCTACGGTCTCGTCTTCTCTAATGCTTTTAAGTATCCTTCCGAATTGAGACTTTTCTATGAAGCTGACGATTGCAAAAGATAGAGCGAGGAAGAATAGTGTTAGGAAGAGATAAAAGAGCTGATAGTTCTCAGAAAAAATTTCGAAGAATGGCTGAGGGATTCCTCTTATGCCTATAGGACCGTTGGTTAGCTCCACTTCGTTTAAAAGGAAGAGCCTCAATATTTCTCCGAAAGCTATCGTTGCAATTGCTAAATAGTCCTCTCTAAGCTTCACAGTTGGGGCTGCAACTATAATGGCAAATATGCTTGCTAAGAGCATTCCGACAACAAGACCCGTTATAAAGCCGTAGCCAGCTGTTGTGAGTATTGCACTTGAGTAAGCTCCAATTGCAAAGAAGGCTACCTTTCCAAAGTTCATTAATCCCGTGAAACCGGCTTCGAGATTTAGGCTTAGTGCAAGTATTGCGAATATGTTTATATATATAAGTGTGTCTATCAGGTATTCAACGCTCATTCTCTTTCACCCTTTATCTTAACGTTTGCTATACCTTGGGGTCTTATTAGGAGCACGAGTATGAGAATCATAAAGGATATTGCGTATCTGTATCCCGTATGTAGACCGAATTTTGCTAAAAATAGAACTCCAACGTTTTCTGCAAAGCTTAATATGTATGCTGCAGCAACTGCTCCGTAAAAACTCCCTATTCCGCCGAGTATTACGACTGCAAAGACTGGAAGCAGAACCTCCCAGCCGAGAGTTGGCAATAGCCTTGTATCTGCAGCTCTAAAGACCCCCGCTACTCCAGCAATCCCTGCGCCTATAAACCATGTTATGAGTATTATTTTCTCGATATTAATTCCACTTGCCATTGCAAGCTCTGGATTGTCGCTCGTCGCACGCATAGCTTTGCCAAGGGTAGTTCTTGTTAGCATTATGTGGAAGAGGATTATGAACGCTACAGAGATTAGTATTATAGCTATCTGTGTCTCAGTTATTCTTGCACCGAGAAATTCGTAGCTTTTTGCAGATATATTATATGCTAAGAGCTTTGCACCGAATATTTCCTGAATAACATGCCTAATTATTAGACCGAGCCCTATAGATGCGATCATCATTGCAAAGAAGCTTGAGCCCCTTGCTCTCAGTTGTCTAAAAACGAGAATGTCGCAGACAATACCGAGAAGTCCCGTAGCTATAAAAGCGAATATTGCCGAGTAGTATATATTTAATCCTAAGGAATTTAGAACATATGCCACATATGCTCCAAAGGTTATGAACTCTGCATGGGCAAAGTTTGCGAATTTGAGTATTCTGTAAACGAGAGTAAGCCCAGTAGCCATTAGAAGGTATAAGCTTCCTGTTATTGCTATATTAACGATTAGCTGGGCAACGTTCATCGTGGCTATTTATATGATTAATACTATTAAAAATTTCGCTTTTATAACTTTTTAACCCCCTGCGAGATGAGTGATGCAAGGGTGTTATTCTATAGAGGTTTTCGATATCTATACCTATGAAAAATTTCCAATCAAAAGAGTTATAAGAGTGTTTCAAATAATTACGAAGATTTGAACCACTTGATAGTTCTTTTTAGACCTTCCTCCAGTTTTATGGTAGGTTTCCAACCCAAAAGCTTAACAGCCTTTGAGATATCCGGGCATCTACGCCTTGGATCGTCCTTTGGTAGGGGGTGGAACTCTATTCCTGAAGAAGAATTAGTAAGCTTAATTATAAGATTGGCGAGATCAATTATCTTAGTTTCTTCATTGTTGCCAATATTGACAACCTCACCGCTTAGGTTATCAAAGAAGGCAAGCCTTAAAATGCCTTCGATTTCATCTATAACGTAGGTGAAGCTTCTTGTCTGCTCACCGGTTCCAAAAACGGTTAAAGGCTTGTTGCTTAAAGCTTGGGAGATAAACCTTGGAACAACCCTGCCATAGTATCCTTCTGCACGCATCCTTGGGCCATATGTATTAAAAATCCTAACTATTCTTGTATCCAAGCTATGCTGCCTATGGTAAGCCATAACAAAGGCTTCTCCACACCGCTTGGACTCGTCGTAGCAACCCCTTATACCTAAGGGATTTACATTTCCGTTGTAGCTTTCTGGGGTGGGGATTACTTGGGCATCTCCATAAACCTCGCTCGTGCTCGCAAATATGTATCTTGCTCTGTGTTTTTTTGCTATCCCTAAGGTTATCCACGTTCCTAAGGTATTTGCCTTGAGGATCTGTATTGGAAACTTGTCGAACTCTAAGGGAGATGCTCTTGAGGCAAAGTGAAAAATAATATCAACCTTTTTGTCTATATCTATGGGCTTGCTTATGTCGTGCTCTATAAAGGTGAAGTTCTCTTTGTTGAGGTGATGTTTTATGTTCTCAAGCTTCCCGCTTAGCAAATTGTCTAAGCATAGGACTTTGGCGTTCTGCTCAACAAGTATATCGCACAGCCAAGAGCCTAAAAATCCTGCTCCTCCCGTTATTAAAACTATCTTATCTTCGAAGCTTATTCCAGCTTTATCTAACCTTTTTTTCAGTTCTTTCAAATCTTTTTTAATCACGTCCATAATTTATTTCACTCCTCGAAATTTATAACTTTAAATCCTTCTTTTCTTGCAGCATCATTTAATTTTTTTATCAAAGCTTTGATTATATTCCTTAATTTTTAAAGCAAAGACAAGCTGTATTTTAAGATCGTGCTTAAGTATAACCCTTAACGAGGAGTTTATTTCCTCTGATTTCATTATAACAAAATTAGCTAAATCTCTTAGAAAAAAGTTCAAAAATTTGAAAACTTCATCCTTAGTTATTACACCTTCCACAGCTTTCCTATTTATTGCAGATGTAAATACTATAATGCTTAATTTAGAAAATACTATTATATACTTTTTAAAGATTTCATTAATAATATCAGAGTGTTCTTCTTCATGATATCTCTTAACAAGTGCAATTGTATCTAAAAAGGTTCCTCCCATTCTTTCTCCCTTTCTTCTACAATCTCCTTAGCTATGGACTCCTTTATTTTTGAGGTTATCCTTTTTAATTCCTCGATAGGACTTCTCTCTGAATTTCTTTAAAAATTGGATATTCTATTTTTATTCTCATCAAACCAACATTTTCTATATATAATCCTCCATACAACTCAACTTAAATCTTTTTTGTAATTTTTGATTTCATTTTTTCAATATCTTTTACCAGCACTTCCCTTTGTAATATTCAACAAATTCTTTAGCTTCTTCAATTCTTCTTTCATCAAAAACGTAATAGAGCTCCTTATCTTTAAATTCATCCCATTCTAAAATCCAAAATTCTTCTATCGCTTATATTTTTATATACCAGCTTAAAAAATGTTTTTGCAAGCAAAATGTGTGCATTAAACTTCAATTTTCTTGGCTTTCTCCAGATACTTCAAAATCTCAGAAATAACATTCTTTCTCGCCCGCCAGATCTCAATTCCAACTATTTCTCCATTTTCATCTAAATCTGCCCATACATCATCATTTAGATCTACAGTATCCTTAACTTCTTTATCTCTCACTCTAATATAGAGTATATCAGCTTCTGGATCATATTCTACTCTCATATTAATTTCCACCTTTTAGAGCTAATTCTTCTCTCAACTATATTAAGCTTCGATGTTAAAAATGCTGAAACAACTCTAACGATATCATCTATTAATTAATAAGAATGCTACAATTAAAAGCTTGTTGTTTATCTTCTTTACAGCTATAAAATATCCAGTCTCTTCATCAAACAAAATATTATCGGGATTTCTAAGCGTGTTCAAAACTGTGTTTTCAGAGATCCCTCTTATTACTAACCTTCTTCTTGCATGTGCCGATATTTCAACTTTCATATCATCTAACCTTTCTAATACTGTGGATCATCTCTTCTCAACTTTTTAAATGTTGGTGTGGATTTTTTAAAACGTGATTTTACATGAGATTTAAAGTATAATTATGTCAAGCTTTATTTATTTTTTCTCCTTATTGTGTGTTAAAATTGTTACTATTGAGCTTTATATATTACCAACATACACCTTCGTAGTATTCAGCTAATTCTTTAGCCTCTTCAATTCTTCTGCCATCAAAAACGTATTTACCCTTATAGAGCTCTTTATCTTTAAATTCATTCCATTCCGTAACTATTAGAACATACTTGCTCTTGCTTACCGCTTCTTTAGCTGAGGAGCAATAATCAATCCTATCTCCAAACAATCTCTTAAAGTTCTCCATAGCTTTAGGATCGTAAACATGCACCTTAGCACCCTTGTTTAGAAGGGCGTTAACTATCTTTATTGATGGTGCTTCCCTAACATCGTCAGTATTTGGCTTAAATGCTAAGCCAAGCACGGTTACATCTTTGCCTCTTAAATTGCCAGCCTTCTTTTCGAGAAGATCTACAAGCTTATAAGGCTGAGTTTCATTTACCTCTAAGGCTGCGTTTAAAATTATGGGGTGGTAAAAGAGCTCTCTTGCCTTATTTATTAGAGCTTTAACATCCTTAGGGAAGCAGCTTCCGCCAAAGCCAATGCCCGCTCTTAGAAAGTGCCTTCCTATGCGCTTATCCAAGCCTATACCTTTAGCAACTTCGTAAACGTCTATACCCAAGGCTTTGCAGAGGTTACCTATTTCATTTATGAAGCTTATCTTTATTGCTAAGAATGCGTTGCTTGCGTATTTTATCATCTCCGCCGTGGTAGGGCTTACTATGAGTTTTGGACAGGTAAAATCTTTATAAAGCTCCAGCAGAATTCCTTTGCTTTTATCATCTTTTACTCCGATAACTATCCTGTCTGGATTCATGAAGTCTTCTATTGCATTTCCCTCTCTCAAAAATTCAGGATTCATCGCTAATCCAAAATCTTTATATGCTTTCTTTTTGCTGGCTTCTTCTAATATATGCCTTACCCTGTGCTCTGTTGTTCCCGGTGGCACGGTGCTTTTTACTACTACAAGGTGAAAATTATCTTTTTCTTTCAGCACAGAGCCTATATCTCTGCAGGCTTGGTCAACATGCCTTAGATCAGCCTCTCCCATTAATCCCTGTGGTGTTCCTACGCATATGAATGTCACATCTGTGCTTCTAATTGCTTCCTCGATATCTGTGGTTGCTCTTAGGTTAACCTCCTTCAATAAATCGTCAAGCCCTTTCTCATAAAAAGGTGCTGTGCGGTTGTTTATCTTCCTTACCTTCCCCTCGTCTATATCTACACATACTACTTCATTCCCAAGCTTTGCAAAGCATGCTCCTGTTACCAAACCTACATACCCACTGCCTATTATGCTGATTCTCATGATAATCACATTTCAGCTAAGATAATTTTTAAATAGTTGATAATGCTTATCATGTTTAAAAAATATAGAGGGATTATTATGGAAAAACTACTTATTACAGGATGTGCGGGATTAGTAGGTTACGAATGTGTAAAAAAATTCTCAGATGAAGGATATAGAGTATTAGGCGTAGATAATTTCATGCGAGGAAAGCTTTTTGGAGAAGAGGGAGACACGAGAAAAAATTTGGAGATATTAAAGAGGGATTATGAATTTGAGTTTTATAATTATGATATTAGGGATGAGAGGATTATAGATTTATTAAAGAAGGTAGATATTGTTGTACATGCTGCTGCTCAACCCTCGCACCCAAAAAGTATAGAGATTCCAATGGAAGATTTCATGATAAATGCCTACGGCACTTTATTTTTACTTGAAGGTTTGAGAAAGCATAATAAAGATGCCGTCTTTATATTCTGCTCCACAAACAAAGTTTATGGTGAGATACCAAATTATTTTGCTTATAAAATTGTTGGTAAAAGGTATGAACCTGTTGACAAGGCTTTATGGGACGGCTTTGATGAAAGTTTAAGAATAGATCAAAACATGCATACTCCTTTTGGCGTTAGTAAAACATGTGCAGATTTATATACTCAGGAGTATGCATATCTTTACGGCTTGAAGACAGGTGTGTTTAGAATGGGTTGCATAACAGGTGGTGCTGCAAGGGCTGTTGAACTTCACAACTGGGAACCTTATTTCGTTAAGAAGGCTTTAACTGGAGAAAAACTGTATATCTATGGATATAAAGGATATCAGGTTAGGGATGTTATCCATGCCAAGGACTTAGCCGAGCTTTTTTATAGGTTCTCTCAAGAGCCAAGACCTGGTGAGGTTTATAATGTAGGTGGCTCAAGGAAAAATTCTATATCTCTCCTTGAGGCTATTGATCTAATAGAGGAAATTACTGGGAAAAGAATAAACTATAAGCATGCTAAAGAACGTGAAGCTGATCATATCTGGTGGATAAGTAATATAAGAAAAGCTAAGGAACACTATAAGTGGGATGTCAAAATTGGATTGAAAGATATTTTCAAGGAAATCTATGAAGCCTTGGCCCCTATATATGAGAAATAGAAACTATGGGTGAATCGTCTATGGAAAAAACAAATATAGTGTTTATTGTGCTTGATGCATGCAGAGCTTATAATTTATCTTGCTATGGATATAATAAACCCACTTCACCAAATATTGATAATATTGCTAAGGAAGGTGTTTTATTTGAGCATGCCTTTTCTACAACAAACATAACTGATCCATCATTAACAACAATATTTTCTGGTTATTATCCAACATCACATGGCATGACAAAACAAGCAGAAATGGAATATGTTCCTAGTTCTCGTATTAAATTTTTACCAGAAATTCTTAAGTCCCACGGATATACTACTATGGCTGTTGACTGGCTTTCGAGATGGCATAAAAGAGGGTATGATTGGTATGGTTATCAACCAAAATTAGGAAATCTTGCTGACGTAAAGTCGTGGGCTATAAATGTAAGAAATTTAGTGAAATTTATATTACCATATGATAAAATTCCCACACCTATTAAGAGTCTACTGAAAAAAATCTATAACAAAGTATTACCGGACTGGTATCCACGTTGGTATGATGCAAAGAAAACAACAGATGTTGCTATGAATCTCATTGAAAAAAATAAAGACAAGAGATTCTTTTTGTTTATTCACTATTGGGACACTCATACACCTTATAATGCTCCAAACGAATATTGGGAAAAATTCTATGAGGAGAATAAAGAGAATATAAGTATAGAGGAAATATTAGGTTCTCTAACCCAAAAGAACGATTGTATATTTTATAAAGAGTGGTTGGGAAAAGCAAAAGATATAAATGAAGTATTAGCTTGGTATGATGGATCGATAGCTTATGTTGATAACGAAATAGGGAGACTTTATGATTATTTAGAAAAGAAAAAGATTTTAGACAATACTATCCTAATTATTACTTCCGATCACGGAGAATGTTTATTAGAGCATGGCATATTCTTTGATCATCGTGGAGCATTGTATGATGAAGTGCTAAGAGTTCCTCTAATTATTAGATTTCCAAAAAAGCTTCCACAAAAACTTCGAATAAAAGAATTTGTGCAACATGTCGATATTTTACCTACATTATTAGAATTGCTGGGAATATATTACGAGAGCAATATCGATGGAAAATCGATTTTACCAATTATTGAAGAAAAAAAGGCTATTCGTGATTATATATTTGCCGTTATGGATAATGAGATTAAGTATGCAATAAGAAATAAACAATATAAATATATTATGCAAAATGATTACCGACAGCCTATCAAAAGATACAAAAAACAACAGGGAATCTTTGATAAAGAAGAGCTTTATGATCTAAGAAGCGATCCAAGCGAAAGAATAAACATTATCGACAGACATCCAGAAATTGCACAGATGTTAAAAGAAATTCTTATGATATATTTAAATAAATCAAAGGAAAAAGCTAAATTTCATGAAAAAACGAAGATTGATAGAAAAGAAATTGATGAAAAAGAAATAAAAGAAAGATTGAGAGCTTTGGGATATTTTGAAGAAACTTAAAGCAACAAAACAACATTAGTGATATCTATGATACATATATGCTTTAGAAAAGGTGGACATCCAGCATATGAAGAGATATTTAACTATCCTCCAGATGGTGTAATATATCACGAAATAAAATTCTTAAGAGGAATGGAGACTCCTTTTGTCCCTTTAAAGCATAAAATAAAAAGATTTTTATTTAAGGTATATAGTGATATATTTTTAAATGTAAATGCGGTCCCAATCTTTTGTAGGGGTGATGTTATATATTCCTGCGGAATGATGGTAAAAAGCAACAAACCTTGGGTATGCGATTTTGAACATGTTGTGAATATAATTGGCGGGCTTGAATATAGAGAGAATTTGAGGAGAATAAGGGTGACAGTTAAGCATATAAAAAAATCCAAATGTAAGCTTTTGCCATGGAGTTTTGCAGCTTTAAAAAGTGCAGAATATTTATTTGGAAATCGTTTTAAAGAAATTAAAGATAAATTTGAGGTTGTCTATCCTGCAATGCATGTGGATAAATTTCCAAAAAAAACAAATAAAAAGGATGAAATAGTTTTTCTATATGTGAACAGGGTCTTCTGGTTAAAGTGTGGGTTAGAAACTCTGCTTGCTTTTAATGAGGTCTCAAAAAAATATGATGCTAAAATGATCTTCCTATCCTCTACTCCAGAAGATATAAAAAGAAAATTTATAGAAAACAAAAATGTTATATTTATAGATGCTCCAGTTCAAAGAGAAAAAGTCTTTGAGTTATATAGAAGTGCAAATGTTTTTGTTTTGCCAACACTTTCAGATACCTTTGGATTTGTTTATTTAGAAGCTTTAGCATTTGGATTACCTATAATAGCTACTAGGGTTTTTGCAGTGCCAGAGATCGTTGAGCATGAAAAGAATGGTTTAATTGTGGAGCCAGAATATCAAGCATATAATGAAAAATACGATTACATATTAACACCAGAAAGGATAGTAGAATTGTCTAAGAATAAAATTCAATATAAGCTTGTAGAAAGATTAAAAGAGGCAATGATATGGATTATAGAGAATGATAGAGAAAGAGAAAAATTTGGAAAACATAGTAGATATCTTGTTGAAAAAGGAAAATTCTCGATAGATTATAGAAACAAAAAGCTAAAAGAGATTTTTGAGAAGCTTATAAATAAATATTATTAAGAAAAATGTAGAAGAGAAGTATGGAAAAAAGAAAAAATGAAACCACAAATGCCTTAAAGATAATTGTTAAAGGAGCAGGTATCGTATTTATTGGGATAATTATATCTAAATTTCTTTCTCTTATTTACAGAATCTTTATTGCCAGATATTTTGGTGCCGAGGATTATGGTATATTCTCCTTAGCTATAGCTATAGTAAGTTTTTTCTATATATTCTCTATTTTTGGAATGCCACAGGTATTAACTAATTTGATAGCTGAAAATTTAGCTAAAAAAAATTTTGAAAATATTAAAAAATATTCTGCTATTGGAATAAGAACGGTATTTATTCTTTCAATATTTCTTATGATAATTTTATTTTTTTCTGCTAAGAAAATTTCATTTTTCCTGAAAAATGATTTGCTTGGAGAAATATTACCCATAATTGCTATTTCAATACCATTTTATTCAACCTTTTATATAATAGCCTCTATATTTTTAGGATTTAAAAAAATTGAATATAAGGTATTGTCCGAACATATATTCTCAAATTCCTTTAAGGTATTCTTTACACTCTTCTTTGGACTACTTGGATTTGGTCTTTTTGGAATATCAGTAGCATATACTCTCTCTTGGATACTAACTTTTCTTTTTTCTCTCTCATTGCTTAAAAATATACTAAAAATTATAAAATTAGATATAAAGAGTTTTTTCTTAAATGATTTTACATTAATAAAACTTTCTTTACCATTACTTTTAACAACTTTTTTAGCAACAATAATAATGTATACTGACAGTATCATGATTGGATACTTCAAAACTGCTAAGGATGTTGGACTTTATAATGCAGCTTTACCGCTTGCTCAAATTTTAATAATCCCCTCATCTATTTTAACATCCCTTTTTCTTCCCGTAATTTCCGAAATTTACATAAAGGAAAGTATTGAGAGTGTCAAAAAAATTTATAAAACTGTTGTCAGATGGACATTTTACTTTGTATTCCCAATATATCTTCTTTTCTTAGTATTTTCTAAGCAGGTGTTATATATAATATTTGGAAAGGAATATATATCTGCATATGTAGCGTTGATGATACTATCAAGTGGTTATTTATTTTTCTTTTTAACCTTTGCAGTACGTCAGATTATTATAATGTTTAAAAAGACAAAAAACATATTTTATATAAGTTTACTAACAGCTTCTACAAATGTTTTTATGAACCTTTTTCTTATCCCGAAATTTAGCATAAATGGTGCTGCATTTGCATCTTTTCTATCATATTTCATGGGATTCATTGTATATTCCTATATGATTAAAAGAGCTTTGGGAACTGTGGGTATAGAAAAAGATTATCTGATAAAAAGTATTTTTTCAGCATTTTTACCAGCTTCAATTATATATATTTTTAAGGATTTTATTACTATAAGCATTCCCACAGTTTTGTTAATGTTTTCTCTTTATATTTTGTTGTATATCTTCCTCCTTTTCATTTTCCGAGGATTTTATAAAGAAGACATAGAGATATTACTTGCAATAGAAAGGAAATTGGGGGTAAATCTTGGGCTTTTAAAAAAGATTTTAAGGAGATTTGTTTGAAATAAAAATTATGATTTTATTGCTTTAAAAACGATCTTAACACTTGCTTGATAAGGTTTAATAAAGTAAACTAAAGATTCAAACTTATTACATAAGAATTTCAAAGGTTTATCTATTAAATAATTGGAAATTACCCAAATAAGATGTTTATTGAATATCTTAATTTCTCAGAGATGATATAAATGTTATTAACTTTTTTCTTTATTATTAAGAACTGTCTAAAATGGTCACTCAGTATTGGAGGTCTTAGCAAAGAAGAACAGTTAAGGGTTTATTATTAAAATAATTGTTGTTAAAAAATTCTGGTATATTTCGGTATCCGAATGAAGGTGGTTTAATGGAAAAATTTGTGTTAGTAGGTTTAGATGGTGTAGGTTGGAATGTTATTAAACCTTGGATAGATAAGGGATTTCTACCTACCTTTAAAAGATTAATGGATAATGGTGTTTGGGGAGTTTTAAAAAGTACCATTCCCAGCCTTACGTCACCTGCAATACCCTCATTTTTTACTGGTAAGAATCCTGCTAAACTTGGATTTTTTAGTTTTTTAAAGCCAGACGGATCTATTATGACTTATAGGGACATAAAAGAACCATCTATTTGGGATATTCTTGGAGAATATGGGTATAAGTCTATAATAATAAATTTAAGAACAACATATCCACCTAAGAAAATAAACGGAATTATGATTTCTGGATTTCCACCTTCTGAAGAAAGCGAATATACCTATCCACCAGAAATAAAAAATATGGTTAAGGGCTTTCATATAGGAACTGAAAAACTTGTAAAATTATGGAAAAAAGGAAAATTGAAAAAAGGTTTAATGTCATTTATTATAGAAAGGATGTGGAAAAGATATAAAATTATCAAAAATCTTATAACAAAATATGAATATGATTTTTTATTATATTGGATTGGGGAAACTGATACAATTCAGCATTGGTATTGGCACAATAAAGATAAACTTCTCACTTTTTTCCAAGAAGTAGATAAACTTTTAAATAACATTCTCGAAGACTTTAGATACAGAAATCTCTTTATAATATCTGATCATGGATTTTGTGGACCACCGCTCTATAACTTTTATATAAATTCTTGGTTGAAAGAGTGTGGGTATCTTAAATTAAAAGGGAACAAATATTACCAATGGTTTATACAGACCATTTATTCTATTGCAGAAAATAAAAAAATAAAAAATTTTTTTCTAAAATTTTTAGAATTTAAGAATAAAATTTTTTTCAAGAATTATAAAAACCAGCATTATTATGGAAAAGATTCTATTTGGAATAAAAGAAGAAACCTTTTCTGGGGGGTTGACTATAACAATACGATAGCAATCGCTTATGGAGGAAATACTGTATGGGGAATAAATATACTTAAGGAAAATTTAAAAGAAGATTACGAAAAAATTAGGGAAGAAATTATTAATAAACTAAAAAATCTAAAAATAAACGGAAAGAAAGTTGTGAAAGATGTGTGGAAAAGAGAAGAGTTATTTAAGGGTGATTTATCCATAGTTCCGGATATTGTATATTTACCCTCAGAAGATGTTTATGTTAGTATTCTTTTATCTAAGAATGTACTTATTAAAAGAAAAAAGATTGATCCAAGAGGAACTCATGAAAAAGCTGTAAATGGTATTTTTCTTGCATACGGTAAAGATATTAAGAAAGGTTTAAAATTAGGTGAAATACAGATTTATGATATAGCACCAACAATTTTGCATCTTTTTAATATTCCTATACCAGAAGATATAGATGGTAGGGTTTTAAAGGAAATATTTAAGGAGAATAGTGAACCTGCTGTTAGGCCAGTAGTTTATCAAAAGATAACTGAAAAAGATAGGATTAAGGGAAAAATCAAAAAATTAAGATTATTAAGAAAAATTTAATTTAAATCATAGATAATTTATCCAATTACTTATAAAAATTTATACCTTAATAAAGAAAACTTGCTATATATTGGCTTCTCTTTTAAATCAAGTTTTTTGAGCCATACTTCAAGTTCATAAACCTTCCAAAATCTATATTTTCCTCTCTTTTTTTTCATTTTTACAACCTTAAAGTTAAGTTTTGGGAGAAAAGGCTCCATATTTACAGTTTCTTCTTTAACATATATACCAGAATACGGTGTAAGGTTTATAAACCAGCTCTCTTTAAATTCATGCAAATGAAAAGGATTTTCAAAAATGGAGAAATTTTTCCAGTAAGGAACTCTTATTTTGACGATTCCTCCATGTTTTAATATTCTCCAAACTTCTTCCATTACCTTTAAAGGATTTTCTAAATGTTCAAGTGTGTGGTATATACGAACCTCATCGAAACTTTCATTTTCAAAAGGATAAGGGAACTTATTTAAATCATGGTCTATATCTCCCAATCCTCCAATATTAACAGTAACAATATTGTTATTATCCTTTTTTTCTTTTAAACCTCCAAGTTCCAATATTTTCATTTAAGCACACCTCTAACTATTTTTCTCCCCTCACTGCAACCGGAAACCCTAATCTTTCTATATTCTTCAATCCAGCTTCTTTAAATCATTGGTCAACCTCTTTATATGTATGCTTCCATTGGTATTTTGGTGATAGCCAATCATAAGTATCTAACACTCTCCAAATTTTATCTGGATGATAACTTGAAGGCGGGAGTATTATCTGCAATATAACTCTTAGGGGTTTTATCTTTTTGAAAGGATACATCAAATTCGCCCATATTTCGCAGAATCTATAAAGCTTTTCTGGTGGTAATTTTGTTGTAAAGAATCTCCAAAAATTTGAAGCCCCGTTATAAATCTTCATGTAGAAGCCTTCATCACTATAAACCCATATTGCAATCTTTCCACCTCTTTTTAATAACGGTAAAAGGCTAAGAAAAGCTTTTTTTGTATTTGGTGTATGGTAGAGAACTCCCAAACTGTAGATTATATCGAAAATCTCTTCTTTAAATGGTAAATTAAATATATCAGCTTGAATAATGTTAGCATTTGGATGTTTGCCAACATTCTCATATGCTACATCCACACTAAAAGATAAATCTACACCTACAACTTTTGCACCATATTTTAAAGCGATTTCCATATGCCTACCAACACCACAATCAGCATTGAGCACGAGCTTATCTTTCAAATCTTCAACTGTAAAACTAGTTTTTATTTTAAAATCAATTTCTGTTTCATTTCTTCCAGTTTTTGAATATAGTTGTGTCGATTTATGCTTATACCATTCAAAGGAAAAAGTATCTACATATTTATCTGTCCCAACGAATCTTGGGATATAATTTTTAATGGGATACATTGTTTTACAGCTTCTACATATAAGCTTACCTTCCTTTATTTCTTCATCCTCTTCATAAACTGTCAATTCAAGATCATCTTTACATACTGGACATGCAAGAATATCTGTTAGCCATTTTTTCATAATAACACCTTATAATATTTAGTAATTAATCCTTTAATATCGAACTCTCTTATAAATCTTTTACATCTATACGATATTTTTTTATAGAACTTCCTATCCTCATACAATCTTTTTATATCCTCAACCATTTTTTCAAAACTTTTCGAGTGAAATCCGAGCTTATATTTGCATATTATTTCATCAGGGTCTATATCCAAGCTTACTACAGGTGTTCCATATCTCCAAGCTTGTAGAAAAGTGTTTGGAAAACCTTCCAAAATTGACGTATTAACAAATATCTTTGCTCTCTTAAAATATTCTTCTGTTTCCTTTAGAGGTTTGAATCCCAGAAAATCCAAGTTTTTTAGCTCTCTTGCTTTGCTCTTAATCTTTTCATACAACTTCTTATTTGAAGCTCCTCCTATCATAATAAACTGGTATTTTGGCAATTTTTTTGCAAGTTCAACAAAAAGCTCAGGTCTCTTGGCATCGTTTATGGACGCTACCCATAATATGAAATCTTCTTTTTTGAAAACATCATTATTAATCTCTATAGCGTTCGGAATTAGAAAAGTTTTTTTATGGAGAATCTTTCTTCTTTGATTTTTATTTTGAACTATTATATTATCTGCAAGATTAACAGCAATTCTATAAAGTTTTTTTATAATAATAGGTTTATCATAAGGGTAACCATCATCCAGTTGCTCATCTCGACTTACATGAAAAACAAATCTTTTTTTAAAAATTTTGCAAAAGAAGGATACAAAAATCGTTGCAAAGCCCCCAGTTCTCTGATAGTAAACATCTCCATTTATTTTAATCATTGCCTTTAGTATTTTGAAGTAGCCAATAATAGGGTTTTCATATCTAATTTTAAAAACAGCAACATTATTGACGATTTCTATTCCATCCTCAGGAGCTTTAACAATAAAATATACCTTATAGTTGTTTTTTGCTAATTCTTTTGCAATTATCCAGCTTTGAAGCTCCGCTCCACCAACATGTTTACCTCTACCTGAGATAACTGGATAAGCCTCTGTCATTACAAAGCAGACCTTCAATACCTAACCTCCCCCAAAGGTATCCTTTTAAGATTGGGAACCCTACCAAAAGCTGTATCGTCGGAAACAACTATTCCATCTAAGGATAATGCAGAAGCCGCAATCATGCTATCAAAGTAGCTTAATTTATACTTTTTCTCAATTTCTGTTTGGAGTAGGAAAAATTTTGTGTTTATCGTGCATATTTCTTTTATTCCCATACTATGGAATATATTCCTTAGAGCTTCTATTGCTAAATATATTTCCTTTGGACTTCTTCCTCTCGCTTTTAAAACAATTTGAAACTCAAGAAGAGCAGTATCTGGGATTTTTAATCCCTTAATCTTTAGGCTTCTGACAGCTTTTTCATGCTTTTTATCTAAAGGATTCAATGCAAAAAGAAGCTCCGTATCAGCTACAGGCATTTTTTAGAAACCTCTCAGCCTTCTTTTCATCTATTTTTTCGTTGTATGGTTCTCCAATAACCCTTTCAAGCACCTTATAAGGATTTTCAATTTTTTCGAGAATTATTTTATTCTTCTCAGCCCTTACTTTTAGAACATCCCCCTCTTTTATTTTAATCTTTTTTCTTATATCAGATGGTATTACAACTACAAACTTTTTTCCAACTTTGATAATTTTTTCAGACATTTGTATATCACCATAAATAACAACTACTTCTAACATGAAAAATTTTTAGGAAAGAGAAGTTGTATCATGTATTATTTAAGAAATATATGCTGTGCCACACCTCCAAAGCAAACAGCACCCAAGCTATCAAGGCATGGTGGTAGTTTTCTATTTCTTTTCTTTTAATCTTTTCCTCAACATACTTTAAAGCTTTTCTGTTGAAATTCTTTCTAAGAAACTCTCCCTCTAAGTGCTGTAAGATATAATCCCTTAGCTCACCTTTTATCCAGTATTCTATTGGAACTCCAAAACCCTGCTTTTTTCTCCACAGTATTTCTTTAGGTAGCTTTATTTCTCCAGCTTTTCTTAGAATCCATTTTCCTCTGCCATTCCTTATCTTAAGGTTTGGAGGAATTCTGTAAGAAAACTCCACGATCTTTTTGTCCATAAGGACAAGCCTCTCTTCAACACTGTTTGCCATTGTAGCCTTGTCAGCCTTCATTAAATACTTCTCTGCAAGGAGGTTTTTTAAATCTAAGGCGAGCATTAGATTGAGAGGATCTCTAATACCGTTAGGAATAACGGCATTCTTGTAAACATCAAAATTTTCCTTTTTTCCGAGGAGCCACATTATCTCATGATCGCTCATGCCACGTGTTGTATAGAGGTGTGCTTTTATTAAATCTGCATGACTTATATAGTAAAGCCTTCTTATATTTCTGTTTATCCAAGGATTGCCCTTCAAAGATAAAGGAAGTAATTCTATAGATTTTCCTATAATTTTTCTTACAATTTTAGGGATTTTTAAATTTACAAAATACTTTAAATTTGTTTTGTAATTTCCATAACCTGCGAAAAGCTCATCTCCAGCCTCACCGGCTAAAACTACTTTTACGTATTTATTTGCCTCTTTAGATAAAAAATAGTTCGCTATTATAGCTGCATCACCTACAGGTTCATCAAAATGCCATGCAATTTTATCAAACTCCCTAATAACATCCTTTTCTGTGATTATTATCTCATGATGAATTGTATCGAGGTGTTCGGCTACTTTTCTTGCATAATTAAGCTCGGAAAAATGTTCAAATCCCATGCTGAATGTATGAAAGTCATAATCCACTTTATCCCTTGCAAAGGCTATTGCTATGCTTGAATCTATCCCTCCAGAGAGAAAAGCACCCACAGGAACATCACTTCTTAACCTTAACCTTGCAGATTCTTCGAGGAGTTCTCTTAGCTTATTTATAAAGTAGTTTTCATCTTTATTCTGTATTATATCCTCTCTTATATCCCAATATTTACCTATTTTCAAAATCTTGTTTTTAAGATCAAAAATTAGATAGTGTCCTCCAAGAAGCTTTTTTATTCCATCGAACATCGTCTGATTTCCTATAGTGTATTGAAACGCTAAAAACGAATATAGAGCATCTCTATTAATCCTTTTTGGAATATCATGCTTCAAGATAGCCTTTATCTCGCTGGAAAAAATGAATTTTTCGTTATCAAAGTAATAGTATAACGGTTTTTTGCCCACATTATCTCTTGCAAGGAAAATAATGTTCTTATTTGAATCATAAAGTGCAAATGCAAACATTCCCCTCAGCTTCTTCAATACATCTATGCCCCACTCCTCGTAACCATGTATTATAACCTCTGTATCGCTGTTGCTTCTGAATTCATGATTCCTAAGCTCTTCTCTTAATTCTATGTAGTTGTAGATTTCACCGTTGTATGTTATCCATATACTCCCATCTTCGTTGCTCATTGGCTGCTTAGCTCGCTTACTTAGGTCTATAATACTAAGCCTTGCATGCCCTAAGCTTACATATTCATCAATGTAATAGCCGCTATCATCTGGACCTCGATGCTGCAGTGTTTTTATCATCTCCTTTATTAACTCTTTATCATCAAAATTGAATCCAGCTATTCCGCACATCTTGAAAACCTTGGCAGATACTTTATTTGTGATAAGAATAATCCAAATAGTGACATGAAAGAATATTTTGAAAATGGATATTTTTTTATTTGTTCTATGAAATGTTTTTTTGCACTATTAAATTCTCTGTTAATAAGGTATGATAATCCTACTTTGTAATTATAATAT
>JALTZZ010000006.1:0-5511 GCA_027051165.1 archaeon | reverse complement strand
GATATTTATTTTTAAGTTTTTTAAAGAATTTTCATGCTCTTTAGCAAATTTAATGATATATTCGCTTGATTTTTTAAATAGATTAACACTTTCACCAAAAGATATTGATTTTGGATGTTTTCTGTAAAAACCTAAGACCTTTGGAAAGTAGTAGAACTCACCTTCTATTGCGAGTCTTATCAATGTAGGAAAATCCTCAGCCGGATAATCTTCTACCTCAACAAACCCACCTATATTTTCTAAGGATTCCCTCCTTATCATAATTGTCACTGCAGGAACAAAATTTCTTAGATTAAAGAATGCTTTTAGTGAGCTTCCAATAGGTTTATTAAAAAGAATATCTCTCTTCTCTTTTGGCTTTCTTTTAATAATTTTTTCTCCAAAACTGTTTATTATACATACATCACCATAACTGACCACAACATTCTTATCTTTAAACGCTTTTCTTTGAACTTCAAGTTTATATGTTGGCCAATAGTCATCACCCGCAAGAAGTGCAATAATTTCTCCCTCTGCATATTTAAGACCTTTATTAAAAATTTTTGCTATCTTAAGAGGACCCATTCTTTTTTGTCTAATATACTTTATCCTTGGATCTTCAGCATCCTTTATAACTGCAGGTGTAGAGTCTGTTGAGCCATCGTCAATTATTATCCATTCCCAATTCTTATATGTTTGATTGACAACACTATTAATACATTCTTTTATATAAGTTTCTACATTATATACTGGAGTTATTATACTAATTTCTGGATCATACCTCATATTTAGAAACTCCTTCTTTCAACTTTTTAGTCACGTAGTAAATTTCATCTTCTGAAATATACGGAAACATAGGTAAGCTGAGGATTTCCTTTGCAACTCTTTCAGCGATGGGAAAAGCACCCTTAGATAAATTCATGAAGCTGTAAGCCTTTTGCAGATGGATAGGCAAAGGATAATGGATACCAGTATAAATGCCTTGACTATGGAGATATCCCCTAACTTTATTCCTATTTTTAACCCTAACAACATAGAGATGATAAACATGCCTATTGTAGGGAGCCTCGTAAGGAGTAACCACAACGCCATCTAAAAGCTCGTTGTAGAGCTTAGCGGCTTCTCTTCGCATATTATTCCATTTATCCAAAAATCTTAGTTTTGTAGAAAGGACTGCACCTTGAATTTCATCCATTCTAAAGTTGCCACCTATAATTTCATGGTAATACTTCTGCTTAGAACCGTGATCTCGAAGCATTCTAATTTTCTCAGCAAGCTCATCGTTGTTTGTAGCAACTGCACCACCTTCTCCAAAAGCTCCTAAATTCTTAGCTGGATAGAAGCTGAAGGCTGCGATATCACCTAAAGAACCGGCTTTTTTACCCTTATATTCTGCACCGTGAGCTTGACATGCATCCTCTAAAACATACAAATCATGCTTTTCAGCGATTTCGTTAATCTCGTCCATATCGCAGCATTGCCCATAAAGATGAACTGGAATAATAACCTTAGTTTTATCGGTTATAGCCTCTTTAACTTTTTCAACGTTTATATTATAGGTTTTCTCATCTATATCAACAAAAACGGGCTTTGCACCTAATAAAGAAACTGCCTCAGCAGTTGCTATAAATGTATTTACTGGCAAGATTACCTCATCACCCCTTTTAACTCCGAGAGCCATTAAAGCCAAATAAAGTGCTGAGGTTCCTGAGTTAACAGCTATACAGTGCTTAACCCCTAAATACTTGGCAAAATTATCCTCAAACTCTTTAACATACTTGCTGCCAACAAACCTTGAGCTGAAGATTACTTCATGGATCTTCTCCTCAACCTCCAGCAATATATCTTTAAGCATCCTTGATAGATCAACAAATGGAACTTCTTCTGGATTATCTTTATCACTTTCCAAAATTATCACCAAAGCTTTACCAGTTTTTTCCTTAATTTCTTTCTTTAATTTAAGCTTTCCATCAACGATCTCAGCCTCTATAACTTTCATCTTCAACACCTATTATTCTGCCACATTTATCACACTTAACCTCTTTCTTAATCTCTTTTATAATATTTCCGCAGGGGCATATAGCACCCTTTATTTCTGCAGGAACACCATAGACAATGGCATGCTTAGGCACGCTCTTAGTCACAACAGCTCCAGCACCTATTAAAGCATGTCTACCAATTTTCACTGGCAGTATAACAGCACCACTTCCTATAGAGGCAAAATCCTCAACTATTGTTTCTAAAAGCTTCCACTCTGTGGTTATCATCCTTCCTTTTTCATCAACAGCTTTTGGAATTTTATCGTTTATAAAAATCACACCATGACCAACGAAGACACCATTACCTATCTTAACACCTTCGCATATAAAGCTATGAGATTGTATTTTGCATTTTTCTCCTATTACGACGTTCTTCTGTATCTCAACAAAAGGACCTATTTTTGTATTTTTGCCTATTTTACATCCATAAAGATTGCAGAAACCAAAAATCTTGCAATTATCCTCTATTACAACATTATCTTGGATAAATGAAAATGGACCGATATAAACGTTTTTTCCAATTTTAACCTTTTTACTAACTATTGCTGTTGGATGAATCATAATTCTACCTCTTTGGCTTCTTTTAAGCTTTTATCGCAGGCTTCAAGTAGTTCAACAACCTTTAATCCAGCGTATCCATCAACTTTTGGTTTTTTGTTGTTTAAAAGGCAGTCAACAACATGTTCAGCTTCTATTCTTAAAGGCTCTTTGTTCTCTATCTTAGGAACGTAAATATCTCCGCTTCTGTATGTTGGGAAAAAAGGACTTTCCTTCGATAAGTCTATATCAACACCCTTATCATATACCTTTACTTTTTCGAAGAAGTTTGTGTCATCGTAAAGAATCATTTTTCTATCCCCAGCGATTATTGTTTTTCTTATTTTTACTGGTGAAAGCCAGCTTACGTGCACGTGTGCTATAAATCCGTTGTCATATTTTACCATGATATGAGCTAAATCCTCGTAATATGGATGTCTAAGCTTAGAACCTATGGCTATCAATCTCTCTGGCTCAAAATCAAAAAGATATGTGAGTATTGAGAAATCATGAGGTGCCAAATCCCATATAACATTAACATCTTTCTGAAGTAAGCCAAGGTTTATCCTCTCTGAATCAAAATATAATGGTTTGCCTATATCTTTTATTAATTCCTTAATTTTTATAACAGGTGGGGAGAATACGAATGTGTGATCCACAAATATCTTTAAACCATGATCATTTGCAATATCTATAAGCTCTAAGGCTTCATCTGTGCTTGTTGTCATCGGCTTCTCTATTAAAACGTGCTTTCCAGATTCTAAGCAATCTTTAGCTATTTCGTAGTGTGTTGCTGGTGGTGTTGCTATGCACACAAGATCTATGTTTTCTTTTAAAATCTCTCTATAGTCTTTTGTCAGCTTAATGCTTGAATAGCTTCTTCTTATCTTATTCAAATTTTCTTCGACCAAATCGCATGCATAAACAACTTTAGCGTTGTCTATTGCCTCAAAGTTCCTTACTAAATTTGGCCCCCAATATCCAAGACCTATTACTGCTACTCTTATCATCTCACATTACTCCTATGTTCAGTTTTAATGAAAATCATAAAAATTTTTATAAAACTATCAACTGTTAACATTATTTTAAATTTCTTATGAATGCCGCCATATTGTTTACGATTCATGGAAATCTTAAAGAAATATACCAGAAAACTTGTGGAGATTTTTCCAGAGTAAATGAATTCCTGCTAATAAAGAAATTTTCTGAAAATTTTGATAAAGTTTTTATATTCAGTGATGATAAAGAAGATTACAGCCATTTTTTACCTGAAAACTGCATTCATGTGAAATTAAGAAATCCTATAATTTATATCATATTTGGTTGGCTTGTATTCCTTTACTATGCAAGAAAATACAAAATAAAAGCAGCACATCTTGTAGGTTCTCCAGCTTTACCATTAATTTTCCTTAAGAATTTTGCAGATGTAAAAACGGTTTTGGAATACAATTATCTTTGGCATAAAGCTTATGAGCATGATATAACTGGAAACCTTAAAGATAAAATTAAGAAAAATATTTTTATTGCAAAAATAGTTAGGCTTATTGAAAAGTTTTTAGTAAACAATTTTGTTGATTATATAATTCTTGGGACAAATGAAGCACTTGAAATGATAAAAGATAAAAACAAAATCCTACCTATAAAAAAAGGAATTATTTTAGATGCTTTTGATCCAGAAAAGGTAAAAAAACATGAAATTTATAAAAAAATCAGGGGGAAAACCATAGTTTTTATAGGTAGACTTGTTCCAATAAAAGACCCTATAACATTGCTAAGGGCTTACAGAATAGCTAAAAATAAAATAAAGGATTTAAATCTAATAATATGCGGTGATGGAGAGCTTAGAAAGGAGTGTGAAAAGCTTGCAGATAAAAATGTTTACTTTTTAGGATTTATAAGAGATATACCATCCATATTAAAGAGTGCTGATATATTTATTTTAACATCACTTCAAGATGCTTCACCACGTTCTTTAATGGAAGCCATGGCAATGGGGAAACCTTGTATAGCTACTGATGTTAGTGGAGTAAAAGAATACTTAGAAGGTTGTGGAGTTCTTGTAGAACCAAAAAATCCAGAAAAACTTGCGGAGGCTATAATCTATCTAATTGAAAATGAAGATGTTGCAAAAGAACTTGGAAGAAAAGCAAGAAAAAAAATACTAAACGAACACAACTTAGAAAAAAATATTAAAAAAGAAATCGAAATTCTTAAAACTGCTTGACAAACAAAATATCTATTAACACAAAAATAATGAGGGATGTTCATGCTCACCTTATAAAAAATAAAGAACAGAGAGGCAAAGATCGCAATACCATACTTCCCATCACCTCATTAGTTGGTAGATGTTGAAAAATAGCAAGCTAAGAGAAATCTTAAAAATCTCTTCGATTTACGGCTTTTATAAACTTTAATTTGGGATTTTCAGATATAGAGAACAGGGTTTCAACATTTTTTACTTTGGAAATTTTCATTTTCTTTGTTACTTTTTGTCGTGTTTTTTCTTTTCACTGCGATTAATATAACGTTTTCCCTCTTTATTTCTTTCGGGAACACCTTGCTTACATATCCCTTGTTTACTCTTATTTTTCTATACAAAATCTTCTTTTAATGCTTTTTTGCTGTATCACTGTAGGACAGTTCAAGAACTTTTATAATGATTTCTTGCTCAGTTGCAAGTTTAGATAACAAGGATAAAAAAGTAACAAATAAGTAAAAAAGATAGATGTTGCAGCAAGCGGTGATTAGCAAAACTTACGTAAGCGGGATTTAACTCTATTTTTCACATTGACGAGGAAGAGTTTAAGATAGAGCAGCCGGCGTTTTTTGGGCTTTAAAACTGCGAAGCTTCAGTTGCCAAGCAATCGAAGCCAGAATCTGCGACTGTGTGTTTTTTCGTTTTTCACATCAGCTAAGAAATCTGAGCTTGTGCATATACAGATTCTCTGAGAGATCA
>JALTZZ010000005.1 GCA_027051165.1 archaeon | reverse complement strand
CCGGTGATAGGCATGAAACAGCCATTAATTCCATATTTAGCTCATCCTACGTGGATAATCTTCAAACAAATCTTTTTAGTAGAAAAGTTGTGAAGAAGGAGATGGCTAAAGCTGGTATAAAACCTGTTAAGATGATGCTGAGGATAACGATAACGGCCATATTTTTCGAGAAGAATATAACTACGAGATTTACAGCTTCCTCAGCAAATTTAACGGAGATCAGTTCATAAAGCTTTTATCAGTTATAAACAGGTTTATTAAGAGGAGCTCGGTAAAGCTCCTCGATACTACCGATTTAAATCTGTTCAGAGAGCAAAAAATATAAATGGGGCTACGCTTTAGGCAAGGGGTTCTATAAAGACTATAAATTAGCTTTAGTCGTGGAATATTCTCCTTTAAAGCCCATAGGGATTTATCTATACGAAGGCTCACTGAACGACTCAAAGCTCTTCCTTAAAATCACTGAAAACCTTAAGAGAAGGAGAGTTTTGAGAAAAGGTGATAAAATAAATATAGATTTCTGTGCTCAGAAAAACTACTGGATTATGTGGTATAAAATCCTTCCTTTCATATTCCCGAGGAAAAATCTTAACGTTAAAAGGATTAAGGTGTGATTTACTTACCCCTTTAAAGCCCTTAAGGATAAAGAGACTTTATGATAGACTCTTTACCTCTTTCAAGAGCTTCTTGAGCTCTTGGAAGGAATTTAAGGCTGTCAGAAGCGTTGTCGAAGATCTGTTCAAGGTTCTTAAAAATTCTCTCTCCTTAAAGAACTTACACAGATATTCTAAGCGCTCTGTTGCAAAGTTTGCAGCTTTATGCGTCCTTCTATTGGGTATGCTCGTATCTATGGGATTTAATACAAAGGAAAAGCTTCAAGCCCTTGCTGAGTCTTGACTCAGCAAGGGGGTTAATCATCTAATATATTTCTTTATCCAATTTTTTCTCTGTAATGATAAGTATATCCCAGTCGCTATATTTTTTAGCCTTTCCTTTTGCTCTTGATCCAAAAAGGATTATTCTTTCAATTTTAACGTTAAATTTTTCTGCTGTTTTTGGAATAATATTTTTTATCCTTCTTAAGGATACTCTCTCTGCATTATTTTCCATAAAATTATCTGAGAATTTTAACGTGCATATTGTTAAATCCCCCATAACTCCTTAATAAGTTCTGACGCAGCAAGAAAGTTATCCAAAGTTGAATTATAAGTATAGGAGGATTTTGAAAATTTATCGGTATCTATCTCTGGAGATTTAGAGTTCAAAGCTAAGAGCTTCAGCATAAAATCTGGCGAAAAAACGAGCACTGATATATTTATCAAGCCGTTAGCTAAGGGAGAGGTTCCTATAGAATTGAGGATTGTTGATAAAAAAGGGAACGTCCTCTTTGAAGACATATATGTGTTAAAGGGTAATGTAGTTTTAAGCTAAAGTTTTTGGGAGTTTATATACATAACAAGCTTCTCAGAAGCATAAAGCTTAGAATGAAAAACGTTGTTAAGGTTCTATAAATCTACATGCTGAGGCTGTTCAATACAATGACAAGAAAAAAAGAAATTTTCAAGCCTTTGAGAGATGGAGAAGTTAGAATATACTCCTGTGGACCAACGGTTTATGACTATGCCCATATAGGCAATTTTAGAGCCTATATTTTTGCTGATCTTTTAAGGAGATATCTGAAATACAAGGGATATAAGGTAAAGCATGTTATGAACATAACAGATGTTGATGATAAGATAATAAAAAGGGTTAATGAGCAGAAAATAAGCTTGGAGGAATATACGGATAAATATATAAAAGCCTTTTTTGAAGACCTCAAAACCCTGAACATAGAAAAGTTTGAGCATCATCCAAGGGCTACTGAGCATATAGAGGACATGGTAAGGCTAATAAAGATACTCCTCGAAAAGGGCTATGCATATAAAGCAGAAGATGGCTCGATATACTTCTCAATATCAAAATTCAAGGATTATGGTAAGCTTTCTGGAATAAAATTCAAAAAAATAAAAGCTAAACCAAGAATAAGACATGATGAATATAGTAAAGAAGATATTAGCGATTTTGCACTATGGAAAGCTTATACAAAGGAAGATGGCGAGGTTTACTGGGAAACCGAGCTTGGTAAAGGCAGACCCGGCTGGCACATAGAGTGCAGTGCTATGAGCATGAAGTATCTTGGGGAAACCATTGATATACATACCGGTGGCGTTGATCTCATATTTCCACACCACGAGAACGAAATTGCTCAAAGCGAAGCTGCTACTGGCAAGACCTTTGTCAGATACTGGCTTCACAACGAGCATCTGGTTGTTGAAGGAAGAAAGATGAGCAAAAGTTTGGGAAACTACTACACACTCAGAGATCTGCTTAAAATGGGCTACGATGCAAAAGCTATAAGATTTCTGCTTTTGTCAACACACTATAGAAAAAAACTCAATTTTACGTTTGAAGCCCTTAGGTATGCAGAGAATACTGTAAGAAAACTCCTCGACTTCATGGGAAAACTGAGAACGCTTAAGCCAAAAGGTAAATACAACGAAGAGCTTAAAAAGAAAGCTGAAGAAGCAAAGAAGAAGTTTGAGGAAGCCATGGACGATGATTTAAACATATCAAAAGCCTTAGCAGCAATATTTGAACTTGTAAACGAAACAAACAAACTTATAGAGGAAAACAAAGTAAACGAAAAAAATCTTAGAGAAATATACAGTCTGATGAAGGAGTTTGACAAAGTTCTTGGAATACTTGAAGAGGAAATCGTTGAAGTAAGCATTGAAGATTTGCCAGAGGATGTGCAGAAGCTTATAAAAGAAAGGGAAGAAGCAAGAAGGGCTAAAAACTATAAAAGAGCTGATGAAATAAGAGACCATCTAAGAAGCATGGGAATATTTTTAGAGGATACAAAAGAAGGAACTAAAATAAAAGTGCTGAAGAAATGAACGCTATTGCAATAGGAAATCATATAAGACCTGTATCATGCTCTCTAAAATCCTTAGGCTATGAAACTTTCTCTATAAGCTACTTTAACGATCTCGATATCAGGATGTGTAGCAGAGAAGTCTATGCATACTTAAGCAACGTTATTGAAACGGAAAGCCTTAGAAAAAATAAAGATAATGTTGAAAAATTCTTTAAAGAAAAATTTAACGAAATTTTAAACAAAAAAGATATTAAAATAGTTATACCAAAAAGAAACAGAGATTTCATAGAAAAAAGCGGAATAGAGGTAATATCTAATAGCTACAATGTGCAGAAAAGAGCTGAGAACAAAATAAACTTATATAAAGCTTGTGAAAGGCTTGGAATAAATATACCAAAATATATGGTTACAAATAAAAAAAGCAGAATAATATCCTTTGTTGAGGAGGTAAAAAGTGCTGTTTTAAAACCAGCTGAAGGTTCTCACGGAAATGGAATTTTTTTTGTGAACGAAAGAAACATTTACAAAATTGTTTCAAAAATAAATACAGATGAATATATTGTTCAAGAATTTATAAGCGGAGATTCCTTTAACATAAATTTGGTGAGAGGATTAAGCAAGCCTTTATACGTTAGCATGCAGATAGTTGGCGACAGCTTCTTTGGGGCAAGAGATTTCTTATATTGCGGAAACGTGGGATACGTAAAGGTTGAAAAAGAAAAAGAAATATTAAATGCTTTTTTATCATTGGGGGAGTATTTTGGAATTCGTGGTATATACGGAGGGGATTTTATAATAAAAAATGGGAACTTTTACATTGTTGATCTTAACCCAAGAATCCAAGGTTCATACGATTGTATAGAAATGAGCTATGGAGAAAATCCTCTTAAAATTCATATAAAAGACTTCTTTGAAGAAAAAATTGATGAGATAAAGCTTAAATTTTTCTCCGGAAGAGCGATACTATATGCAAGGGAGAACTGCAAAGTTAAAGATTCTCTTGGCTTTGAAAATATAAGAGATGTCCCAGAAAAAGGGGTGATGATAAAAAAAGGAGAACCTATATGCACTGTTGTTGCGAAATCTGAAAAATTAGAGGAAGTATTTTTAAAAATGAGAAAAATTGCTAAAAAAATATATGAGAAAAAAATCGAAACAGTAGATACATGCTAATGGAAAAAGACTCTTAAAACCAAGAAGATTAAAATACCTTTTTTCGCTCCAAGAGATTATTCTGCTTATACTTTTCATGCCCTCCAGCCTTATCTATTATTCTTTCTATAGACCGTTTCTCTCGTCTTTAAAATTTCCTCACAGCTGTGAGGTTCAGCTCGAAGGCAAGCATCTATTACAAAAAACTTTTTAGTAGCACCGGTGATAGTTAAGTATCAGGGGTGATACTATGCTGTTTGATCCCGCACCAAAGACGAAGAGAGAGGAACTCTTTGACAGGAAGAAAGAGCTTAAATCATTAGAAAAAGCGGTTGAAAGCTCACCTATCGTGCTCGTTCTTGGAATTAGAAGAATCGGAAAAACGTCTCTCCTAAAAGTGTTTCTCTCAGAATTTAAAGGTCTCGCATTGTTCTTAGATGCGAGGAAGCTTGATGAGCTGGGATATACGAGAAGAGCTCTATATACTTTGCTTTCAGACGAACTTACAAATTTTTCAAAGCTCCACGGCGTTCTTGAAGCTTTTAAAGGAATAAGAGGAGTTACTGTTTCAAGCTCCGGAATAGAGATTGACTGGAGCAGAGGTGCTTCAATTTCAAAACTCTTTGAGAGACTCGACGAGCTCGCTGAGTCAAGAGGAGAAAAAGCCTTAATAGTTATAGATGAGGCTCAGCTTCTGAGATATTTGAGAGGTTATGGAAAACCTGATATCAGACATACAATAGCGTATGCATACGATAATTTGAGAAACGTATGCTTTATTCTGTCGGGTTCAGAAATAGGGCTTCTGACAGATTTCATCGGAATTGAAGATCCTGAAAGCCCTCTTTACGGAAGATATAGAGAGGTTGTTGAGCTGGAGAGGTTCAACAGAGACTTATCACTTGAATTCCTCAGAAAGGGTTTCGAGGAGCTTAGGGTTAACGTCGATGAAGAGCTTCTTGAAAGGGTTGTTGATTCACTCGACGGCATTCCCGGCTGGCTTGCATACTTCGGATACCTCTATTCACGCAATAAAAAAGGACTCGAAGATGTTATAGAGGAAGCAATAAATCTTGCATCCTCAGAAATAAAGAAGATTGTAAGAATGTCGCCACACTATCCTTATGTTCTGAAGGCTGTTGCCGAAGGCAGCGAAACATGGAGCGAAATCAAGAAAGCTGTGGAGCTTAGAACAGGAAGGTTCCTTCAGAGTGCAACTCTTTCACGCATTCTTGAAAATCTTATAAAAATGGGAATTTTGCAGAAGAAGGAGAAGAAATATTCCTTTCCAGACCCTGTCGTAAAAGAAGCTTGCAGGAGATATTTTTAACATCACAGCTGTGAAGAATCTCTGGTCTTCAAGCTGTATGAGAGCTGGTATAAGAAGAGTCTGTTATAGTCGTATCTGAGATGCGGTAAACTGCAAAAGCTGTAGCTAAAATAATTTATTCTTCTATTAGATAAAGCAAGGAAAGAGGAGATAATCAATAAATGGCATGTTGTAAAATCCTTCAAAAATCCGTAAGGTGCATCGAATATTGATCCGGGCTGGGTAACAAAAAGCTTCAGACATTTTTCCTCACTATAATACCTCAGGATTTTTAACCTCTTCATTTAGACTTATTAGTGATAAAGGTGCGTTGAACTCGTCGAGCCTCACGACTACAGCTTTGTTCTGTCCTTTGAAGAAAGCTTTTTCCCGGTAACAAGCCGGAGTTCTTACCACAACCTTCTTCGAGCTCATTCTCAGACATTCAGAAAAATCTCAAGATAAAAATAAATTAATCAACCAACACACGAGTCGCCGTTAGCAAAGCCTATAATGCCGCAGAGCATGCCCTGCTCGCTACTGCTTGTTAATCCTAAACCAATGCTGATTCTGCCTAAAAGAACACCTGAAATAATTCTCTATTTGATTTTCTTGGCAACTTGATAAGCTTCATTATGCCTTCCTTGTTTTATAAGCTCTTCAACATCTTCATAAGTGTAAAAGAGCTATTTAAAAAGCTTTTTAAATAGTTCATATTTTTTCCTTTAAAAGGTTTATTATGTCGCTTTTTATTGACATAACCTCCTGCCTTAAGAATTTGATCTCATCCTTCAAATCTCCTATCTCGCTCTCTATACGCTCGAACCTCTTCTCAACGTATCCCTTAAATTCGTCAAACCTCTTATTTACATCGTTTTTGAATTCATCCAGTCTTCTGTTAACATCATTTTTGAACTCTTCAAACATTTTAATTATAAGTTCCTGCTCTTTTCTCATCTGGCTTACAACTAAGAGAAGAACCTCAGCATCGCTGAGCTTTTTACCTTCTCTAATCTTTTTAACTATTGTTTCCAAAGCTTCCTTAACAACCGCATCAAAAAGCATTGAAATAGCTTCCATATTTTTATCCTGCTCTATAACAATAATAAAGATATTAAAATAAAAAGAGAAAAATTAAAAAATTTTTTCAAAATCCTCCGAATTCCTGGGTTTTTTCTTCTTTTTCTTCCTTCTTGCTTTCGAATGCTCCTTTAGCTGCAATTACATCGTCTATTCTCAGTATCATTATTGCAGCCTCTGTTGCAAACTTAAGGGCTTTCTCCTTAACCCTTATTGGTTCGAGGATTCCAGCTTCAAACATGTCCTTGACTTCCTTTGAGAATATATCTATACCATAGCTCTCGTTGCCTTTCTCGTGCTCGCTTCTTAGCTTTAAAGCTATTTCTATAGGATCCAAGCCCGCATTCTCTGCGAGAGTCCTTGGAATAACCTCCAATGCATCTGCAAAAGCTTCAACTGCAAGCTGCTCTCTACCGCTTATAGTTTTTGCGAACTTCCTCAGCTCCTTAGAAAGCTCCATTTCAATTGCTCCACCGCCGGCTACTATGTATCCATCTTCGTAAACATCTTTTATAACGCTTATTGCATCATCCAAGCTCCTCTCAGTCTCCGCAAGAATGTGCTCGCTTCCTCCCCTCACGAGTATAGTTACAGCCTTAGTTTTATCGTTTTTTATGAATATATACCTCTTCGCTCCTATTTTTCTCTCCTCAACAATGTTTGCGAAACCCAAATCTTTTTCGTTTATATCTCTTGCACTTTTTAGAATAACAGCATTTGTAGCCTTTGCTATAGCTTTTATATCTTTTTCACTAACGCTTTTAACAGCCATTATATTTTTCTTCGCCAAGAAGTGAAGTGCCATGTCATCAATGTCCTTTTGGCAAAAAACAACCTTAGCTCCGGCTTCAGCGAGCCTTTCGACAACATCTTTTATTTCCCTTTCCTCAGCTTCCATGAATTCTCTGAGCTTCTCCGGAGATGTTATCGAGAGCTTAGCCGATATCTCTGTTTTCTTCACCTTAAGCTCAAATCCGAGCACAGCCACCTTAGCATCTCTAACAATTTTCGGCATCAACGGATGTGCAACTTCTTTTTCTATAACAATACCCCTAACCACCTCGCTGTCACAAGTGGCTCCTCCAGAGACTTTTTGTATTTTTATTCTTCCCTTACTAACAAAGTTTTTGTCCGCAACCGATAAAACCGCTTCCAAAGCAAGGGATGCAATATGATCCTTGGCGGTAATCCCCGGAGCCTTTGAATTTAATGCTGTTATTGCGACCTTCAGATAATCCTCTTTTGTGGCTTTTTTTGCTTTATTTTTGAGAATTTCAAGAGCCTTTTCCTTCGCCATTATAAAACCCTTCGCAATTATTCCAGCGTGCACATCCTGATCGAGAAGCTCTTCGGCTCTCTTCAACAGCTCACCTGCAATGACAACTACGCTTGTGGTTCCGTCTCCAGCTTCTCTTTCCTGAGTTTTTGCAATTTCTATAATCATTTTTGCAGCCGGATGCGTTACATCTATGCTCTTAAGTATCGTTGCACCATCATTGGTTATAACAATATCACCATCGCTCACAAGCATCTTATCCATTCCTCTTGGACCAAGCGTTGACCTTACAGTTTCCGCAATAACCCTTACAGCAATTATGTTGCTTCTTCTTGCATCTCTACCAACGAGCCTTACCGTTTCTGCCGGAAGAACTAAAATAGGTTCTCCACCAAGTTGAGCTACCATTTTATCACCCCTCTAAAACCTCTCAGCAAAGTATCTTCCACGCCTTTCAATCACACCCACTCTCTTCAACACTTCACCACTTTTTTTATATCTTTCGTATCCTTTTATGAAAGCTTCATAACATTCTCTTTCATTTTTGTAATGTGATGAATGTAAGCACTTCTTAAAAAGAAGAACATCTACAGCTTTATCTTCGATTTCCATGCTTATTTCTCCAAGACCAAAGTCTATAAAGTATATTTTATCTCTGTTCATTATCATGTTTGATGTCGTCAGATCTCCATGTATTATGTCTTTTTCATGCAGCTTTGCGACAAGTTCTCCTATTTTTTTACAAACTCTTATTTTTTCATTCAAATCTGCTCTCTCTATATAGTCCCTTATTTTTTCCCCCTCTACAAAGCTCATGAGTATCGTCTTCTTTTCAAGGTCTACATCGAAAACAAAGGGTGTGGGAACACCAGCTTTTTTTGATAAATTTAACAATTTAGCCTCCTTTTTTGTTCTCATTGCTCTTAAATGTTCATCCAATTCTTTTACTCTGTAAATTTTTCTTATTCTTTCTTTTAAAATAAGACCATCTTCCGTTAAATATATGTTAGCCTCTGCCCCCTTGCTTATAAGCCTCATAGTGCATTATTAAAAAGTTATCAAGGTTAATGTTCTTCATAGCTAAAAATGACCCAAATTGAGCTTGCCAAAAAAGGGATTATAAGCGAAGAAATTAAAAAAATAAGTAAAAAAGAAGGGATTGATGAAGAAATTATTAGAAGAAGAATTGCAGATGGAAGAATTGTTATTTTTAAAAATGAAAATAAAGATGTAGAGCCTGTTGGTGTTGGTTACGGGTTGAGGGTAAAGATAAATGCAAATGTTGGAACTTCGAGCGATTATGTTAACATAGAAGAGGAACTTGAAAAAGCAAGAATTGCGATTAAATATGGTGCTGATACCATAATGGACCTGAGCACGGGTGGAGACCTTGACTATATAAGGAGACTCTTTGCGAAATTTGAAGTTCCCTTGGGTAGCGTTCCGATATATCAAGCAGCTGTTGAAGCCTTAAATAGGGGAAGAGCAATCGTTGATATGTCAGAGGATGATATTCTTCGAGCCGTAGAAAAACATGCAAAAGATGTCGACTTCTACACAATACACGCTGGAATAACGAGGGAATCCCTCGATAGGCTTATAAAGGCTAAAAGAATAACCGGAATCGTTAGCAGAGGTGGAGCTTTCTTAGCAGCCTACATGCTTCACAATGACGCTGAAAATCCGCTTTATAAGAACTTCGATTATATACTTGAAATAAGCAGGGAACACGACGTTGTAATAAGCTTGGGCGATGCTCTGAGACCGGGAAGCATTGCAGATGCAAGCGATTCTGCACAGATTCAGGAGCTTATAGTTCTTGGAGAGCTCGTTGAAAGGGCAAGAGAAAGCAACGTCCAAGTTATTGTTGAAGGCCCGGGACATGTTCCGCTAAATGAAATAGAAGCGAATGTAAGGCTCCAAAAGAAAATATGTAAGGGTGCTCCCTTTTACGTTCTTGGCCCTATAGTTACAGATATAGCACCGGGCTACGACCATATAACAGGTGCAATAGGTGCTGCAATAGCTGCATATTCCGGTGCAGACTTTATATGCTATGTAACCCCAGCAGAACACTTAGCTCTGCCTACGGTAGAGGATGTAAAGCTTGGAGTTATAGCGGCTAAAATTGCTGCACATGCTGCGGATATTGCAAGGGGTAAAGATATCGAATGGGATATAGAAATGTCAAGGGCAAGGGCAAGACTTGACTGGAAGAAGCAGTTCGAATTGTGCATAGATAAAGAAAAAGCTGCTGAATATAGAAAAAGAAGAACACCAAAGATTCAAGACACTTGCACAATGTGTGGAAAATACTGTGCGATGAAGATTATTAAAAGCTATCTTTAGCTTTTGAACAAAATACATCTCCAATTTTTCTGAGCACTTTTATATCCTTATAGACCCTATCAATATTGTGCTAAGCTTTTGCAGCCAGCCAGCGGCAAGCTAAGGGAAGATAAATTAATATATGAAAAGCTTTGAAATTTTTTATGAACTTTTATAAGAGGTATCAGAATGCACGAGGGTATTAAAAGCAACTCACAAGTAAACGATGTATTAAGCAAGATTATAGACAAATTGAAAAATATTCTCACATTATACTGGGAGCTGTTGGAAAACATTCCGCTTGGAGTTGTAATTTTAGATAAAAGCCTAAGAATTATATATTTCAATAAATCCTTCGAAGATATAACCAATTTCTCCAAAAAAGATTTATTGGGAAAAAAGATTACCGAAATAATCAAGGGAGAATTTGACATTGAAGCGTGCATTGATAACTATATGAAGATAACATTCATTAAAAAAGATGGGAGCGAGGGTGTAGCAAAAGTTAAATGCTCGGCACTGAAAGACTGCGGCTACCAGCTAACATTTTTCGAGATTGAAGAGAGAGCAAAAGAAAAAGAAGATTTATACAGAGATATTGTTGAAAATGCTGAGGATCTAATGATAATAGTAAGCAAAAATGGCAGAATAAAATTTATAAACAAAGCTGTAGAAAAGCTTACCGGATATAGGCGTGAGGAGGTTATAGGTAAGAAATGCGATTTTTTTGTTCATCCGGAAGACATCCCAACAATTAAAGGAATTTTTGAGGATGTATTTGTTAGAAAAAAAAGTGGAACAACACCATACTATAGAATTATAACAAAAGATGGGAAAATAAGAACATTCTACTGTAAATACATGCCGCTATTTAAAGAAAAAGAGGTAAAAGCTCTTCTCGGTATTGCAAGGGATGTTACTGAAAAAGCAAAAATTGAGGAAGATCTGCGAAAAACGTGCGAAAATATTAAACTTGCATACATGAAAATAAAAGAAGCTGAAGAACTAAAGAGAAATATAATATCAAACGTAAGCCATGAGCTAAAAACGCCCATAACGATAATGAAGGGATATCTTGAGCTTGCCCTTGAAGAGAAAAGCGTAAGGGAAATAAAAAAGCTTATAAGATACAGTCTAAAAGCTTTAAATAGAGAACTTTCTACAATTGAGAAGTTCATAACGATTTCAAAGCTCTTATCAATGGAGTTTATAAAAAAGGATAAGGTTAATATAAAGCTGATGATAGAGGATTGTTTAGCGGAGCTTCAAGATAGAATCTTCGAGAAAAAGATAACAGTTGAAAAGAGCATAGAAGAACTTGAAATAAAAGGAAATGAAGGCTATCTGAAGCATGCAATTTTAAATATCTTGGACAATGCTGTAAAATTTAATAGGGAGTATGGGAAGATAAGAATAAAAGTTAGAGACTTGGGAATGTTTGTTGAAATCGTAGTAGAGGATACAGGAATCGGAATACCGAGAGACAAAATTGATAAAGTATTTGAGCCCATGTTTCAAGTTGACCTGAGCGAGAAAAGGAAGCACGGTGGCTTGGGATTAGGACTCGCAATCGCAAGAGAAGTCGTTAAGATGCACGACGGTAGAATATCAATAAGCAGTGCGGTTGAGAAGGGAACGAGGGTTGTTATAAGCCTACCAAAAGAGTAGGTGGTTGTTATGAGGTGCTTCATAGCCATAGATGTGGAATCGGAGAAAATTAGTAACATCGTCTCTGAGCTTAAAAAATACAGCGGAATAAAAGCAGTAGAACCTCAAAATATACATATAACGTTAAAATTTCTCGGAGAAATTAATGAAAAAACCGCAGAAAAAATATACAATATTATGCAGGAGCTTTTTAATCAAACTGAAAAATTTGAGATTTACATTAAAAAATTGGGTGCATTTCCAAATGAGAGATATCCAAGAGTTCTCTGGATAGGTATAGAGAAAAACAGAGATAAAATTATAGACATGCAAAAAAAGCTCGATGAAAAGCTTTCATATTTAGGATTTAAAAAAGAAAAGAGCTACGAACCTCATATAACAATTGCAAGGGTAAAAACATCTTCTGGAAGAAAGATCGTTCAAAGCTTCTTAAATAAAGCAAAAGATCTCGATATAGGAACATATACCGTGGAAGAAATAAAGCTTAAAAAGAGTGTTTTAACAAGAGAAGGTCCTATATATTCGGATTTATACGTTTTAAAACTTAAATAAATTAATTAAATTAAAAATAAAAAAGAATACAAAGATAAAATTGAGAGAACAATGAAAATTACATACAATGTTATAATAACTGCCCTTTCACCAAAAATCTTTTTCAAATAAGGGACAAATACAAAGTATATAGCAAGAAATACGATTATCGTTCCGGTAAAAAAGTTCAGCTCTGGAGAGATATTTCCCAGAGTGTAGTCAATGGTATATGCCCATAGAAACATCCAAGGCGGTGCAACCTTCCCCTGCCCCTCTGCAATTTCATCTCCCAAATTATATTTATACAATACCGATGAGAATATTATGAACCCTATAAACGCAAAAATTATACCTAAATCATCTTTTACTGCTGCATTTTTGTATGTTGTTTTTATATGAACATTTATTAAAGCAAAAAACAATAGAGGAAGTATAAAAATGTGATAGAAATAGAACCTCGATAAGGTTAGATATGTTATGTCGTCTCCCGACAGAATTATATTTTTTATAGTTTCTCCTACAAGAGGAACATCCCCAACTATTAGAGCTGCCGCTTTTACAGAGTGGTATCCTTCAAAGTCCCATCTCAAAAGATAGCCAGTATACAAAAAAAGAATCGCAGTATATAGAAGAAAAATCCCAGATATCCATTGCTTTCTGCTTCCATGAGGCAGTGTGACGAGCATATGAATTATCATCGCAGCTATAAAAATGTGTGTAGATAATCTGTGAAGGGATAGCAAGAAATCACCGAAATATATACAGTTCTTTATGAAATATACGCTCTGATAAGCCCTCTCCGGAGATGGCTGATACCACATTGACAAGAATATCCCAGAAAAGAATAGCATGAAAGCATTCGTAATTATAAAGAGTTCCAAAATTTTTATTAGTCTTTGATATATAATATTTCTATCCCCATGCAAAAATCTATAGAAGAACATAAACATCTTTTTTCTCAATTTCTATTTCAAGCTTTCTGAGGTCTTCTGGAGAAGGTCCTTCGAGTCTTTTGCCTTTGAGATCAAACTTTGATCCGTGGCACGGGCATTCAAGGAAACCCTTATCCACGTTGTCTGTTGAAACCACGCAACCTCTATGGGGGCATGTTAATGATAGTGCCAATATCTCTTCTCTCTCGTATATTATAATTATGGGCTCTCCCTTAACTACAGCTTTAACAAATTTCTGCCTCTTCAGCAAGTCAATATCCGCAACCTTCATCCTCTCCCTCTCCACGATCTCTCTCTTACATTTTCTAAATAGCGACAATACCATGCTTCCAATAAATGAGAGCAACAAGAAAATTCCAAAAATCTTGAGAAAATCCCTCCTCTTAACCTTACTACTCCTTTCTGGCATTGAACCACCTTTGATTAATAGCTAAATTCAGCTTATCTCTTTTCAATCCTCCTTTATAAGCAAAAGAGGCTCTATTTTTCTTATTTTTGAAATAGGTATTAAAACACCTATGCATGAGAGAAGAACTCCAACAAATACCCCCAAAAATGCTATAAGAGCCGTATATGCTGGATTAAATTCCAAAAAGGGTAAGTGGAACGATGAAAGGAGGAGCTTCCATCCGAGGATTAAGCCAAAGATTATTCCAAGGGATGAGCCAATTATGCCGAGAAACACGCTCTCGAGAAGAAGAACCTTCATCACACCCCTATTGCTCGCTCCAAGTGCTCTAAGTATCCCTATCTCCCTCCTCCTCTCGTTTATTATCATCGTAAATATGTTCGCTATAAGCAGAACCGATAATACCGATGATACAACCAAAACCACGCTGAATATCTTGCTCATATTCGAGATAACCCTCTTCACGCTACTACCTATTTCACCACCTCGTATAACATCTACCTGAGGAAATTCCTTCTCTATTTTTTCAGCAAGCTTATCTACATCGTATCCATCTCTGACCTTTATAAATATGGCAGATATCTGATTTTCCTTAACGTTTACGTATGGATTCTTCTTTATTATTTCCATAAGATCGTCTTCTCTTATAAACAGAGAGTAATCGAGCCCCGTCTTCGTTCTTTCGAGAACCCCAACAACGTTAAAGTCCTTGCCAAACAAAAGTGCAGTGTCAACCAATCCAAGGTTCTCAATGGCTTCTATACCGGCAAAGGCTTCTCCTCTCTTAATTTCAACATTTCCCTTTATCCAAGGCTTTACTATAAAGTCCGTTTCTGGATCTATTGCAACAACCTCAAGTTCTGGAACACCACAACAAAGTGCTGGAAGTGTTCCAAGATAGATCTGATAAGTTATCTTCTCTATACTCTCGAATCCCTTAATTTTCTCATATATGCTTTTATCCATATAAAAAGCTCTCAGCTGTCCTTCCAAAAGAAATTCCTCACTCTGAACAGAAGAACCCTTCGGAACAACAAGAATATCAGCCCCAAGCTTCTCTGAAAACGCTTCCAAGCTTTTGTTTACTGTAACAATTGCAAGAGTAAAGAACGAGAGTATAAACACTAAAAACACTACGGAGAGAACGAGCATTGAGGTTCTAAGGGTGTTTCTCCTTATATTGCTCTTTATAAGTGATAGTATATTTAATTCATTCTCCTTCTTTATAAAAATCCCGATGGAGAAAAATATCAAAATTAAAAGGCTAAGGAAGTGTGTTAGCGGTGCATGTATCAACGGAAGAACGACATCTATTTTCATAGATAAAACAACTTCTCCAAAGAGTATGAGCTCTCTGACCATGAATAATAGAAAAGCCAAGCATACAAACAGAAATTTCTTATTTTTAACCTTGAAATATGTTTTTATGGAGAGATAGCTGAGGAAAAGCGCAAATACAATAATCGTTATGTGCAGCATTTTGTGGGGTAGTGGTTCCAATTCGATCACCACCTTCCGATTTTAAGTTCAGCTTCTGCTCGAGTCTTTAATTTTCAAAATTTGAACCAAAAAATATTTATACAATCGCTTACTGATTATACAATACGGTGCCTGAATAGGAGCCCTTTTCATACCCCCACCTCTCTTTATTTTTTATTTTGCTTTTAATATCGTTTTCATGACTATTCACCTTTTATAAGGGTCAGTGGTTCTATTTTTCTTATTTTAATCAACGACACGGATACGCCGAAACCTGATATCGCAACCCCTATCGCTATTCCAGCCATGACTATTAGGGAAACTATCACCATGTTTATTTCAATAAAAGGCATTTTAAGTGATGAGAGGAGCTTCCATCCGAGGATTAAGCCAAAGATTATTCCAAGGGATGAGCCAATTATGCCGAGAAACACGCTCTCGAGAAGAAGAACCTTCATCACACCTCTATTGCTCGCTCCAAGTGCTCTAAGTATCCCTATCTCCCTCCTCCTCTCGTTTATTATCATCGTAAATATGTTCGCTATAAGCAGAACCGATAATACCGATGATACAACCAAAACCACGCTGAATATCTTGCTCATGTTCGAAATAAACTTCCTCACCTTTTCACCTATCTTTTTAACGTATATCGTATCAACTTGAGGATATCCGTTTTCTATTTCATAGGCAAGAACACCTGCATCCATTTCTTGTGAAGACTTTATAAGAATGACCGATATCTGGTCTTCTCTCACATTAATATTTGGATTTTCTTTTATAAGATCAATCATGTCTTCCTCTGTTATAAATACCGAATAGTCCATGCCCGTTTTTGTTTTATCCATAATATCAGCTACTTTAAAATCTTTTCCAAAAATTTTTATCATATCACCCTTCTTTATATTTCCGAAGTATTTATACGCCTCTGCTCCTAAGAAAACCTCCCCCTTATTTAATTTTTTGTTTTCAACCCAAGGTTTTATTATAAAATCTGTTTCTGGATCTATTGCGATAACCTTTATATTTTTGTCAAGAACCCCAACGAATGTTTGATAAGTTATCTTCTCTATTCCCTCGAACTCCCTTATCTTATCGTAGAGATCTTTTTTCATGTAAAACTGCCTAACTTTTGCTTCGAGAAGAAATTCCTCCCCGGGGGCTCCTGCCCCCTGAGGGACAACAATAACATCTGCCCCAAGTCTTGAGGAAAATTTTTCCAAACTTGTCGTGATCGTCGCAAGTATCAGAATAAAAAACGTAAACATGAATATAAGCAGTGCTACAGAGACTATCAAGATTGCAGATCTTGAATACTTTCTCTTTATGTTGCTTAAAACCAAATTAATAATTTTAATCCTTCTTTTCATATATCTTTCCCTTCCTCATGAAATAAACTTTGCTGCATTTACATAGATCCTTTATAAATTCTGGATTGTGGGAGACAACTATAAAAGTTAAATTTTCCTCCTTTTGCATTTCAACAAAGAACTTCGCTATCTCTCTTTCAGTATCTTCATCAAGATCCCCTGTAGGCTCGTCTGCAAGTATTATTTCTGGATAGTTTATGAAGGCTCTTGCTATGGCAACACGCCTCTGCTCACCACCTGAGAGCTGGTATGCGTATCTGTCCTCGTAGCCCTCCAAACCTACCTTTTCGAGAAGAACAAGTGCTCTTGAATAGTAGTCTGATGGGGGCTTCTTTGCAAAATATAGCGGTAGTAGAACATTATCTATAACGCTTAGCGTCGGTATTACGCTTGAAAACTGAAAAATGAATCCTATCTTCTCGTTTCTCAGTCTCGAGAGCTCTTCATCGCTGAGGCTGAATATGTCTATTCCGTCTATCAGAACCCTTCCCCTTGTAGGCTTTATTAGACCCCCTATTAGGCTGAGCAACGTTGTTTTTCCCGCTCCAGAGTGCCCAAGTATACCTACGAACTCCCCCTCTTTAATCGTCAGATTTATATCGCTTATCCCAACGATGTTCCTTCCGTTCTGGGGATATATCTTCGTTAAATTTTCTATTTTTATTTTTTCTGACATTTCAATCCCACATTTCAACAAATTCCTCAATGAGAGAATCAACAAAGCTTTCTCTGTATGTTTTGATTATCTTTTTTAGTTTATTCCTTTTAAGCAAAACATACCTGTTTCCCTCTTTCTTTACGAGATTCAGCTCTCTAAGTTTTTTTAAATACCACGAGACCGTTGAAGGTGAGAGGTTCATTTTTTGAACTATTTCGTTATGAGTCATATAGTTAGTTGTAAGGAGCAGAAGCAGTATTCTTCTCATATTTTTAGAATTTAAGGCAAGAAAAATCTCCTTTTCATCCTTCGTAAAATTTTCAGCAAAATAAACTTTTTTCTTTCCAACCCTTTCAACAGTTATCTTTTTTGCTTTTTCAAGAACTTCAAGGTTATAGCTTAGACTTCCTGTAGCAATACCTGTCTTTCTTTGAATTTCCCTAAAATGAATTCCGGGAAACTTCACAATAATGCTGTAGATTTTGTGTTTGTGTTCCCCCATGCAATAACATATTTTAAATTTCACCTTTTATAATTTTTTTGCAATTTCTTATAATTTATTTGATATTATGCACATAAACATTTATTCGAAAATTGCACCAAAAAATTTTTATAAGAAGGCATCTCCTAAAAGAATGGGGTGCATAAAATGAGATGGTTTTTTGTTTTACTTGGATTATTAATTTTATTTGCAGCTTGTGCCAAGGAAGAAAAGCCAGAGATAGAGGTGAGTGGTGCAATTGTTGCACCGTCTCCAATGATGCAGAACGCCTACTCCGTATTTATGATTATAGAAAACAAGGGAAACAGTGATGATTCTCTTATAGGATTCTATGTTGAGGGTATAAATTCAAAGAACGAGCTGCACGATGTTGTCGGAGGTAGGATGGTCAAAATAGATAAAATAAAAATCCCAGCAAAGGGCAAGGTTGAACTCAAGAGAGGCTCGCTGCATCTGATGATAATTAACCCTGATAAAAAGATTACTGAAGATATAGTGCTTGTTCTAAAGTTCGAAAAGAGCGGCGAAATAAAAGTAAAAGCTAAGTATGTCGAGCAGACCGGGAAAATGATGATGCAGGAAGAAGAAGTCCAATTGGGATGCGGGTAACAAAATTTATTTTTATTTTTTAGCTTTGCATTCCTATTTTTTTAGTTATATTTATATTTTATAATTATTATTAAATATTTTATTCGAAAATTGTCCCATCTGGTTTTATTCAAAAAATGTACCAAAAAATATTTATAAACATTGAAGAAAAATAAATCTGATTTTTAATTGATGAGGGTGAACGAAAATGAAGGGGAAGGAAGGTAAAGTTTCAAGAAGAGAATTTTTAGCTGCGACTGCAGGATTTTTTGCTGGAGTAGCTGTAGGGTCTGGAGGGCTTCTGCTTCTCCCAGGATGCACACAAAAAACTGCTGAAAAACAGGTAAACACAGGGGCGGAGAAAGTTCAGATAAAGGAAGTCATTCCTAAGCCACCGTGGAAGTATGAGAAAATAGACCCGCAGAAAGCCGCTCAAATAGCCTATGAGAGCTGGTATGAAGGATTCTGCACGTATGCTGTTGTTAAGGGGGTTTTTAAGGCTTTGGGAGAAAAGGTTGGCGAGCCGTATAAATCCTTCCCATTGGAAGCTATCAGGTGGGGTCATGGCGGAGTCGTCGGATGGGGAACAATATGTGGAACATTAACCGGTGCTGGAATAGTTACCGGATTTATAGCTGGTAAAGAAGGAGAAAAAATGATAAACGATATTGTATACTGGTATTCAACAACAGAACTTCCTATATTTGAGCCAAAGAATCCAAAAGCAACTATAAAAAATAAATCTGTTAGCAACTCTCCGCTATGTCACATATCCGTCGGTAGATGGATGAAGAAGGAAAATGTCAAATTCTTCAGTCCAGAGAGAAAGGAGAGGTGTGCGAGACTTGCCGCAGATGTGGCAGCAAAAACTGTTGAAATATTAAATGCGTGGAAGGACGGCACATATAAACCAGCATACACAGTTTCTCAGGCTAAAAAGTATCAAATAACAGCCCAGAATAACTGCATGGACTGCCATGCAAAGGGAGTTCCCCCTCTGCCCGGAACTTAACTTTTTATTATTTTATCAAAACATCTTTCAAAAAGCCTCACTTCCACTTCATCCCCCTCTTCAAAACCTTCTCTGTTCTCTGGAACAATGACAATTCCATCTGCTTTAACGAGGCTTGTTATTATTCCAGAGCCGCTTACCCTTATAGGTTCTACCATTCCATCTTTTGTTATTCTAACTCTCACAAAATCTCTTCTTCCTAAACTACCTGCTATTTTTCTTTTGAGCTTAAGTTTAACCCTTGGATAATCATCACATATATAACCCTGCATCTTCTGTATAGTGGGCTTTACAAAGTTTTCAAAAGCAACTATGCTCGCTACTGGATAGCCGGGTAGCATGAACAATATCTTTCCATCTATAACTGCACATCCTGTCGGCTCTCCCGGTCTCATAGCCACACCATGAAAGAGTATTTCGCCAAGCTCCTTTGCTATAAGAGGTATATAGTCCCGCTTGCCAACGCTTGTAGCCCCGCTGACTATAACAACGTCATACCTTTTCACTGCATTTTTTATGGTATTCTTTATATCATCATAGTTATCCCTTACGATTCCTATCCTCTCCGCCAGAGCTCCGTTCATCTTTGATAGGACTACGAGACTGTATCCGTTTACATCGTATATTTTTCCCTCCTTTAACGATTCTCCCGGATTTATCAGCTCATCTCCTGTAGATATAACGCCAACTTTCGGTCTTCTATAAACTTCTACCTCCCTGTATCCAAGAGAGGCTAAAACAGCTATATCTTGAGGTTTTAGCACTCTACCTTTTTTAAGTATAGTATCACCCTTTTTAAAATCCTCTCCTCTTAAAGATACGTTCTTTCCGGGAGTTACAGGCTTTAAAACTTCTATTTCATCTCCAAGTTCATTTACATGCTCAAACATTACCACGGCATTCGCACCACGTGGCATAGGGGTTCCGGTCATTATTTTAACCGCTTCTTTTTCTCCGACAGAAATCTCGCTGACGTTTCCTATGCTCGCCTCGCCTATTACCCTTAGATATATTGGATTTGTCTGACTTGCACCGAAAGTGTCCTCGGCTCTAACAGCATATCCGTCCATTGCTGCTCTGTCGAAAGGTGGCATATCCCTCGTTGCAACAATATCTCTATAAAGAACCCTGCCCACAGCTTCTTCTATTTTCGCTTTCTCGCTGTCAAGTTCCTTTACCTTGTTTAAAACTATTTCCCTCGCTTCATCAACGTTTGTAAGCTTTTCAAAACCCTTTAGCCTAACATCCTTCATGACAATACCAATATTTCTTAACATTGTCCAACTTTCCAACCGGGACCAGAGCCTGCTTGGAGAGCTAAGTGAATAAACATAATGAAGTTAGATTACGTGAAAAATAAGCTAAAAATTTAGGAGTTTATAAGCTCTTTGGCTTTATCTATAATGCTCTTTATCGCGTATGGTATTTTTTTAACGAGATCGCTTGCTTTAAAGCAGTATCCCATTTCGTTAAACAGCAAATCTCCAGCATAGCCGTTGACAAAGCTCGCTATACATGCAGAGGAAAAATCGTCTATTCTCTGGGCTAAAAATCCAGCAACAAGTCCTGAGAGAACATCTCCCGTCCCTCCAACCGTCATGCCAGCATTACCGGTTCTATTAAGCCTAACCCTATTCTTAGCTATAATATCTATTCTTGACTTAAGAAGTATCGTTGAATTTATATTTTTTGCAAAATTAAGCACAATTTTCTTCCTTCCTTCTAAATCATCTGGAAGTTCTTCCTTGCTTAATATCTTAAATTCTCCAGCATGCGGAGTTAAAACGCATTTTATTTTTTTGAATATATCTAAATCCTCACTAAGAATTTTTATTGCGTCTGCATCTACAACGAATATTTTATCTTTAAGCTCCTCTACGATCTCAAATAAGGCTTCTCTCGTTTCTTCCCTTGTTCCCAACCCCATTCCAACAGCTACAACGTCGCACACACTGCCAACTTCAACTACAGCATCAACAGCCTTTTTGCTCAGATAACTTCCGCTGTAGCTTCTTACAATAAAATCCGGCAAATAGTTCCTCGTTATATCGTAGTTTACCTCTGGAACAAGCAGATAAACTAAGTCAGCTCCGCTGTTTAAAGCCGCTTCGGCAGCGAGTATTGGTGCACCGTAGTATAGATGGCTTCCTCCCAAGACGAGCACCCTGCCGTGCATTCCTTTGTGCGCATTCTCATTTCTCCTTGCAAGGTGAACATAAACGTCTCCAATGCCAACAACCTCGTCGGCTTCCCTTGGTATGCCTATGTCCTTAACAACATATTTAAATCCCTCAAGCTTCTCCTTTGCTCTATGGAAGGTTACAACAATATCCGGCTTAAAAAATGTTCTCGATCCTATGCCGGTTGGAACGTCTATAGAAATTTTTACAGCTTTTGTTTTATTTAATTCTTCTACAATGCTCCTTATAGGCTCCCTAAGCTCGCCTTCTATTCCTATTCCAAGAATGGCATCTACTATAAAATCCGCTTTTTTCGCAACTTCTATACCCTTCTCAAATCCGACAATGTCAACTTTGCCAGCTATCTTCTTAAAATTCTCCTCGGCTTCTCTTGTTTTTGGCTCCTTTACAACTGCAACGGTTACCTTTGCAACCTTATTCAAGTATCTCGCAAGAACAAAACCATCTCCGCCGTTGTTTCCGCTTCCACAAAAAATAACAACTTCCTTATCTTTCAGATCAAAGCGCTTTATCATTTCCTCATACACGCTTCTACCAGCGTTTTCCATGAGATCTATTATTTTAACTCCAAGAGACAACGCATTTATCTCTATGGCAGTCATTTCTTTAAACGATATTAAAGCTGGCATATTTAGCAAGCCAGAAATTTAACATTTTTATGCACGGTTGCAATTTTTAAAATTTTCGAGGTTATCTTTATTTTCTTGATTGATGATGGATTTAAAGAAGCTTGCAGAAATGCTTGAGAAAGACGAGGAAGGAAGAGCAAGAATAGCTGATATCTTAGCTACTGAGATTGCTATTAGATCGAGAAAACTCATCGTTAAAGCTGTTCTAAAAGAAGTCGCTACGAAAGATGATATCGAAAAACTTAGGATCGAAATTAGAAACGAAATTAGAGAAACGGAGGAAAGGTTGAAGAAGGATTTGAAGGAATATGTTGATATTAAGATTGATGGTTTAAGAAATGAGCTAAAAAATGAGATAAGAGGATTAGAGAAGAGGCTTGACATGCTTACGAAGTTTATGCTGGGAACATTTATAGGTATAATTTTAACCCTCGTCTCTGTAATCTTGACAAAACTATTATAATTTTTATTTAAAAATTCAAAAATCAAGCAAAATTCTATCCAGTAAACCTCCAGTTACCCTTTTTCAGTGCTTCCTGTATTTTTTTAATTTTCTCTGGACTTAAATTGTATCTTTTCATAACCTTCTCCTCAGGCTTTGTAAGAAGCGTTACAAGGTCTATAATCTTCATTTTAATCTTCATATCGAACACCCCCCTATTTACTGCCAAGCTTAACAAACTAATTTTTTGTTGAATTTTCAACCAATTCCAAGAAGTTTCTTATGATAACTTTGCCGTTGCTTGTTAAAATGGACTCTGGATGAAATTGAACGCCCTCTATAAGGTATTTTTTATGTCTTATCCCCATAATTTCATCGTCTTCCATGCTTCTCGAAACAACTTCAAGCTCCTTTGGCAAAGTTTCCTCTGAAACAACGAGAGAATGATATCTCGTTGCAATAAACGGATTCTTCATTCCTTTGTATATTCTCTTTCCGTCATGCAGAATTTTGCTCGTTTTTCCATGCATAACCCTCTTAGCCCTTACTATCTCTGCTCCAAATGCATAGGCTATTGCCTGATGCCCCAAGCAAACGCCAAGCATGGGAATTTCTTCGCAGAAGTTTTCAATAATCTTAACGATATTCCCAGCATTTTTCGGCTCTCCGGGACCGGGGCTAATTATTATTGCATCTGGGCTTAGTTTTCTGATATCCCCTACGCTTATCTTGTTCCTCTTAACGAAAACCCTACTTGAGAGCTCTCCAACGTATTGATAGAGGTTGTATACAAAGGAATCGTAGTTGTCTATTATCAAAACCTTGAGATTCATGAAACAGTTTTATACATTAACGTTGTTAATTATTCTATAATGACTCATTCGCCGAGCTTTACTCTTATAAAATCCCTTCTTCTCGAAAGCGGTGCTGTCGCATCAATACCAAGCTTTGTGGTTTTTCCCGTTTTATGGGAGCTTGGATCCAAGCTTGATCCCTTCATGTTTTTGTAGATATATAGATCCTTATCACCCTGAAACCTCGTTGCTATTGCATATTCAACGTCGTTTGGATCAAAAATATCTATGTCGTCATCAACAACCACAACATGCTTAACACTTTTATGAGCTTCAAGAACCTTTTCTATAACCTTCCTTGGCTCATCTTCGCTTCTCTTTCTTATAGAAACCACGCAGTGGAGCCAAGAGCACGAGCCTGTTGTTAGGCACACGTTCCTAACGTCCGCAACCTCCTTAGCAGCGTGATATATAGCCGGTTCTCTCGGCATGCCCATTAAAACCTTGTGCTCGTTCCCGCTCGGCAGTATTGCATGATATATTGCGTTGCTTCTGTGTCTTATTCTCAGAACCTCAACAACGGGCTGTGTTCTTTTTACGTCCAATGTTCCGGTTATATCAACGAAAGGACCCTCTTCAGCATGCTCTGGAAGTATCCTTGCCTCTATAACTATCTCAGCCTCAGGATAAGCGAGATCAATGCTTTTTCCATAGACAAGCTTTACTGGCTCATTTTTTATTGCCCCAGCCAGATCAAGCTCGCTCTTATCTATATCGAGCGAGAATGCAGATGCAAATAAAACGCTTGGCTCGCAACCTATGCATATCGCCACTTCAAGAGGCTCGTTTTTTTCCTTCTTCTTAATATAATATCTGTATAGATCCCTCTCCACAAGCCTTATAACCAAGTGCCTTTCGTCGAGCACAAGCAATCTATGTATGCTCGCGTTGTATCCGAACTTCTCGTCTTTTGCTACAATAACTCCAGCGGTTATATACTTTCCAGCATCCGTGCTGAAGTGCCTTAATATAGGCAATTCCTCTAAACTCTTTTTCTCCTCCTTTAGGTCAGTTTCTTCAGTTATAACAGGTTTTATTAAGTTTTTTAGTTTTTCAGAAATGAAGGAGCAGTAGTTATCCCTATTAACTCCAAGCATTTCATAAAGTCTCTCTCTTGATGGTATATAGTTTCCAACAACGCTAAAATCAAACTTCCTTCCATTTTCATGAACTTCTTTAAAAAAAACTGTTTTATCAGGATTTTTTGCAAGAATTCTTGCAACCTCTAAGTTTACGTTTGCACTATCGACTACAACATCCTTCTTTATAAAATCTCTGAACACACAAACCACCTCATTCGTCGTAGCACCTAAGATCTACGGTTGCATAGGCAAAGTATCTTTCAGCTATGTTTAGAATTTCTTTTCTCTTTTTCAGAGCCTTCTCCAGATCTTCTTTCAGGAACTGTAGTCTTAGAAGGTTGTCGTGAACTCTCGCTCTTACAAGCCTTATTCCGAGCTTCTTTATCTCATTTTCGACAAATCTTATTTTTTCTACGGTATCCTTCGTTATTCTTGTATAAACTGGAATTCTTGTAGCTAAACAACTTTCAGGCGGTTTTATTTCAAGACCGAAGTTTCTGCTGAGCTCTATAATATCTTCTTTTGTTATTTCAGCCTCCAAGAGCGGGGATAAAATTCCTTCTTCCATCAGTGCAAGTATTCCCGGTCTGTAATCGCTTAAATCGCTTTTGTTTGTTGCATCCATTATATATCTATATCCGACTTCGTTTTTAAAGTTTTTTAAAGCCTTTATTATTTCTTTTTTGCAGAAATAGCATCTCTCCTCGTTATTTTCTGTGAAAACCCTATCACTGAAGAGATCTACCTTAATTATTTTATGCTTTATTCCAATTTTCTGAGCTGCACTTATCGCATCGTTTATATCTGGTATAAGACCGTTGTCCACGGTTACTGCATAGAACTCCTTTCCCAATTTTTTCAGATAATACGCAAGAAAGCTACTGTCCAATCCTCCAGAAAATGCGAGAATAATTTTGTCCTTGTCCTCAAGTATTTCATCGAGTCTTTTTAATTTTTCTTCCAATGCTACATGCATATAAGCTATTAGATGACTAACCTTGTAAGATTAAATGAAAGAAAAAAAGAAGAAGTTGTTGAAATTGCGAGCAGATATATAAAGGAAGGTAAGCTTGTTGTTTATCCTACGGATACCCTCTACGGCTTGGGAGCAAATGCACTAAGCGTTGAAGCTGTTAAAAAAGTTTTTGAAGTAAAAAAGAGACCTTTAAGCAAACCCCTGCCCATAGCAGTTTGTGATTTAAAAATGCTCAGAAGATATGTTTATTTAAATGATTTGGCTGAAGTTCTTGTCAGAAATTTTTTACCCGGGGCTTTAACAATAATATTAAAAAAGAAAGATGTCATACCAGATATTGTTACCTCCGGATTAGATAGGGTTGCTGTTAGAATTCCTGCCAACGATATATGCTTAGAAATTATTAAAAAGGCTGATCTGCCTATAACGACTACATCCGCAAACATTTCTGGAGAAACTCCGCCGGTAGATGCAAAGGAAGTTAGGGTAAGGGCTGATCTTATAATAGATGCCGGAAAGCTCGGAGAAAGAGTGCCTTCTACAATTGTCGATGTGAGTGCTGGAGATATAAGGCTCGTAAGGGAAGGAAAAATAAGGTTCAAGGATATACTAAAAGCAGTTGGAGAGTAATGTTTTGCTATAGCATGACAAAATTTTTATATATCCTTACCTTTATTGTTTATGCGATGATCGGCGAAGCCTATGCGTTGGCAAGCGGCACGATAATAAACGCAATGGCTACCGGCAAGGGCTCCGCTTATGGCATAGATTTAAAGCTCTATTCAAAGGTAACTTTAAGCAAGGATAGGAAGATCATTGGTATAATTAGGGACGATCCAAAAGAAGATACAAAGCTCATAGAGATCTGTGCAAAAAAGGTCTTAGAACTCTTTGACCTAAGAATGGGTGCTACTATTGAAACCAGAAGCGAAATTCCAATAGCAAGGGGTTTAAAATCAAGCAGTGCTGCAGCAAACGCAACTGTTCTTGCTACTCTCTCAGCGATTAAGAAGCTTGGATACGACACTTCAATCAGCGATGAGGAAGTTGTAAAGATAGGCGTAGAAGCAAGTATAGAAGCTGGAGTAACAATCACAGGAGCCTATGACGATGCCTGTGCAAGCTTCTTTGGTGGGGTTGTTGTTACCGACAACTACAGAAGAAAGATACTACGCAGAGAGAGTTTTCCAGAGTATAATGTCGTTATATTCTATGGGGAAAAAGCCTATACAAAGGATGTAGATTTAAAAAAGATAAAAATATTTAAGGATGTCGTTGATGTGGCATTTAAAGAGGCTCTAAATGGAAACTACTTAAGTGCAATGATCCTCAACGGGCTTATATACTGCACAGCCCTCGGATATCCTACAGAGCCCGTGGTATTATCCATGCAGAGCGGAGCCTTAGCGAGTGGACTCAGCGGAAAAGGTTCGGCATATACAATTCTCGTTGATAAGGACAATCTTGAAGATGTTTTAAGCTCACTTAAGAGATTAAAAGGAAATATTATTGTTACAAAAGTAAACAATCATGGAGCAAAGGTGTTGAAATGAATAAAATTGAAAAGCTTAGAGAAGAAATAGATGAAATTGACAGCATGATTGCAGAGCTCATAGTTAGAAGATTTAAAGTTGTTGAAAACATTGCAAAGATTAAAAAAGAAATGAACATGAACCTTGTTGATATGGAGAGGGAAAAGGAGATTTACAATAGATACTATGAAAAACTTTCAAAACACGTAAGTAGAGACTTCGTTGAGAATCTTGTATCCCTAATACTTGAAGAAAGCAAGAGACTGCAGAGAAAATTAATTTAAGGGAGTGATATGAAAAAAGTAGCAATTCTTGGTCCAAGGGGAACCTTTAGCGAAGAAGCTTCAAAAAAATATAATGCTGAGCTTATTCTTTGCTCAGATATTGAAGAAATCTTTGATAAGGTAGAAGAAGGTGATGCAGACTTAGGTATAGTTCCGATAGAAAATTCCCTCGAAGGCTCGGTAAATCAAACCCTTGATCTGTTGCTGAAGAGAAACCTATACATATACGATGAAATAGTTCTCGACATAGAGCACTGTCTCGTTTCTCTTGAAGATCGTATAGAAAATGTTAAAGAAATAATATCGCATCCCCATGCTTTAGCACAGTGCAGAAGGTTCATAAAAAAGCTCGGTGTAAAGACGAGAAACTTTCCGAGCACTGCAGAGGCTGCAAAGGAAATTAAAGAAAAAAATTTGAGAGGTGTTGCCGCAATAGCACCAAGGATTTCCGCAGAGCTTTACGGGCTTAAAATACTTGCCAAGGGAATTCAAGATGAAAAAGAAAATAAAACAAGATTCATTGTTATCTCAAAAAATTTTCACGAAAAAACTGGTAAAGATAAAACATCAATTATAATCGGACTTTCAGATAAACCCGGTGCTCTATATGAAGCCCTTGGAATTTTTGCAAAAAGAAATATAAATCTGAAAAAGATAGAGTCAAGACCCTCAAAAAAAGCTCTCGGAGACTATATCTTCTACATAGACTTTGAAGGGCATGTGGATGATAATGAAGTTAAAGAAGCATTAAACGAGCTAAAAATGAAGGTTCCATTCTTAAAGATTCTCGGAAGCTACCCTATGGCATTTTAGATTTAACCTGTGTTGATAAGAAAAGCAAAGGTTTTCCTCTAAGTAAATCTTGTAAAGCCTTTGTATCTAAAGCTAAATATTTGTTTGTTTTCAAACCATAGATTATCATTTCTTTATCGTTTGTCCAGATAGGAACGTTAAGCTTTAATGCTAAAGCGATAAAGGGAGCATCTTCCTCATCGAAATTTTTTGAAATATTTAATATCTCAAATACAAACTAAATATCTTCCTTCTGTAAGGGGATTATAATAATATATATCTTTAAAACATAAAGACTTTTCTCACCACAGGGTTTGTTGAGAAATTCTAAAGATGGAACAACCATGAACAAACAGAAGCATCTACGGGCGGAGAAGACCTGCATATGCCTATGCCAGCTACAGGCAGGTATATGATAGACTTAGTGGGATAAATAACTTTCGCAAGGTATTTGAAGAAGCGAAAGGGATAGCAGAGGAACTTGGAGATCCATTTGAGCAGAAGAAGAGGGGAAGGAAGCTAAAAGCATCTCCAAAGGAAGCTGGGGCATTGCTTATTGTGATAAGAGGACTAAACATGACGTTTAGAGAGGGGGGAATACATGGCGAGAGAGCTTGGCTACAAGCTTGATCATACAACTCTTTGGAATTATTTTAAGAGGATCCCTGAGGATTGGCTGAAGAAAGCGATTAAACTTCTTTACAGCAAGATTAATGTGACTGAATTTTTTCGTAGCAGACACAACAGAAGTTAATTGCTCGAGAAAGAACAGAAAGAATCTTCATGTAATAGTCTCCTGCTCCAAACATTTGTCTATCGCAAATATTTCAGGAAATCACGAAGCAAAACCGTTGATGATCTTAACGGCTTTGAAAGCGATTTTTTGGCAGATAATGCTTATGAGTGCAAAATGCTTAGAACATTTTT
>JALTZZ010000004.1 GCA_027051165.1 archaeon | reverse complement strand
CATCAAAAAACGGTTAAGATATTTTTATAAATTGCCGACGAAAGGGCAAATCTTTCTTAAACAGCTGCTGAAATTAACTTTAAAATTTTAAGATTAAATTATTCTTTTCAATTTCTCAGTAAAGCTGTAGAATTTTTGCGCATGAATGCATAAATATTAAGTTAAAAAGGAAAATAAAGGAAGAATATATGTGATTAGCTCTCGCATTTTGCAAGGGGGTTAATAGAAAAAATAACCCACTTGCCTTACTCATCCCACAAGGGGGTTAAAATATCATTTTATTCTGAGTATCGGTAGCGTAAATCTAACAGTAGTTCCCCTACCTACCTCGCTTTCGATGATTATTTTTCCCCCATGAGCCTCTATTATTCTCTTAGCTACTGCCAAACCTATTCCAGTTCCACCATACCTCCTTCTTATACTCGGATCAACCTGATAAAAGGGTTCAAAAATTCTTCCAAGTTTTTCTTTTGGGATTCCTATTCCAGTATCACTTACGCTGATTTCTATGTATCCGTTGACTTCTTTCACCCTTATCTTCACCTCTCCGTGATCTCTGTTAAATTTTATTGCATTATCTATAATGTTCCTTAAAACGTAGACAACATGTGTTCTATCGGCTTTTATAAGTGGGATTCCTCTCTGAACGTTCAAGCTAACCTTTAAATTCTTTTCATAAATTTTGCTCTCAAAATCTTTTAAAACAGTTGAAATGACGTCTCTAATGTTTATAGGTTCAAGATTTAGCTTTATATCACCTTTAACGATTTTTGCTATTTGTATGAGGTTTCCTATTATGGTGTCTAACCTTATAAGGGCGCCCTTTGCTATTCTAAGGAGCTCTTTATCGTTTTTGCATTCATCCATAGCCGCCTCTATTGCACCCTTCGCTATGGTGAGCGGAGTTCTAAGCTCATGGCTCACATTGGCTATTATGCACGTCTTCAGCTCGTCCAGACTCCTAAGTTCTTCGTATGCAAGCTTGAGCTCGCCGTAAGCCTTCTCAAGATCTCCATACAAAACAGCCCTTTCAACAGCTAAGCCGGCAAGCCTTCCAAACCTCTCAAGCCTTTCGACGTCTTCTTGCTTTAACTCACTTTCGGAGCCGACACCTATAGTTCCAACGACTTTGTCCCCAGCCAAGAGGGGTGCTCCTATGCCGTATTTTATCCCAGAGATTTTTGCTAAAACTGGAGCCATAGCTCTTATATATCTCTCCCTGCTGTGATCCCTAATAAGTTTTGTAATATCGCTTGTTAGGACTGCCTTCTTCTTCTCAACAACATCCCTTATTATGCTGTCTTCAAAAATGGGTATCTCATAGTTTAGTATCTTAACCTTTAATAAGTCTTCAACCTTCTTCACGAGAGCTGAGTCGTATGAATAGCTCTTAACGATCAAAACATTTCTTTTTCTGTCATACACCGTTATTGCACTGAGCTTGTATCCGAACAGATTTGTGAGTCCTTCAACTATCTTTTTGAATATTTTTTCCTGAGGCTCTTTTAGATTTATCATGTTGTTTACTTCTTCTATGAGTTTTTCCTCCCTCTTTTTAAATACTTCATCGGTTATATCCTTTAATATAATAACAACCTTCGATATCTTTTCCTTCTTAATAGGTATTATTGTTGCTTCAAAAAATTTCTTTTTATATTTTAAAATAACATCTATCGTGCATTTCGTTTCAAAAGTTTCTTTAAGCGGTAGAATTTCAGCTATAAAGGCTCCATAGGAAGGATCTTTCGAAATTCTGTCCTTATCTATACCGAAGATATCGCACGCTGATGGATTTGCATCGAGAATTTTATAAGATTCATCAACAACAAGAACCCCTTCTTCAATATTTCTAAACAGTCCAAGGAGATATTCCGTTTTTTCTCTCAGTTCGCTCTCAATTTTCTTTCTTTCTGTTATATCTCTAACAAAGCTAAGTATGAAGGTTTTTCCATCCATTCTTATTAATTTTGCGTTAACTTCTACTGGATATGTTTTTCCTTGCTTTGTTTTATGCATTGATTCAAAAACAGCCCATCCATCTTTTAATATCTTTTCTATCCTTTTCTTTACGAGAGGCTTTATATGATCCGCAACTATATCCTGAATTTTCATGGATAAAAGTTCCTCTATAGAATAGCCGAGTTTTTCTGAAGCTCTTTTATTCGTTTCTACAATTTTACCCTCAAGATCATGAAGCCATATTATATCTGGAGCTGATTCAAACAGCATCTTGTATCTTTCTTCAAACATCTTTGCAAACTTCCGCTTTTCCATTTCCTCAAGCTTCTTTCTCTCTGTAATGTCGTATGCAAAATGCAGAAAAACTTTTCTACCAGATTTTGTTTTTAATTTGGTTGGATAGACAGCAGAAAACATCCATCTGTTTAGCTTTTCGTCGTAGAATTCTGTTTCAATAGCTATGTATCCCCTTTTAACAGATTCTTCGAGAGGACAGCCGGGAAAAGGTTCTTTTAAGCCATGAATAACTTCTGGACAGTATTTTCCAAGAGAATTTTCTAAATCTATATTCATATCTTTCTCTATCTTCTTGTTGGCAAAAATTATTTCATGTTTTTCATCAACAAACATTGCATAAAAGGGTAGAGAATCAAAAATGTTAATTATTAATGACACCTCTTTTTCATTGAGTCCGCAGGTTTCCATCAGGTATCTTTCCCTTAGATCTTCATTTTTTAAATTTTCGAACATATCTCCCCCCTACACTAATTATGGAGGAACCACGGCAAATTAGAACGACCCCGTGCATATAGTTCGCAATGTCAATACCTTAACATCACTCATCAGATTAATTAAAGTTAACATTATCTTGGATGAAAATTTATCCCGGATCACCATTTTTTAATTATAAAAATGAAACCGCTAAAATATAGATAATAAATAATGAATAAAGTGGAGAATTTTATAATTAAAACCCATCAAAAAATTTTAAAATATATTTTTAAAATATGTAATTCAAAGAACTCCTATCAAAGTCCCTTACAAGCTCGAAGTCTAATTCGCTCTCTATTTCATGCAGATCTACAGCCAAGAATCTTTCCGGCTCCTTTGCGATTTCTAAGACCTTGCTCTGCTTACCAAACGTATCCTTTGCGATTATGTAGCACTGTTTTCTTACAAGATCCTCATCCACGTACCCAAGGCTGTGCAGATATTCGTGAAGTAGAACATAGAATAAGTATGGCTTGTAGTAATCAGGTTTTTCTCTTTTTATTTTTTCAAGGATGCTTTTATTTACTATTATCATGTTTGAACCTATCTGATGAATTCCACCAACGGGATTTGGAATTTCAGCAAGAATTAATGAGAGACCGGCTCTTCCTTGCCTTATAGTCCGCCAAACAGCTTCTTTGACAATTTCGAATATATCACCTATGCTTTCAGCCTTTTCAAGCTTTTCCTCCCAGCTCAATTTTAACACCTTATGGGTTTTCATATTTTTCTTACTTGTTGTTATTAAATCTTTAAACAATAGATAGCATAGTAAATATTTTTGAAAATCTATACATATTATTTGGTTGATATTTGTGCACATCTTTAGATTTTAAGATTTACTTTTTAGTTGTATTTCAGTATCCGAAAACAACTATAAATAAAGCAGCAGATATGAATAAAACACCGGCTACAAAACTTTTTGTTGAATATTCCTCTAAAAAAGCCTCAGATAGCAGAAATGTAATTATAGGGCTAAAGGAGAAGACTATTCCAGCTATTATAGGTGATGTTCTTTTAATGCCTTTGTAGTATATCAAGTATGCAAGAAATGTGTGAAGGAACCCCATTATGGCTATTATTGATACAGAAGCTATGCTTATTGTAATGTCAGAGTTTTTTGGAAATAATACTGCAAATGGCATAAATATTATTGAAGACATAAAGAAAACACTTGAAAGAACAGTAAATACGTCATGCTTTCTTAGAATTTTGCTACTCTTTACTATAAAATATCCCCATGTTATTGCAGCAAATATTTCCAAGATATCCCCAATTATAAATTCTTTTCCAAAATGAGAGAAGAAAATTAGAAGAGATCCGAAAAAACTTAATAAAACAGCTGTTATTTTCAAAATGTTTATTTTTTCTGCTTTCATTATGATAGCAAAAATGAGAACGAATATAGGTGCAAGGCTTTCTATACTCTGCGCTGCTGGAGTTGTTGTATAGAGGATTCCGAGGTGATAGAAAAAGTAGTTGGCTGATAGTCCAAATGCAGATAAATAAAAAATTTCTTTTGAGAAAACGGGCATCCTTATTATAGAAAATAAAAAAGATGCAAAGATAAGTCTCAGCTCAGCAAGAATCTCTGGGGGTATATATGCGTAGCTTATTTTTGCAAATATAGGAGTTGAGCTCCATATTATGCACGATGCAAGGAGGAGAGCTATTCCGAGAAGCATGAAAACAATAGATGCACAAAAAGAGATAAAAAATTTATGTAACTATTTCGCTTAGCATGTCTTTTTCTATGGCGAGTTCTATCTCCATAGCTACCCTTCTTCCCGGACCTACCTCCTTTAGATACTTGTATTTCATATACGGTGAAGTTGGCTCTACGCATGGGCTACCCGGTATCCTTGGACTTACGTCGAAAACGTAGAAGTTTAGATCCTTGTCAACAGCCCCTTGAAGTGCAAAGAGACCAATAATGCCAGGGGGAAATTCCCTTTTGCTTGCTTCAACAAATTTTTCACCAGCTTCAAATATTTTTTCAAGCTGGCTTTCTCTCATCGTTACTCCGTAGTGCCCTATTTCTACGTTCTGTATTGGTATATCAATCTCAAGCTGTTCTCTTGCAGGTAGGTCAAGAATTCCATCCAAGTTCGTCTGTATTCTCTGATCGAATCCAAGGAGATCGAGCTCATCTTTTATAGGTGAGTAGAAGAAGTTTGCGTTGAATTTTGCACCTAAGACGTATTCTTCTATTGTTGCATTTTTAAGGTCTTCTTCATCAATAATCCCTTTTTCAATTCTTTCTTTAGCTTTTTTCAAAAATTCTTCATAGCTGCTTGCATAAAAGAATGCTCTTTCTATTTTTCTCTTCTTTTCCATGATTTTTACTATAACAAGCCTATCTATTTCTTTTGGATCCTTAAATATCTTCGGAATCCTTATCCCAGCTTTTTTTAGTAAGTAGTATTGATTCTTTTCAATGTTTCTTTCCTCAATTCTCAGCATGTTTCTGCTTCCAAGCAGCGGGACGTAAAAATTGTTTTCTATATTGTCGTAGCCAACGTATACGCTGAAAGAGCGTGAGGGAACGAATATTGTATTTAACTCTCTAAGTTTTTTCTGCACATCCTCTTTTACCATATCTGCAAATTTTTCGAGAACAATAACCTCGTCGAAGAGGTTTCTATAGTATTTTGCATAGGTTTTCTCCCTGCCTTTCTGACAGACAACAACAGTTTTAAAGTCTTCCTGCTTTGCACCATGAGCAATTTCTAAGGCACTGTGCGATCCTATAACTCCAATGCTTATATTTTCTTTATCGTATTTCTCAACAATTTCAACAATTTCCTCTCTTTTTATCATGCAACCACCTTACTCTACAATTCTCTTAACTTCATTTATAACAGTTTCGTCGACACCTGAAAAAATAAAAACTACATCTTTACCCTTCAATTTTATCAGATATTCCTTTACATCATTCGGGATAATATCGTCTTTAACATATATTATTGGAGCATTGTATAGGTATGAAACTATGGCTGTTGATTTGCTAATGTTCCATCCATTTTGAATTATAACAACGTTTACTGTGCCAAGGAATTTAGCAACCTCTATGCTTGTTTCAATTCTCGTTTCTCCCCACAGTCTATTAACTTCTGCATACTTGCTCAGCTTCATCTCAACATCAATACTGACAGCTTCTGAACCGCCGATTATTGTTATTTTTTTCGGTTTTAATTTTTTTATAACGTTTTTTATCTCTTCAGGAACATTTTTTGTGTCCGTCAGCAGAATAGGAGCATTTTTAATTTTTGCATAGGCTATGGCAGAGAATGCATCTGCCTCTATATCGCTCCTTACAAGAACGACTTCGTTAGCGTAGCTATATTCTCCCAAGACATGCTCTTCAATAACTTTATATACATTTCTTCCGTTTACCGTTTTTATTTCTATACCCTCTTTAAATGGAGCTGGATATAATCCTATTTTCTCCGATAGCGGAGCCAGTGCGGCAAAAAGCGGTGAATCTGCATCGTAAAAATCCTTTATTCCAAAATTTTTTAGCACTTCTTGCAGGAAATCTTTTGATAAAATAGTATACTTTTTCTGCTTTTTTGATTCAACGGTTCCTCCAGCTCCTCCAGCAGGTTTTCCTCTTTTTTCTTCTTCCGTTTTCTTAGAAATTGGCATGTAATCTATATTGTTTCTATCTATAGAGTAGGGAGAGTCGCATATACCATCGGAGTTTCCATCTATACATCCTTCAGAGGGTTCATCAAAATCGCTCCAAAGGTTTCCTATTGTTTTGTTCCATATTTCTACAGATTTTTCAGTATATGCGTTTTTTCTGTTGTTTAATGTGTTTTGATATATAACATCGTCACGAGAATTTGTTGCCGAAATTCCGATGTTGCAGCTTTTTATTGTATTATAGGATATCTCGTTGCTCGAGGAAAACTCTAAATCTATTCCAAAACCAAAATTCTCTATTAAACTATTTTTTATTTTATTATTCTTTGAAGAATGAACTTTAATTCCAAAACTTATATCAGAGCCTCTTCCATACAATCTGAGACCCTTCAAAGTGTTTTCGTCAGAGCCAACAAGGTAGATACCAACATCTACATTTGACATTGCAACGTTTGATACTTCAGAGTATGATGTTGAATTAAATCCTATCCCAAATTCAGAGTTCAATATTGATCCGCTGATTGCGTTGATTTTTGAGGAACTGTAAGCTTCTATTCCGTAGGATGAACCCTCAATTCTGAAATTTGAGATATAAATTTCTCTCGATGAAAAAATGTCTATTCCGGAGAGACATTCATATAGATTTGTGTTCTCTATATAAATTTTTGAGGCTGCAAGAATATCTATACACAAGGCTTCACGCTTTCCGTGTATGTTTATATTTTTAAGAGTTATATTATCTCCAGATATGCCAAAAACAGTAGAAGATTTTGGTATTGGATATATGTCAACCTTACCCTCGCCGATTATTGCTATGCTCTTGTTTATTATAATATAGTCGGTATATACACCCTCTTTAATATTTATTACATCACCATCCTTCGCACTCTTAACGGCATCTGAGATGCTGCTAAAATCGCATCCTGCACTGCACACGCTTATGGTCTTAGCTTCCACAGCACCAACTATTATAGATACCGCAGATAGGATTAAAAGGAAAAATTTAATATTCATCATAATAAACCCCTCTATAAAGGATGTCTATATAGAAATATAAATTTTATGTTTCCAAGCCTCTGTTAAAAAATCGGAGTGTGGAATTATTTTTAAGATGCTATTATTTTAGTTTCATTCATGTTTAAGGTTCTTCACACATGCGGAGGTGCAAGGGTAGGAAAGCTGAAAACAAAACACGGCACTATTGAAACACCAGTTTTTTTACCCGTTGCAACAAAATCAAGCGTTAAGACATTAGATTCAAGAGATTTAGAATATTTAAACATAAGAGCGATAATATCTAATGCTTTTCTTCTCTATTTGAAACCCGGTGTTGATGTAATAGAAAAAGCCGGTGGTATTCACAAGTTTATGGGATTTCCACATGTTATTTTTACAGACAGCGGAGGATTTCAAATAATTAGAGAAGGATTTGTTGTAAAGATAAGAAGAGATGGTATTATATTTCGCTCTCCGTTCGACAACTCAAAGCACTTCCTAACCCCAGAGAGCATTCTCGAAATTCAGGAGAAACTTGGAAGCGATGTTGCGATGGTTCTCGATTATTGCCCGGAATATACTCTTGATAGGAATATTATAAAGAAAGCTACAGAGCTCACAACAGAATGGGCAAGAAAAAGCTTAGAACATCGAAATGAAATAAATTTTAAAGGTTTGCTTTTTGGCATAGTTCAGGGTGGAGTATTTAGAGATTTGAGAGAAAAGAGCGTGAAAGATCTTGTTGATCTTAATTTTGATGGATATGCAATAGGCGGCTTAAGTATAGGAGAGCCCAAGGATGAGATGCTGGATATAGTATCCTTTACTTCCGAGCTTTTGCCTGAGGATAAGCCGAGATACTTCATGGGACTGGGATCTCCAGTAGAGCTCTTGGAGTGCATAGAGAGGGGGGTTGATATATTTGACAGCGCCTTTCCAACAAGAAATGCAAGACACGGAACCGCATATACATATAAAGGAAAAATAAACCTAAATAAAGGAAGATACAAAAAAGACTTCAGCCCAATAGATGATTCGTGCAAGTGCTATGTTTGCAAAAACCATTCGAGAGCATATATTCACCATCTTTTGAAGGTCAAGGAATATTCTGCCATGAGACTTATCACTATTCATAACCTCTTTTTTTTGAATGATCTCCTTGAAAAATGTAAATATTATATAAAAAAAGGAGAATTTGAAGAATTTAAACAGAATTTTATTAAGAATTATCAATCACAAAGACCGAAAGAGTGAAATATGAAGAATGAAAATATTACAGTTTATGAGGGGCGTGATACTTATTATCTTCACGATTTTAAATGCAATATTGGGTAGTGCTTATTGTGCAAAAATTGTAAAAACATGGAGTTATAAAGTTGATAAAAATATTATAACGGTAGATATTAAAGATGATTTAATAGCTTTTTCAACAGAAGATAAAGTATATCTAATAAATAAGACAAAAGTTGTAAAGGAACTTGATTACAGTGATATAAGATCAATAAAGTTCTACAAAAACGGTATTCTTATAGGAGACTACGATACCCTCTATTTTATAAACTACTCTGGCGATGCAATATGGAGCAGAAGGATCGGGGATGTGGTTAGAGATATCGATGTCTCCGGGAATACGATAGCGGTTGCAAGCAATAAGAAGTGCTTTGTGCTCAACGATAGGGGGAGAATAACAAACGTATATGATGCGGAAAGCATTGTAACTGGGGTAAGCGTTCACGACGGAAGAATAATCTACGGAGACGCAAGAGGTGGGCTGTATATTGATAACAATCCTGTTTTAAATCTTTCAAGATATATATCAGATGTAGAAAGCTATGGTGACTATGTTCTCGTAGGATTTGGAGCTCTCTTAAGGGCTATATATGGCAGAGGCGTTCTTATATGGGAGGTGCCTATGGTTGGATATATAGAGGACATTGACGTTTATGGCAAATATATTCTTGTAGTTACAGAAGAGCAATTAGCACTTTATAAAGGTAAAAAGAGGGCTGATAGTATAGATATAAAGGGGGCGAGTGCTGGGAGCATATACGGTGATAAAATAGTGATTGCACATGGAAATACACTAAGATTATACAAAATTGTTGAAGGTCCAAAAATTATAATCAAATCTCCAAAAAATGGGAGCAAAGCACAGACTATTAAGATAGATGTTGAAACAGATATACCTTCAAGAATAGATGTATTTATAGATGGAAAAAGGTTTCCTCTCTATTTAGATATCCTAAGATATGGTGAAGGATTGCACGAAATTGAAATAGTAGCTGTTGATAAATATGGAAACAAAAACAAAACAAAGATATATGTATATGCTGTAAAAGAAGAGAAAAGAACAGAATACCATGAGAAGAGAATAAAAGAACCAAAAGAAAATGCCAACAAAACTATTGCTGAAGGGGAGCATGAAAAAAGCAAATTTAATAAAAAATTTTTATTTGTCGTTATAGTTATATTTGTAGCACTGCTAATATTTTTCAACGTTAAGAATGGTAGGAAAAGGAGAAGTATAAGGAGATACAAATTCAAAAGAAGAAGGATATAGGGCCGGTGGTCTAGGGGTTATGACGCCGCGCTCACAACGCGGAGATCGCCGGTTCGAATCCGGCCCGGCCCATTTAAATGAGGTGTAACCATGGAGGAGCAAAGAGAATTTTTGTTTTGGAGTGATGCTAAGGCACAGGAGATAATAAACAGGAAAAAATATAGATACGTAGACAAAGAGATTCCAGAATTTAAGGAATATGTAATAAAAAGCTCAGCATCCATATCCGGCGTGCTGCACATAGGTAGAATGAGCGACACCGTGAGAGGAGAAGCGGTTGTAAGATCTTTGAAAGACTTGGGAAAGAATGCAAAGCTTATATGGGTTGCAGAAGACATGGATCCCTTAAGAAAAATTCCAAGCGGAATTCCGGAGAGCTTTAGAGAATACATAGGCATGCCAGTAAGCAGGATTCCCGATCCCTTTGGTTGCCATAAAACTTATGCTGAGCATTTTGTAAGTGATTATTTTGAGGTTTTAGAGAAGTTTGTTGGTGTAGATATTGATATTTATTTTATGAGTGAGGAGTATAGGAAAGGAAACTTTAATTATGAAATAAAGAGACTTATAGAAAATAGAGATAAAATACTCAATATTTTAAATAAATACAGAGAAAAGAAGCTTGAATCCTTTAACCCATATCAACCAATATGCGAAAACTGCGGGAAAATAATAACGACGAAGACTATTAAAATTGTGGACGGAAAAATCTATTACAGATGTGAGGACTATAAGTTTGAGAAGGAGCTGGCTAAGGGCTGCGGCTACGAGGGCATAGCGGACCCGCTTAAGGGCGAGGGCAAGCTCGTTTGGAAAAGCGAATGGGCTGCTCAGTGGCACAGGTTTAAGGTTGTAAGCGAGGGGGCTGGTAAGGAATATATAGTTCCTGGTTCTGCATTCTGGATAAATGCGGAGATATGCGAGAAAATTTTAGATTTTCCTGCTCCTGTTCCGATATTTTATGAGCACATACTCATAAATGGTGCAAAAATGAGTGCAAGCGTAGGGAATGTTGTTTATCCAAGAGAGTGGCTAGAAGTAGCTCCGCCGGAGCTTCTTAGATTCTTCTTCTTCAAGAAGATAATGAAGTCGAGAAGCTTTTCCTGGAGAGACCTTCCGAGACTCTATGACGACTACGATAGGCATGCAAGAATATACTTCGGCTTAGAAAAGGCGGAAAATGAAAAAGAGGAAAAGCACATGAAAAGGCTATATGAAATGTCTCAAGTGAACGAGATAAAGCCGTATATTCCAGTTCCATTTTCACACGCACTCATGCTTGTTCAAATATTTCCAAATGACAGTGCAATTATAGAGAGCCTAAAACGCTCTAATCATTATGTGGAGGAGCTCCATGAATACATAATGGAGAGAATAAACCATGCAAGGAACTATGCGAAAAAGTTCGTTGAGCATAGAATAAGTCTTCTAAGCGATGCAAACATTGTTAAAGAAAAAATAGACGATGAGCAAAGGAAATTTTTAAGAAGGTTTGCTGATTGGCTAAGCACAAGTAGAAGTGCAAATATAGAAGAAATACACAACATGATTTATCAGATTGCAAGAGAATGCAGTATAAACACAAAGAAAGCTTTCAAAGCCATATACCTAAGCCTACTAAATACGACATATGGTCCAAGGGCTGCAAGCTTAATAGCATCTCTTGATAGAAACTTTGTTGTTAAAAGATTTAGAGAGGTTTAGGATTTTTTAAGATAGATTTGAATTCTTTAATAGCTTTTGATGGAGCCACGCCACGTGGACAGTTTCTGGTGCATGCATAGTAGAATCTGCATGCATCTACACCATTCTTTATGCTTTCCAGAATTTTTTCTCTGAAGACGTTTCTTTCATCGAGGAACAGCCTATAAGCTCTTGCTATTATAGCTGGAGAAAGAAAGCCTTCGAAGCAGTATTCTCTGCAGACGTTGCATGAGGATACACAGATTAAACATAGTATGCATCTGTCAAAAACATTTATTTTTCGTTTAATTTCACGATCAATACTTTTTTTATCATTTATCTCTGTGTAAAGTCCTATTTTTCTGTATATATCAAAAAATTCATCATCATCTATGATCAAATCTTTTACAATCTTAAATCCATCGATAGGCTCTATTTTCATTCCATCCCTCAAACCTGTCTTACATGCAAGCCTTGCATTATCGTCAATTTTTACGGCACACGCACCGCATATTCCGCTTCTGCATGAATAGTTAAAAGCAAGGGTGGGATCAATATTCTCCCTTATGTATATCAGTGCTTCTAAAACCGTTCTTAGATTTGGCACTTCGTATTCCTTATAAAATTTTTTCCCATCACTGAATCTCAGAATTTTTATCCTCATAACTCCACCATCGTAATCTTGACATCTTCCTCTTTTATTCTGTGCCTTTCACCTCTGTTCTCAAATATAAGATGCTTTAACATGCTGTCTTTTTCTTCTGGAAAATCTTCTCTATAATGAACACCTCTGCTTTCTTTCCTTTTTAATGCAGATAATACAATTATTTCAGCTAAGTTTAACATGCCTTCAAGTTCAATAACGTTTAGGAGCTCAAAGTTGAACTTTAATCCACGATGAGCTCCAGAGTATCTTTGCTCTTCTTTCAACAATTTAATATCTTTTAAAGCTTTTTTTAAATCGTTTTCATTTCTTATAATTCCAACATTCCTAAACATAACTTCTTGGAGTTTTTTTCTAATTTTAAAGCTATTTCTTTCATTTTTTTCAAAGATATTCTCTATTTTATTTATAGTTTTATCTCTCTTTTCTTCCAAGGTGCTGTAGTCAATATCTGTAGGAGCCTCGTTGCACGCAGCTTCTCCAGCGATTCTTCCAAATACCAAGCATTCTGTTAGGGAGTTTCCTCCTAATCTATTTGCGCCGTGAACGTTTAGGCAACTGCATTCTCCAACCGCATACAATCCTTCTATATTCGTTCTGCAGAGTGTATCTGTTCGTATTCCTCCTATTGAATAGTGTTGGGCTGGCTCTATAGGTATTAATTCTTTTTTTGGATCTATTTTTGCAAAATCTCTACATATTCTTCTTATTTCTGGAAAATTTTTTAAAGAAAGATGTCTAACATCGAGAAAAACTTCTCTACCACTTAAAATCTCTCTGAATATTTCCCTCGAAACTACATCTCTCGGCATTTTTTCATCTACAAAGCGTTTGCTCAAGCTGTTTATTATATATGCGCCTTCGGTTCTTACAGTCTCTGTTATAAGTATTCCCAAATCCTTTAGCGATGTTGGATGGAACTGGACGAACTCCATGTCTTTAAGCTCTGCACCGCTTTTATAAGCTATGTATGTTAAATATCCAGTGTTTATATCAGCGTTTGTCGTTGTTTTATATATTCTGCCAAAGCCTCCAGAAGCGATTATTGTTGCGTTTGCTGGAAAAACTTTTATTTCTCCATTTTTCATATCTAAACCAACAGCTCCATAGCACCGCTTTCCATCTACTGCTAAATCTAATATGAATATATTGCTGAGGATTTTAACTCCCCTTTTTAATGCCTGATTGTAGAGAGCATGAATTATTGACGATCCTGTTCTGTCATCTACGAAGTATGTTATTTTTTCCCTCAGTCCAGCAAATTTCCTTTTTTCTTCAGAAAAAATCACTCCCCACCTTTCAAGCTCTTTTACGGAGCTTAATGCATTTTTACACATAATTTTAACTGCATCTTGATCGGAGAGAAATCTTCCACCGACTATTGTATCTTCTGCATGCGTTTTCCAGTCTTTTGATGCATTTATTCCACCCTGTGCCATTGAGGAGCCGCTTCTCAGCGGATGTATTCGTGAAACAAGGGTTACTTCTGCTTTTTTGCTTGCTTCTATAGAGGCTCTGAGCCCCGCTATTCCTCCTCCTATTATCAGAACCTTCATCTATTCCTCCTCATCAAGGCAGTATTCGCATATTTCATCTATAACGTCTCCACATATTTCACAGAAGCGGGTTCCGCACACTCTGCATCTAACAACTTCAACCTCCCTTTCACATATTTCGCACTTCATGCAAAGCCACCTCTCAACAATAAATTTTTGTGTTGTTATATATAGTTTAGCACATACAGGGCCCGTAGCTCAGCTGGTAGAGCGCCCGCTTTGCAGGCGGGCGGCCTCGGGTTCAAATCCCGACGGGTCCATAATGAAGAAATGTTAAATGTTTTTTGTTTGTTTTTAATAAAAATATTTTTGTATCTCGAATTCTGCTCTCTAAGGGGTTTCGCTATCACTTAAGTTCATTCAGCAATGGCACTATTTGTAGCGAGGGGTTATTTCTAAAAATTAGGTCTTTTTGATGTCCTTAAAACCCAGAGTATCGTTGCTATAAGCTTCTCCTCGATTATCGGCTTTGTTATGTGTGCATTCGCCCTTGAATAGGAAAAACTTTTCTCCTGATCCTCTATACCGTCCCTTACGGTAAGGATTATTATCGGTATGTCTTTCGTTTCTGGATTTTCTCTAATTATTCTTGCAACCCTCCATCCGTCTATGTGGGGCATCATTACATCGAGAATTATCAAATCTGGTTTCTCTTTCTTCAGAATTTCGAGAACTTCCATTCCGTTGCATGCTTCAATAGTCTCAAAATTATGCTTTTTTAGTATTTTGCTCAGAACATAGATGATATCGGGTTCGTCATCTGCTATAAGAATTCTTTTCATAACCTTCCACCTCGTCCCGTAAACATCAGAGTTCTAAGGATCGCCAAAACTTATTAGTGCCTATTTCTCTATGTTCAAAATTTATCTAATATTGTAACTATATAAAATTTACGTCTATACCTTTGCTAACGTTAATGATAGATATTGTCATAAACATGCACAAACAAAAACCGTTAATACCATAAATGAGGTAAAGGTTAAAAATACGATATTCATTGTAATGAGAGACGATGTAAGGAAAATACTTGAAAAGCATGGTTATAAACTTGTAGGAAAGCACAGTGCAGTTAAGCCGTGCCACTGGTTTAAGGAAAAGCTACTCAACGATAGAGCATGTTATAAATCGAAGTTCTACGGAATAGAGTCGCACAGGTGCGTGCAGATGACTCCGAGTGTTGCATGGTGTCAGCACTCCTGCCTATTCTGCTGGAGACCCGTTGAATACACAATTGCACCCTATTTAGATGTTGAGGAGGACGAGCCGGAGTATATAGCGAGGGAAAGTATAGAGGCTCAGAGGAAATTTGTTATAGGGTATAAGGGTCTTGTGAAGGAAGGTAGGATTAGTGAAGAGAAGTTTAAGGAAGCTATGGAGCCAAAGCATGCGGCAATAAGCTTAGCTGGAGAGCCTACAAACTATTCGAGAATTGCGGAGCTCATAGATGCATATAAGAAGCTTGGCTTAACAACGTTCTTGGTTACAAACGGCATGAATCCGGATAAAATTTGGGAAGTAAAACCTACTCAACTCTATCTAAGCTTAATAGCGTATAACGAGGACATTTATAGGAGATTGAACAGACCGAGGATAAAAGACGGATTTAAAAGGCTTCTTGAAAGCATAGAAGCATTTTCTGCAAACAGGGTAAGGAGGGTTATCAGAATAACGCTTGTTAAGGGATACAACATGAACGCAGAGGGGTTCTCGAAGCTTATTGAGAGAGCAGACCCAGATTTCGTTGAGGCGAAGGCTTACATGCACTTAGGATTTTCAACAAAAAGACTTAGCAAAGAAAATTCTCCAAAATTTGAGGAGGTTTACGAATTTGCAAAGAAGCTGAGCGATGAAATCGGATATAAAATAAAGGATTACTCCGTTGAAAGTAAGGTTGTTCTCCTGTCTAAAAACTGATTTTATTGTGGTTTTGAAATAAAAAGCAAAATCATTTCTTAAAAAGACGTTAACTTTTGAGTGTAGCCAAGGTGAAAGGATGATAGAAATAAGCGACAGAGCATATGAGGAGCTGGTTAAGGTTCTGAAGGAGAACGATGCAAACGGTATAAGGATAGTGATAACGGGAGTAAGCTGCTCTGGAGTAAACTACGGGATGGAGCTTGCAAAGGAGAAAAAAGAGGATGAAATCGAGATTAAGTATAAAGATATAAGGATATTCATTGACAAGCTTGCAGAGATATACTTAGACGGCTGCAGAATAGATTATATAGAGACTCCCTACGGCAGTGGCTTTACAATAGAAAACCGCAGCCACAGCTTTGGATGTGCTTGCGAGCATGAGGAATATTAGCAGTATTCCTCGTCTATGCATGTGTATACGAATTCGCTTGAAATGTATCTGTAGGCTGAGTAGCTTGCCACCACAGCCTCAGCAACTCCAGTTATAGCCTGCTTAAATTTGGAATCTGTAACGTCTCCGCAGGCAAACACGCCTTTGATATTTGTTTTTGCCTCTCTATCCACGATTATCTCCCCTTTTTCATTTGTTTTTACTCCAAGTTTCCTTGCAAGCTCTGAGTTGGGAACGCCCCCTATCGCTACAAAGAGGGCATCAACCTTTAACACGTTGCTACCCTTGTATTTCCTATCAAGAACAACTTTATTTAGCTTATCATCACCTAAGAGCTCAACAATGTTTGTTTTCCTTAAAACTTTTATTTTTTCATTCTCTTCAACTCTCTTTTTATTTATTGGCTCTGCTCTCAGCTTCTCTCCCCTATAAATTATATACACCTTGGATGCATAGTTCGCAAGCAGCAGAGCTTCTTTCGCGGTTGAGTCGCTTCCTCCAACCACAGCTACAACTTTATTTTTATAGAGCGGACCGTCGCATAGAGCACAGTAGTGAAGTCCTTTGTTCTCAAACTCTTCCGCACCTTTTACATTTAGCTTCCTTCTCCTTGTTCCGGTAGCAAAAATAACAGCTTTTGCTTTGTAAGTCTTATCAGCGTAAACTTTGAAGATGCCGTTACATTTCTCAACGTTCTTTACTTTTTCCTCCAAAATCTCAACACCATAGCTCTCTGCATGCTCCCTTATTGCTTCCGCCAAATCGTAACCGCTTATGCTTTTAAATCCGGGATAGTTCTCAACAACGTCTGTTAGTGTTATCGTTCCACCTATATTATCCCCTATAACCAAGCATTTCATTCCAAACCTTGCGGAATACATTCCAGCAGCTAATCCGCTAACTCCAGCACCTATTACGATTATATCGTGCATACCACTATTATAAAATTTAACTTGTTAGAGTTTATGATGTATAGAAACTTATTTTTAGTGGAGGTGAAGTGCAGGTGCAAACTCCTGTTTGTGAGATAGACCTTAAAACAGGGATACTGTGTTCCGCATGCGAATCAAAGCTCGAAAAGGGAGAAATAACACAGTTAGATGTTGAAATATCTAAGATTCTTTTTGATCTATCTAAAAGATTTAAAGAAGTTAATGATGTTGTTTTTAAGAAATCCATAGATACTGGGGATATTTTGGTTCTTGTCGTCGGTAAGGGAAGTGCAGAAAAGATTAGAGGCAGAGTTCTCAGAATATTATCAAAGAGGCTCAGAAGAAGAATAAAAATTATAGAAGAGACAAAAGACTACAAAGTTCTTTCTCAGCAACTCTTGGCACCAGCGAGAGTTCTCGCAATAAATATAGTCTTCCTACCGGGAAACGTTGAGAAGCACAGAATAATAGTTCCGAAGCAGGATATAAACAAGCTTCCGACAAATATAACAAGTATTCAGAAGATACTCAAGGATATAACCGGAAAAGAGATGGTTATATCGTTCCAATAGCTCTGTTTTTTAATTCTTTAAATTTTTAATAGATTAAATGAATCCCTTAACTTTGAAGTTTATTTCGTAGTTGATATCTGTTTTGACATTAATGTCCTTGCACATCTCCTCTACAACCTTCCTACATATCTTTTCTATGTCTTCCCTCATTTTCTCTTCGAGATACTTATCCCTCTTTTTTCTTATTCCACCCGAGTAGGCAGCCTCTATTTTTATATTTAAAACTAAAGAATTCCTCTCCCTTTCAGCATCTACAGAAACTCTGCTCTTTTTAATTTTTGGTATCTTCTCTTTTAGCTCTTTTTTTATTCCGCTTTCTACATTTTTTACAATATCCTCTATCCCCCTTACGTTAAATAGAAAGTCCATTAGAACAGCATTAACTTCTTCTTCAGATGGCTCTCTTATGTGATACTTTTTGAGGATTTCCTCTCTGCTGTCTACTTTATCCATTTTTTCTACTTTCTCTTTTATATCCCTTTCTTGAACTTTTTTATCCTCCCTTTTTACAGTCTTCTCTCTGCCTATCGTTGAGGGGATTGATGCCCCGTTTTCGATAATAACCTGAGGGAAGTATTCCTTTATCATGTCAAACTGTATCTGCGAAAGTTCAACAACGCTAATAAAGGGCTCTTTCTTGAGATCATCCAATATATGAACAAAAGCCTCCTTACCGAACAAAACTTCACCCTTCGAATATCTGTAAGCCCCTTTTATTCTCCCGTTTTCTACGAGAAGAAAGCTGTCGGAAAACTCACCCTTGTAGTCAACGGTCATCCTAAGATAACCCTTTTTAAGCATTTTTATACTATTACTAACTTCACCCCCTCCCCCGAATCTAAAATTTCTAATCTCCTTACCATTAGGTAATTTTATCAGTGTCATCATGCAATTTTATTTATTTGGAATTAATATAAAAAACTTATTTTTTAAAGTTAGAAACTGGAAAAAGAAAATAAAACTTAAGTTATTACAAATAAGTAACAACAATCATGAAAGCATCCCCAGCTGTTTTGTGGACGTGGATAGGTGTAAGTGTAATTTATATATTCCTGAGCAATTTATATCTTAACGAAGTTTTTGTAGCATTTACCGTTTTCATGTTTTCATGGCTTATGTTCGGAATTTTTTCGCTTATCTATGAACAGCAGCCTTTGAGCAGGTATTTTTTGTTTGTGGGAGTTGTTTTCTTCTTAGCCTTTATATACCTTTTATATCCAAATATAAATTTTACAGCCGCTTACATATCAATTTTTGTTATACTGGGAATGATAGCGATATATAGAACGATATTCTCGAAGGATATTGAAGCTTATAGACGTGCAAAAAGTCTCAACAAAAAAATAACCAAGATTCTAAATAAAAAGCAATTTAAGCAGGAAGATTTATTAAAGTTCCTTGATAATATAAGGGAAAGTATAGGAATAAAAAGGATTTCTGTTTTTACCGAGGATGGACTTCTAATAGCCTCCTCGGGCGAAGGTGAAATTGATTTTAATATAGTTGATGTAATTAAAAAAATTAAGAAGAAATATAAAGATATTAATAATATCATTTTAAAGAACGATTATTATGGCTATTTGTATATAAATAAAGTTGGAAAATCAAATATTTTTGTTTTTATAGAATCTCAAAAAAATTTTCACAATTTCTCGGAGATAAGTTGCACAATTTCAAAAATTTTGGAAAAAATTTTGGGGGTGGGGTGATATGGGTGAAATACTCGATATTGGACGTCTCGCATTTTTGGAAATGGTTAGGGACTCCATAAGAACAAGCGGAGCGGCTGCAGTAAAAGGACAGTTAATAAGAAGGGCTCTTAGGCTGTCTGAGGAGATTCCAGAGGTTGAGTATAAGGATATGGACGAATATGAGGAAGCTGTAAAGGCTAAGGAAAACCCGATAACCAAAATAGAGGGAGTAGCGATTAGAGAGGGAAATTTATTCTACCTTCCAGCATGCCCATTTGCACCAACGATAAAGAACTACAAGCAGCTCCTTTCAAAGCTGCCAGAGGAATTCTCTGAGCTCGCTGAGGAGTTCAACAAGCCATCGAGAATTACGGAGGAGCTTAAAATTGGTCATGGCTCCGGAGTCAGTGCTTTCTGCCCAATTCATCAATCCCTGAGAGCAGCGGTAGGAAGAAGGATAAAAGTTGGCGGAAAAAGGATCAAAATTTATCAGCTCGGATGCAAGAGTGCTAACGGAAATAAGGCGATAAGCGACAAGCTTGTCTCGGAGTTTGGTGTTGATAGGGAAGTTGTAGATAAGATTCTCGACAAGGCTATGTGCGTATATGGTATTAAGCTTGAGGAGGTGTAAAAAAATGCTTAAGAGAATCCTTCAAGACTTTTTGAGAGAAGAAGGAGTTGTTATGGCAGGAGTTGTTGGAAAGGACGGATTTGCAATAGAATATGTGAGCAACGGCGATGTAGATATAGAAGCTGTAGCCGCGATGACGGCTGCAACAATAGGAACCGCTGAGAGAGCTGGAAAAGAGGTCGGCAGAGGAGAAACGAATCAGGTTATAATGGAGTATAAGGGAGGAAACATACTTATAGCACCTCTAAGCGATGAGGAGGTTGTTGTAGTTGTAACGGATGGAACTGCAAACCTCGGAAAGATTAGATACGAGATAAAGAAGAATAGAGAGAAGATAAAGAGTGCACTATGAGCTCAGAAATGAGTTTAAAAGATAAGCTAAAAAGAATAAAAGCTATAGAAGGTGTAATAGGCTGTGTAGCCTTTGAAGACGGCATGCCAGTAGAAAAAACTGGAAGTTCTTTAGATGTAGAGCAGCTTGCTGCCCTTTCAGAATCGCTTGTAAGGAGCACAAACAGATTCTGCAACGAGGTTCAGGTAGGAACGTTGAGAGATATCATTTTAGAGACAGATTCTAAAAAAATCCTAATATATCCTACAGAGAGTCTATGGCTTTGTATTGTTGCTGAAAAGGATGTCAATCTTGGAATTTTAAGGCTGCTGCTCGATAATATTCTTTAATTTTTTATTTTTTTAATAATGTCCTCAAGAATCCTCTCTAAATCCTGATTGGGTATCTTTAACATTAACACCTGTTTTGAGTCTTATTAGAAGTGTTGTGATGAAGTTACTTATAAAAGGTCTTTTTCCAACAGTTTTTATCATTCTTGAACCTATTATAAAGTCAGCTTCATCGTTCAGCAATGGTTCTACGAGTTTTTTTATTTCCTCAGGCTTGTGCTGTCCATCCGCATCCGTGAACTACCCCTTTATAAGGGCTTCGTGAGGATTTTGCCCTTGCCAAGAGCCTTATCCCCACAGCTTGGTAAACGCGCCCCTACTCCTACTCATCCCGTAAAGAGGGATGGCGGAGCTACTTTTAAACCTGTGGAATATCCTAAGCCTTATGGGCTTAGCAAGACCGCTTATCCTATCGAATATGCTGAGCTTCTTCAACAAACTTCTGCAAGCGTTAACATCTGCATTTATAAAACCCAAGACGGATTTAAACAGATCTCTTTTAACTCTAAGCTCTGGGGTGTAGCTTTCTTCAGCAACAGCCTTATTAAGCAGGCTGTCCACCCTAGAGCTGTAATCTTCGCTAATTGTGTCTACGAAGATACCAAGCTCTTCTGCTTTGTATTTAAGATACTCGAAAGATTTTCCATGTGGCAATAGGTGCCACATCTGATCAGAGATAGAATTGAGCTTAGATCTCTTGTTTTTATTTTGGAAGCTGTCTCCAACTCTTATCTCCTTGACGTTGTGCCTTAAAGCAAGCTCTAAAACGAGGTTTGAAACTGTGTGAGCGAAGTTTCTAAGCAGTCTGTGAACCTTAACCCAGAGCTTTTTTATCTTCCTTTCTACTTTATGAAAAGCCAAGTCCTTGTTCTTTAAGTTGTCTTTTAGGCTCTGAAGCTTTTTGATTCTCTTCAAATACTTTCTAAGCAGGCTCTTTAATCCCTTGCCGTCTATAATATAAGGCGTTTCAACCCCTTCTACAACTATAGCAAAGAAGTTTGAAGAGACGGGGTCTATGGTCATTACCTTGCTCCTGTTGAAGTCTATAGGATTTATCTCAGCTTTATAGATTAAATGCAGCTCGAACTCATCTCTCTTTGGAGCAATCTGAACGTTTTTGATAGCTTTCTCGTTTAGTGGCAAGCCGATTTCGAGCCACAGAAACCTTAGATCAATGCCGTGCTTCTCTTTTAGGTGCTTTCTCAAGCTCCTGCTTAAGCTGAGCCTTATTCTGCTTCCACAAATTCTTAAATCCAGTTTTATCGAAGACTACTGTTCTATGCTTTCTCCTTGGCTTAGGCTTTGCAAATTTCTCTGGCTCCTTAAAATAATTCTTGTAAGCTCTGACGAGCTCGTCTAAGATTATTTGCGAGGCTCTCGACTGCAGAGCCCTTAGGTGAACACTGCTCCTAAGCCTGTTGTATAGGTCATAGAAGTTTAGCTTGGCTTCTTTTTTGTTAAGCAGAAAAAGAGCTTGATTCCAAAGCTTAGCGCTGTGGTAGCACATGTAGCCTAAGGCTGTTCTGTAATCCTTAGGCAGTCTCTTGAGATTTATTGTTATACAGCGAAACACTTTCATTGCTATATTGTTTGCTTTTTATCATGCTAAAACATTTCCATCCACCTCTCCATACCCACCTCCCCTTGCGTATCCCCTTGCTTTCGGAAGGGGTCTTGCAAGCAACGGGAAGATAAAAAACTCACGTAGCTAAAGAACAAATATATATTTTTGCAAATACCTCCATATAAATCTTTCACAAAAGCTTAAATTTCAATTTGTTTTAAGATATTAACTTATAAATTTATGGTTGAAAACTAAGCGAGGTGAATTAAAATTCAAACATTTTTGGATGATTGGATATCACTAAAATTAAAGGAGAGTAAAAAATTTGAAAAGGGGCAGAGGATTGCAAGACCCGCTAAGCTCATAAGATTGCTGCCGATAGGTTATCCACTAAATAACAAATCAAATGTTATCGCAGTCAGCGATGAAAAGCTATTTGAAGTTTACGCAAAAGAGCAGTGGCTCGGCACGATTGTGGCGAAGGGAGATTATCTTTTTGATCAAAGATTAATACCGGATTTTGCTTTTAAAGTTGTTAAAACTCTTCCGCAAGGAGAAGTAATGATTACAGAGGAAACAAAAATAGTTCTTGAAAAAATTAATCCTATATACAGGGTTAAGACAAACGTTACGTTCAAAGATATAATAGGACACGAAAGGGTTAAGGAAAAGTGCAAGATTATAATGAAGTATCTTAAAGAACCAGAAAAATTTGGTGAGTGGGCACCAAAAAACATTCTCTTCTATGGTCCCCCCGGAACAGGCAAAACGATGACAGCAAAAGCCCTCGCTAATGAAACGAGCTCTGCACTTTATCTAATCAGAGCTACAGACCTTATAGGGGAATACGTGGGGGATGCTTCAAGAAAAATCCACGATCTTTATAAGATGGCGAGAGATACTGCTCCGAGCATTATATTTATAGATGAATTTGATGCAATAGGCTTGGATAGAGCCTATCAAAGCTTAAGAGGAGACGTAAGCGAAATTGTTAATGCACTGTTAACAGAGCTCGATGGTATTGAGGAAAACAGAGGAGTTGTAACAATAGCCTCAACGAACAATCCAACGATGCTCGATAGAGCTATAAGAAGCAGATTTGAGGAAGAAATTGAATTTAAGCTTCCGAATTTAAAGGAAAGATACGAGATCCTCAAGCACTACGCCAAAAAATTGCCGCTACGTGTAGAAGCTGATCTAATGAAGTATGCAAGAGTTACAAAAGGACTCTCTGGAAGAGATTTAAAAGAAAAACTTTTAAAAATAGCTCTTCACAAAGCTATAGCAAAAGATTCGGATAAAATAACAGAAGAGCACATTGAAGAAGCCTTAAAAGAAATAAAGAATCTACCAAGCCCTCCTAAAGAAATGTTCAGCTAACCAAGCTTCCCAGCCTCTCCTCTAACAATCATTCTGTATTTTTTATGGATTTTTATAATTTCTTTCAGCTCTTCATCGTTCTTCCCTATTACTACGCTGTAGTATGGCTTGTGCTCGAGGTCTATTCCGCTTTTCAGCTCTTCTGGAATTTTTTCAATTATAGCATTTATTTCTGCATTTTCAAGATATTTTGCCGTTTCTATGCTGAAATTCCTTCCCTTTTCAAAGCTGTCTATAAGTGGAACTATGTATCGCAGATCAACGCTTGCAAGACTTAGAGTTGCATGTGGAAGTGCATACTCGTTTGCATTAAACGCTATTGCAAGTCCTCTATCTTTAACCTCCATAAGCATCTTGTAGTCTGTTATGCTGTCCCCTATGGCAACAATTTCACTTATTTTGACACCACTTCTTTTTGCAAAATTCTTCATTGCAGAAACCTTTCTTGAGCCTCCTACAACGATAACTTCTTCAAACACATCTCTCAATTTTTCCCTTACCTCACCAAAGAAGAATCTATCGAGATATTCAACGTCAACCCTTGGATACATCTCCAAAATTTTTTTCTCAGCCTCTTTTATAAAATCCAAGTCTTTGTAGATATCTCTATAATAATCAAGTCTAAGCTTTGTACATGCAACATTTTCCCTATCAATTCCAAGCTTTGCCGCTATATTCAGAGCATGCTGCTCGTAGCTTGTTGATATTATGTAGACATCAAACTTCCTCTTTAAATAAGAAATTGCTTCCTTAGCCCCTTTTACAATACCAGCTTTTTCCGATACTCTTTTTATGTCTTTTTCTGTAATTCCATGGTATAGAAGAAAAGGAACTATTAGTTTTAGTGTATCCCCGGGTTCGTAGTTTTTTCTTCCTTTTATTGTCAATACATCGTCATATCTGCTTATAACTTCAAAGATTTTATCTCCGTTCTCCACAAGCTTCATAACTTCGTAGGCATTATCCTGTGGAGAGAGAGGTCCTTCTAAGTCGAAGCATACTATCATGGAAGATATCTATTTTGTTTAAACAATATAAATTTTATAAGATGTTCGAGTAAAAAGGATTAAGATTAATAGCTTGAAGATTAGGAGCCTGTGGAAAATTATATAATCATCAGAACAAAAAATATAGAGAGAAAGTATGTGGAAATTTTTCTATACTTAGAAATTTTTATGAGAGCAAAAATTGTTGTAAAAATTCCAATAAAAACAAAAATTCTTCTCAATCCAAAGCTAATAGAATAAGAATTAAAGATGAATATACGAGCACAGAATTAATGCCACGAATGATTTTGGCTGAAAAGGGTTCCTCCAAAATGCTTCCAGTTGTATAAACGTTTCCATACTTGCCCATATAAAAGAAAATCGCTGTCATTGATATGGCTGTTAAAATCATTAATAGCATAGTTATTATCTTAAAAGGCTTAATTTCTCCAACTGTAGCAAAAGTTATTAATAAAGATGCCAAGATTATAAAATAGATTAGCAATTCATCCATAAGAATCACTCCACGTAGATTCTATCCCTAAAGCTGAATTAATAAGATATTCATCACTCTTCACAGCCTTAGCAACCATAATAAAATTCCCATCTAATAAGCAGTAAACAATCACAGTATTGTTTTCTGCTACAAAGCTTTTGTTTCCTTCAGCTACTACTCTAAATCCGCTACTCAAAATCTCTTTTTTGTATTTTTCAAATGCTGTTTTTGAATCTGTATAACTACATAAAAGCTTATAAGGGTTGTAGTAGAAAACAGCTATTTCCAACGATGAACCACTATATGCCATCGAGCTTGAGGAAGAGTAGCATATAGGCTTATAAAACTCCCACTCTGAGACGATCCAGTTGGGATCTATTCTATTACTTTTTTCTCTAAGCTTTGCAAGTAGATATAAGTATGCTCTCTGCTCTGGATCTGGACCTATTGATAAAAGATCGAGTGCTAAGTAAATACTGCATGCAGAAAATAGAACAAGCAGAGTCATGGAGATTATTCTAAACTTTTTCTCTGATATTCTTATCTTAAAAAAGAAAATTGCAAAAACTGCAAGAAAGGTTATCAATGTTGGAAGCCAAATATCAAAATTTATCTTTGTCAGATCCAAAATAACTGCAATAATGAAGAATAATGGTCCAGCAAAAATTCCTAAGATTATCGAATAGAAGATATCCAAATTTCTCATTTTTAAATCACCAATATATTTTTCATCTACATCTTATTTAACATTTACTGTAAAACTTCGTCTCAGAAAAACTCTATTAACATAATTATACATGATCATACTTCCTTAAGTGTATGTTTTTACAACCCTTTTTAACGTTTCAAGTCTGTAACATGAAACGAATATGCATAGTTGTGTCAACATAACATTATCTGGACATATCTACTATGCACAGCGTAAACCAAAAACTTTAAATATAAGTTATATAACAATTTTGTTATATAACAAAATTGTTAGGTGACATTTATGTTAGTTCCCGTTGGTGCACCAGTAACTGGTGAATACTTTATAAATAGAGAGAACGAAATAAAAGAAATTTTAGATGCTCTAAAAAAGGAAAGTGTATTAATTATTGCTCCGAGAAGATTTGGCAAAACTTCTCTTATGAAGGAAGTTCTAAGAAGAATAGGAGAAAATGGTGATGTATCAATATACATAGATGCAGAAGCTGTTTATACCCCACAACAATTTATCGTTGAGTTAACAAATTCTTTCTTAGAGATTTCAGAGAAAAAGAGAAGAGAACATATAATTAAGAATATTCTCTCGATCCTTGGACAAAGAATACAGGAAATAGATATTTTCAATTTTAGAATAAAACTTAAGGAAGAGTTATCCAAAGAAAGCTGGATAGAAAAGGGAAATGATATCATAAACAGCATTGTTGAGGAATTCCATGACAGAAAAATTTGCATAGCTGTTGATGAGATACCAGAGTGCATAAAGGGAATTGCATCTAAGGACAAAAATGAAGCTTTAAAAGTTCTTAAATGGTTGAGGAGCATTAGACAAAAATGCAGCAATGTTAGGTTTATATTTGGAGGTTCTATCAGTTTTGAGAGAGTTGTAGCGGATCTTGGTGATGTGGCTGTTATAAATGACTTAAGAAGAATTAAAATATCAGGATTTTCCAAAGAAGATGCACTAAAAATGATAAAAAATGCTCTTGATAAGAAAGGGATAAAGTATGATGAAAATGTTGCTGAAGAAATTCTTAACTGTGTTGGAGAGCCTTACGTTCCTTTCTTTATTGCTGTGATGCTGAGTATAATGGAAAATCATTTGTCAGAACCTATAACCAAAAGTGATGTTAAAGAAATCTACGAATTGAGAGTTTTAGGAACGGAAGGAAAAGGTTATTTCGAACATTACAAGTATAGGCTGAAAAATTATCCTTTTTCAAATGCAGCAATGAAAATATTAAAAGAAGTATCAAAAGTGGAGAGATATCCTGTTGCAAATGCCTATGATATTTTTAAGAGAGAAACGGGATTAGAAGATGAAGAGAAATTTAATAATTTGATAAATGATCTTGAAAATGACTTTTATATTGTGAGAGAAGGACAATACATAAAATTTTACATAAAAATATTGAAGGATTGGTGGAGGAGTTACTATGGCTGACCTTGTATACTATAAGTTTCAGCCAGATGCTATGGAAAGAACGCTCTTAGAAAAGCTGTTTGTAGGAGAAGAAAGGAAAAAAATAATTGAAAGAATTGTAAGAGAAGTTGAAGAATCTATAAAGAAAGGATTGCCAAGACATTATCTGATAATTGGACAAAGGGGTATAGGTAAAACTCACTTGATAACCCTGCTATACTACCGTTTAAAAGATAGGCTTAAAGATTGCAAGGTTATTAAGCTTGCTGAAGAAGAATATTCAATTTATAGAGTTTCCGATCTATTTTTAAGGATTTTTGAAGATATGGGTAAAGAAGTCCCTGATATTGGAAAATACGATGAAGATACCTTAGTTGATTATCTTTTAAATGAGCTTAAAAAAGAAGGCAGGTGCTATATAATCTTGATGGAAAACTTAAACCAGATTTTAGATAAGCAGATGGATGAAAGGGAAGTAAAAAGATTAAGGTCTATACTGCAAAAGGAAAAGATATTTTATATAATTGCAACTGCTCCGATAACTTTTAAAGGGGTTTCAAACCATGAAAAACCTTTCTTTAATTTCTTCGAAATTATATTCCTTAAAGAGCTTAGCGAAGATGAAATTGAGGAGCTTTTATACAGACTATGCGAGCTCGACAACAACAAAAACGTGGAAAATTATATCAAAAATATAAGAGTTATTACAAAACTAACGGGTGGAACTCCAAGAATCGTTCTTATAATCTATGATTTAATCAAAATGGAAAAAATTAAAGAGATAGAGGAAATTTTATTCAAAATTTTGGATGAATATACACCATATTATCAGGATATTTTTAACATGCTCTCCAGTCAAGAAAGAATAATTTTCGATACCCTTATATCTCTTGGAAAACCAGCTTCACCAACAGAAATATCCAAGAAAGCCAGAATTCGCAGAGACATTGTTATAACAGTTCTAAAACGTTTAGAAAAGGAAGGCTATGTTATCTCAAGAAGGTTAGGAAGGCACACAAAATACGAGGTGAGGGAAAGGCTGTTTAGGATATGGAGAGAAGTTAGGAGAGAACCTTTTGGAAGAAAGAGAATTTCAATGTTAATAGAGTTTTTGAAACTTTGGTATGAACCGCTGGAGCTTGAAAGGAAGTTTAAGGGTGCTGTTGAAAGCGGAAGGTTGGAAGATGCAAAATATTTCTTTTGGAGTCTTCCCGAAGATAGAAAGATTGAAAATATAATATATTTAATTGATAAGTTCTATGAAGAAAAGAAGATAAAAAGATTAAAAAGATTTTTAAATAAAATCTTGGAATTCGAAAGAAAGGAAATCAAAGAATTTGCTGAAAAATATGAGGTTACACATGCAGTAGCCAACAATATTGTAAGACAGGAATGGGAGGAAGTTATTGAAAAATCTGATGTTTATTTAAAAAGGAATCCTAAAAATGCTGTTGCACTAGCTTATAAGTTGTATGCTATGGCAAAGATCGGAAATGCCGCTGAAGCGATTTCTTTATATGAAAAATCAATGTTCTTGAAAGATGAGTTATTAAAAGACTTTATATTTATATTAATTACTACATTTAGGATTGATTTTGAAGTGACGATTAAAACAAGAGAAAAGGTTGGTAAATTATTAATAGAGTTAATAAAGGAAATAGAAACTAACAAAAAATATGAGCATTTTATTATAATTTTAGATATTGATGTTTTAGAAGATATACATGAAAGAATTAAAAAATGTTCCAATTATATTAAAGTTATTTCTAATAATATTAAAG
>JALTZZ010000003.1 GCA_027051165.1 archaeon | reverse complement strand
GGAAAGAGCAGGTGGTATATGGTTCCGAACTGCGAGAAGATTAGAAGGGAAGCACCGAAGCTCTGCAGTCCAGATGAAATCTGCGGGAAGATAAGGAATCCTCTGAGCTACTACATCACAGCTGTGAAGAATCGGGCTCACAGCTACGAGCATTAATCATGTTAAAACATCGAGCATACTGTGATGGAAGCATTAGATCTTTTTGTCAAGGATTTGAAGAAGAGATACGGTGAGAAGGTAAAGAAGATAATACTTTTCGGCTCTGCCGCAAGGGGGGAATTTAAAGAAGGCTCCGATATAGACGTTCTTATTGTAGTGGATGGCGATTCTTTCAAAATGCAGAAGGAAATCTCGGATATAGTTTTAGATGTGCTGTTAAAAACCGGAATCTATATATCCGCAAAAGTTCTCTCTTCAGAAGAGTATAGCCTTTTAGAAAAAATGAAATCAGCTTTCTACAGAAATCTCGTGAAAGAGGGGATCGTCGTTGGATGAGTGCAGCCTTCTGCTTGAAAAGGCAGAATCAAAGCTGAACTCTGCAAAAGTTTTGTTTGAAAAGGGAATTTACGACGACGCTATAAGCAGAGCTTATTATTCAATGTTTTATGCGGCAAAAGCTCTTTTGTGCTTGAAGAATAAACATCCGAGAACTCACAGAGGTGTTGTGCATCAGTTCGGTCTTGAGTTTGTGAAAAGTGGAGTTATCGAAGAATATTATGCAAAAGCTCTTATAACAGCTCAAGAAAGAAGGGAAAGATCTGATTATGATATTTATTATAAACCTTCAAAGGAAGAAGCCGAAGATATTATCGAAGATGCAGAAAAATTTTTAGAAAAGGCAAAAATTGTTATGAAAGATGTATTCTCACAGCTGTGAGGTTGAAGATTTCTTCCATGAAACCCGCATCTTCACAGCTGTGAAAATGTGGTAATATTTATAAATGGCTGTTTAACCTCAAAAAAATCGTGGATGCCTTAAGGAAATTGAATTCCTCACATCTGTGAAGGTCAAGATTAATCATGAGAATTAATCATAATTTCTCAGCAAACTCGGTATTCTTTGATAAGTTTAAGAAAAAGTTTTCCTTCTTTTTTATTTAGGACGTGGAACTCGAATTTTCTATTTTTTATTTCTTTTCTCAGCTCAAAGAGAACCTTTAGTCTATCAACGTTTTCCGGAACTACAACCAATACGTCAACATCGCTTCCAGCCAAGCTCTCTCTCCTTAAATACGAGCCGAATATGTAGGCTTTCCCATTATACTTCTTCGCAATCTCTTTAATTTTCCTAAAATATTTCTCTTTATTTTTTTCAAAATCCCTGTTTCTTTCCTCTAAAATTTTCATATATTCAAGCACTCAAACACCTTCCTTGCAAAATTATACGCCTCTCTAAACTCTCTTTCACCATACCTCCTGAGGAAGTATCTGCTCGCTAAGTATGCATCTATTAAAATGTTGACAACATACCATTTTTCATCCGCTATCTCCTTAACCTCTTTGTTATC
>JALTZZ010000002.1 GCA_027051165.1 archaeon | reverse complement strand
CTTGCATCATGACGGTAACGCTTATATAGACATGCTTGTCTGTCTGACACTCAAAGGAAAAGTACCCCCAAGATATAAAGCTATCCGAACCATGGCAGAAAGATTCGGTTATTACAGGAGCCTGAATTACAAATTACAGGTAAATGTATATATGAAAGATGGAAACGACACATACAGCTACAGGTATAGCGCCTTTATAGTTCTTCCCCTGAAGATTAATACATGCTATCCCGTTAAGATACTCCTGAACGGTTATGTGAGCGCAAGGGAATACCCGGAAGTTTACATGGTTTTCCATATTGAAGATGAGAAGTTCATCGGTTTTGAACCCTTCAAGGTGTTTATAAATCATGAATGAGGTAACAATCCAGCACCCTGTAACCCTTTTATTTATAAATCCCTTTAAGGAGGTGTAAGATGAAGAACGATATACTCCTGCAGATCGAAGCTTTGTTTGAAAATGTCAGGGAGATGTATCCGGAGTGCAACCTTAATGGAGAAAGCATAACGGAGGTGTTCGGCATACCCGAAGAGAAGCTTGAGGACATAATAAAACTTGCTAAGCTTATGAGCTTTTTATATCCAGATGCAAGCGAACAGATAGTTCAGCTGCTCAAATTTCTTAGAACCGGCTATGACCCCGCCGTGGTAGTTCTTATGGCTCACGCATGCGGGTTCCACTATGCTGCACAGATTAAGCGGTAGGGATAAAATATAAAAGGTGGAAGTTATGCTGAGGATGTATGCACTTAAGGGAACTATTGACAATAACACGGCGGAAAGCCTAAACATGGAAATAGTGGATAGCGTGGATAATATCCCTGAGGGAGAGCAGGCGATCCTGATAATTCCGGAAGATAGTAAGCTAATTTCTGCCCAGGATATAACTGAGAAGCTTCACAACAGAGGCATTATAGTCGCCCCTAAAAAGCTGTTTGACAGACTTCTTTTATTGAGCGGAAACGATCCGAACATTATCGTATCTGGGATTTTAGGTTTCAACGCATTTGCCCGTGGAACATTCGAAGGCTTGAAAGAAGTTGCGAAAATAAGAGAACTTGAGGAGATGTGGGAAAAAAGCAGCTATGTCCTTGAAGAGGATGTTGAAACACCAGTATTAGTTTTTAAAAGTCAGGAAATACCAGGAATATCAATATCTGTAGATAAAGGACAGGCGCAGTTCTCCTCGATGGGTGGGGAGCACAAACTATACATGCTCGTAAAAGTAAGAGATGCTTCTGGAAGGTTGATAGAGCAGGGTATACTGAAAGGGGTTATGGACAACGCCGTTCCCGAACATCTCCGCACCAAAGTTTTAAAACAAATACTGCTTGAGATAAGAAACATACTTCAACAAACGGGTGAGTTTAACGAAGGTCAAATCTCTATTAAAATAGATGGAACAGATTACAGAATACGTCTCAAGGACGTGTCTGGGTCGGTGGGAGAGACTCTTTTGGTGAAACATAGGGAAACAGGTAGGCTACTAGATAGGAGAGATATCGTGCCAGATGAGAAAGAG
>JALTZZ010000001.1 GCA_027051165.1 archaeon | reverse complement strand
AATACTTGATGGATTTCATAAAAAAAGAACGGAAAAATTTTGATATGCTCCAAGAAGCGGCAGTCCTCGCAGACCACGCAGCGTTCGCAAAAGAAGCTATCAAACACAAAATGCCTTTCAATCCTAAAAACCTCGGTCCTAATATCAATTCTCCTTACGAAGATTATATGCCTTATTTAACCGCAGATGAAAGTATGATATTCTTCACTTCCAGAAGACCCGAAGGAAACTTAGGAGAATATTCGCCTTCCTTAAAATCTTATCCCGAAGATTTTTATTTCTCTAAAAAACAAAATACTCAATGGCAAAAAGCCCGGAATTTAGGAGAACCTGTTAATACTCCGGAAAATGAAGGAGCAGCCTGCATATCACAAGACGGACAAATTGTAATTTTTACCGGTTGCTCCCGCAACGACGGCCTCGGCTCCTGCGATTTATATATAGCTCGCTTCAAAGGAGCTTACTGGGAAAATCCCGTAAATATGGGAGAACCGATTAATTCCTCGGCCTGGGATGCCCAACCTTGCTTATCCCACGACGGTAAAACTTTATACTTCGTATCCAACAGGAAAGGAACAAGGGGAGGTGCAGACATTTGGGTTTCTTACTTCAAAAACGGACACTGGACAGAACCTAAAAACTTAGGTCCTACTATCAACACTCCCGGGAATGAATACGCTCCTTTCATTCACGCAGACGGAAAAACTCTATACTTCGCCTCAGATTATCACGTAGGATTCGGTGGTATGGATATCTTTATGAGCACTCTCACGGACACAGGCTGGACTAAACCCAGAAACTTAGGTTATCCTATTAACACTGCAAAAGATGACAGAAATATCTACATAAACACATTCGGAAACAGAGCTTACTACAACTCAGACCGAGAAGGAACGCTCGGAAAAAACGATATTTTCTTCTTCGAAATCCCCGAAGAAATTCGCCCTAACAACTGAAAAACTCGGAAGGAAAACCCGTTTTCGGAACAATAACGGTAGTGGATTTGGAAACAGGAGACACCGTCAGGCAAATAACTTCAAATCCGAAAACAGGTGAATTTCTGTTCTCGCTTCCTCTTAATAAAGACTACGCAGCACACGTAGAAACAAAAGGACATTTATTTGTCAGTAAAAATTTCTCACTGAAAAATCACAAAAACCCGGAAGAATACTACGAACTGGAAATAATTCTGCCTAAATTGGAAAAAGGTGCTACCATTGAACTGCAAAATGTTTTCTTTGATTTTGATAAATACACATTAAAACCGGAATCCCAAGCGGAACTAAATAAAGTTGCCAATTTCTTAAAGCAAAATCCAAGTGTTAAAATTGAGTTAGCAGGACACACTGACGACAGAGGTTCGGAGGAATATAATTTACAATTATCCCAGAAAAGAGCCGAAGCAGTAAAAAATTATTTAGTTAAAAAAGGTATTTCTCCCGGCAGAATTGTAGCAAAAGGATACGGCGAAAGCAAGCCTATTGTCCCGAATGATTCCGAAGAAAACAGAGCTAAAAACCGTAGGAC